>JAGPLX010000005.1 GCA_018053185.1 Syntrophobacteraceae bacterium
GCAAGCGTATTCTCTCTTTCATTGACTACTTCAACAAGACGATGGCAAAGCCTTTTAAGTGGACATACAAAGGCCGCCCTCTCGCCTGCTAAAAAAGTGAGTGAGTACTTGCGCCGTGCTGTACTAGAAGCAACTGGGCCACAGCTCCATCGAAATCACCATCGGAACGTATGGACACTGGATACCGGGAGAAGGACGGAAGGACCTGGATAAGACGCTCGGGAAGGAGTTTGGCTCCAAAAAGCCAACGAGCCAAACGAGCATTTCTCACGCTTCGGAGGCCGAGTAAATGCCGCGTTTGGCTTTTGGTTTGGCTTTTTTGGGTAAAAGCCTCGTAACTTATTGATTTCATTAGATGGTGCCGAAGGCCGGACTCGAACCGGCACGGGTCGCCCCGCCACCCCCTCAAGATGGTGTGTCTACCAGGTTCCACCACTTCGGCACAATTTCCATTATATTCGAAAGGTTGGCTTTGACAAGACCAAACTGACCTATGCCAGCCCCCTGGAAATCCTTCCTGTTACTACTTCTTCGATCCCTTGGTGGGAGGTGTTCCGGATTTCTTGGCTGCATTCTGGTCCGCCGGTGGGCCTTTTTGTTCCTTCCCGGCTGCATCCGCACCCGGCACAGTACTCTGTTGTGCTGACTGGGCATCTGGCGCCTGCGGCAATGCCGCCTCCTCGCGGGTGGTCCCGGGAGCTGGTTCCGCAGGTCGGGGCTGTTCCGTTGCCGGGGCAACGGGCTTGGCCTCCGGCACTGCAGGACCCTGAGGTACCTCGACAGGAACGTTCTCCATGATAGACCTGGTCCTGGGGCCGGCGGACAACAATGTCAGCCCCAGGCAAGTGAGCATGAAAACGATGGCCGCAGCTGTGGTGAGCTTGCTCAGAAATGTGGACCCCCCCGAAGCACCAAAAAGCGTGTTGGAAGCCCCTCCGAAGGCTGCTCCCATCTCCGCTCCCCGGCCTGTCTGAAGCAGTACGATGAGGATGAGCGCCAGGCAGGCCGTAATATGGATGAATACCGTGAATGTATACATCTCGCCTTCTATTCTCCAGGATTCCGATACTGGACAATCCGTTGAAACGAAACGACTTCCAGACTTGCACCGCCCACAAGGAGGCCGTCCACATCGGGCTGTGCCATGAGGGCGTCCACATTGTCCGGCTTGACGGAGCCTCCATATAATATTCTGACAAGCTTTGCAACGGTTTTGTCGAAAAGGGAAGAGAGCCTTTCCCGGATGAATGCATGCACCTCCTGGGCCTGATCCGGGGTCGCGGTCTTGCCCGTTCCAATGGCCCAGACCGGTTCATAGGCAAGGACGAGCTCAGGGAGAAGCTGGCGGCTCAATCCATCCAGGGCGCATTCCACCTGGCGGTTCACCACTTCGAAGGTTCTCTCTCCTTCACGCTCTTCCAAAACCTCTCCCACACACAAAATCGGCACCATGCCGTGCTCGAAGACCGCTGCCACCTTCTTTTGGACCATGTCGTCCGTTTCCGAGAAAAGATGTCTTCGTTCCGAGTGTCCTACAATCACATACCGGCATCCCAGATCCTGGAGCATGAGGGGGGATATCTCCCCTGTATAGGCTCCCTTGGCTTCCCAATGGCAATTCTGAGCCGCCAATCTGACGCTCTGGTGTTGCAGTGCACATCTTGCCGCCGCCAGGGCAGTGAAGGGTGGGGCCACCACCACTTCACGATCTTCGCAGGGTCCGATCCGCTTCTGCAAAGCATCCAAGAAGGAGATAGCCTCATCCACGGTCTTGTGCATTTTCCAATTGGCTGCGATGATCGATCGTCTGTAGCTCATAGATTGCCTTTCCCCGAACGCTTTTGGCATTCCTCCAGAGCGGCGATGCCTGGGAGAGTTTTCCCCTCGAGCATTTCAAGGAACGCCCCTCCTCCCGTGGAGACATAGCTCACCTTGTCTTCGAGTCCTGCCTGTCGGATGGCCGCGGCCGAATCACCTCCCCCCACCACGGTGAGAGCATTGAGGTCGGAGAGGAATTCCGCCAGGGCGAAGGTCCCCTGGTGAAAGGGACTGGTCTCAAAGGCTCCCAGGGGTCCGTTCCAGACAATAGTTCGGCAGTTTCCGAGCACGGATTGAAAGACCTCGAGAGTTCTGGGCCCAACATCGAGTATCGATAGGTCGGGAGGGACTTGATCCACGGGCACCTGTCGAACCGTCCCGCAAACTTCCAGGGACGGCGCCACCACGGCGTCCACCGGCAGGAACACCTTGACCCCCATTGCCTGTGCCTTCTTGAGGAGACGAGCCGCCGTTTCCAGGTAATCATCCTCTACCAGGGATTTTCCCACACCTTTTCCCTGCGCTTTCAGGAAGGTGTTGGCCATGGCCCCCGCGATGAGAAGAAAATCGGTCTTGGTGACGAGATTCTCGATCAGGTCGATCTTGGTGGAAACCTTGGCCCCTCCGAGGATCATGGCCACAGGCCTTTTGGGGTTTTCCAGGACCTCCTGCAAATAACTCACTTCCTTTTCCAGCTGATAGCCGGCGGCGCATACGGGAACAAACCGCGTGATCCCGTGGACCGACGCATGGGCCCGATGGGAAACGGAGAAGGCGTCATTTACATAAACTTCGGCCAGTGATGCCAATTGGCGGGAAAACTCCGGATCGTTTTTTTCCTCTTCTGGATGAAAACGGAGGTTTTCCAACAGGAGGATTTGCCCGGGTGCCATCCCCTCCACCTGCTTTCGGACTTCCTCGCCCACACAATCCGATGCCACGGCAACGGGTAGTTTAAGGAGATCTGCGAGGTACACACCTACGGGCTTAAGAGAAAATTCCTCCGCCGGTTTTCCTTTGGGCCTCCCCAGATGGGAGGCTAGAATGATTTTACCTTTCTCGTCGAGGATTTTCCGTATCGTCGGCAAAACAGCCCGTATCCGCAGGTCGTCTTTCACCCGACGGTTTGCGTCCAGGGGGACGTTGAAATCTACGCGGACGAATGCTCTCTTGAGCGCAAGATCGATGTCATCCGGGGTTTTCATGAAACCTACTCCTCTCTTGGAAATCCGTTGATTTCCCGCGAAGCGTCTACTCGAGCATTTCCCCCATCATGGCAGCCAGCTCGGTCACTCGTGAGGAGTACCCGTATTCGTTGTCGTACCAACTGCACACTTTAACCATCCGGTTCCCGATCACACTGGTGAGTTGAGCGTCCACATTGGAAGAGAAGGAGGTGTGATTGAAATCCACGGATACCAGTGAGTCGGTGACATACTGGAGAATACCCTTGAGCGGACCCTTGGCGGCTTCCTCCATCACTTTGTTCACCTCTTCCCTGGTAACATCCTGTCCCACCCGGCACACAAAATCCACCAAAGAGACATTAGGAGTCGGTACTCGTACGGCGAAGCCGTCCAGCTTCCCCTTCATTTCCGGAATGACCTCTGCCACGGCCCTGGCGGCCCCCGTGGTGGTGGGAATCATCGAGAGGGCGGCTGCGCGAGTTCTTCGACGGTCTTTGTGAAGTGCATCCAGGAGCCTTTGATCCATGGTGTACGAGTGAATGGTGGTCATGAGCCCATGTTCGATCACAAACCGGTCATGAAGCTGGGACACGATGGGAGCCAGGCAGTTGGTGGTGCAGGAAGCGTTGGAAACGATATGGTGAACCCTCGGGTCGTAGGTTCCCTCGTTCACTCCGATGACAAAAGTGGCATCCATGCCTTTTCCCGGAGCGGTAACAATGACCTTTTTGGCTCCCGCAGTGATATGTTTCTGGCAACTCTCACGGTCGACGAACCTTCCGCTGCACTCGAGGATGACGAACGCTTTGAGCTCGTGCCATGGGGATTGGGCAGGGTCGGAGATTTTCGTGCACTTGAAGGACTTTCCATCCACGATGAGCTCGTTTCCAGCGATCGAGGAGACCTCATGGGGCCATACTCCATGAACCGAGTCGTATTTCAGCAAATGAGCGAGCTCCTCGGTCTCCCCCAGGTCATTGATGGCGACAACTTCAAGGGGAATCTTTCGATCAATGAGCGACTTGAAAATGGTACGGCCGATCCGCCCGAAACCATTGATTGCCACACGGGTAGCCATGGATTTTCCTCCTTTCGTTTGAGCCTGAATTGTCGTCCCGGCTCCATCCGCATCAAAACCCGGTCAGCCTGAAGCACCACCGGCGTTAACGGCTTCATGCTTCCCGGTGACCTTCCGGGTCTTGTCGGTTTCATGGCAAATCCCACCTCGGGGATTTGTCCGGAACTCCTTTCTCCCGAAGATCCCGGTATCCAGCAACAGGGTCGAGTGCCGGTCCTACATCTGCTGAGCGACACTCACCGTTCGATCACCGAGCATATTGGTATAGCTTCCCAGTTCGTTATCATACCAACCATAGATCACCGCCTGGGTCACCGGGACTTCCAGGGTTTTCTCTTCCTGGAGAAGTTCGTGGGTGTTTTTTCCTTCCCAATCGGTCCGGGTGATTTCCAGGGAACCCGGGGCCGAGGTTTTTCCCGGGGAATTCACATAGGTATACGCATCCAGGAGATGTGCCATATCGATGCGAACCGCTGCGGTTCTGGTGTGGTTTTCGTGGCCTTCGATGACAGCAGCCGCCCGCGGCGATCCGATGATGTCCGAAGAGACGTTCTGCTCGTCGGAATATACCAGATACCCCTCCGGGTAATGTTTCACGGCATCCCTGTAAATCTGGTTGATCTTTTCCCGGTTGATGGGGTTCCTCATGCTTTCGTCCTGGATCATCACTACGAGGATGATGAGGGAACCCGTGCTGATCGGCACCCTCACCGATTCCGCGATGAAACCGATGCGTTTCATCTCTGGAATCACCAACCCGAGAGCCTGGGCCGCGCCTGTGGTGGTGAGAATGATGTTGTTCAGAATGGAGCGGGTTTTTCGCAAATCCGTAGCTTTTGCTTTGGGAGCCCTGTCCAGGACCTGCTGAGAACTCGTGGCCGCATGCACCGTGGTCATGGATGCGGACAGGATTTTCTTGTGCCCAAAATAATCCATCAGGGGCTTCATCATGTAAGCCAGGCAGGTGGTCGTGCAGGAGGCGTTTGACACAAGGAGATGCCGTTTGGGATCGTAGTCGGCATCATTGATTCCCATGACGGTAGTGATGGCATCGGCGGGCATCTCTCGGCTCTTGTCCTTGATTTTGAAGGGGGCCGAAAGGATGACCTTCTGGGCGCCGGACACCATGTGCCCCCGCAAGGAACCCTTGGGATCGTCCGGAGACGGGGTAGGATCCAGGAAGGCACCCGTGGCGTCGACCACGAGTTGGACTCCGTGGTCTCGCCAGCCGATGGCAGCGGGATTTCTGCTCTTGCGAAGAAACGAGGTTTTCACTCCATTGATCCGCATGGTTCCGTCCCGGTCGTTAATTTCCTCGATGACCCTCTGGGCCCGACAACCATGTAGATAGTTGTGGAGTGCTCCGTAGGTAGAATCTTTTTCAATGAAGTGAGCGATGTCTTCGAGGCGTGTTCCCACCTCTCTACCGATGTTGACGACAAGCTCCGAGAAATTCTGCCGTTCTACATGGTGCCAGATGCTCAACTTGGCGATTCTTCCAAGACCATTGATTCCAAGCCTCATTGGCAGCACCCTTTCTTCTCCCGTCATGTCCTTCCCCCCGATTCTCAACGAGGTTTCGAAAATTCGGCACTCTAATGGGACGTCTGTTTTCCCCAGGTCCGGCACAGCCCTTTATGCTGTTTGCAGAGATCGGATGAGCACTTCTGCCAGGCTGTACTAGTTTACGATCTCCACGTGTTCGATCTCGTGGTAGCCGATGTAGACGGCGCCGCTGCGCCCGTCGATCCCGATGGTGTCTCCCGTATGGATCACGTGTCCGTTAATCGTGCATTTTTTGTCGAGCTCCCAAAGGCGCATCCTGCTGAAGCCCACCACACAGGTCTTGCCCAGTCGGTGGGCTACGATGGCGGCATGGGATGTCGCCCCTCCCTTTCCTGTGAGAATTCCGTCTGCAATGGATATCTCCCGGATATCATCGGGGACAGTGTCCGATCGGAGGAGAATCACCGGTTTTTCGACATGTTCCTTTCGCAGCCTGGAAATGGATTCCAGGTCAAAAGCCGCCAGTCCCGACAAGGCCCCCCCACTGACTCCGATCCCACTGCCCACATAGGCGCTGTGCAGTCTTTCGGTAGTTCGAAAGACGGGATAACGCCGACGGATACGGGGAGACATGTCGCGAGACTGCAGAATGTAGACGTTCTCCTCGCAGTCTCCCTGAAAGGTAAACTCGATTTCCTGGGGTGCCCAGTTCTGACCGTAAATTAGGTCCTTGGCGATCTTGACCAGATGTTGGTAAACTTTGGGAAAAAGGGTCTCGAGGGAGTGCTCCTTTCGTTCCCCCTGACTAAGGCGTTGAACTTCGGACAGGGGCAGGGTCTTCACCAATCCCCCCACGACATCCTCTCCCTGATTGCCCAGGGTGAAATCTCCCACCACCGAGACTTTGTCCTCGGAGGTCCAGGGGTCGTGGGTGAACATCACACCAGCCCCCGAACGTGTGTCCAGGTTTCCATACACCATGGCCTGGATGGTCACCGCCGTTCCCCAGTTTTCGGAAAGCCCCATGATCTCCCGGTAAGTGATGGCCTTGGGCGCATGCCAGGAAGCCATCACCTGCCGGATGGCCGTGAAGAGCTGCTCCCTGGGGTCCTCGGAAAAATCGATGTGGCGATCCAGGATTGCCTGCCGGTAGGCAAGGGCGAGTTCACGAATCTCTTCGGGCAGGAACTCTCGCTTCACTTGCCTGCGGTATCGCTTTTTGTAATGGTTCATGATGGCATCGAACTCATTTCTTTGCATCCCGAAGGACATACCCCACGACTGCAGAAAACGGCGGTAATTGTCCCAGGCAAACCACCCTTCCCCCGTCTGGGCGATGAGCCCTTCCACGATCTGTTCATTGATTCCCACGTTGAGGAAAGTGTTCATCATTCCCGGCATGGAAACTGCAGATCCACTGCGAACGGAGAGGAGGAGAGAGTTTTGTGGGCACGCGAATCGACGTCCCATCTCGCATTCCAGCCTTCCAATGTAATCCATCACCCGCTGTTCGAAATCTTCCCTGGGCGGATTAAGGCTCTCGATAACGCTTCGACACCGGAAATACTCGGTTGTGATCACAAAAGCCGGTGGGACTCTGAACCCAAGATTATGAAGCTTGGCAAGAGTGTATGCCTTGTTACCCATGTGGATCAGGTCGTAACACATGGGATAGGGATCATACACCATGGAGATGGTTTTCTCCGGATCGTAGCTCAGCAGAAGGTCCAACAACTCAATGCTGAGCTCCTCCTTTTGGGTCGCCAGGGTGGTCAAAATGCTGCTGATGAAATGATCGAAATACTGGAGGCCGAAGGTTTCCGCGATCAAATCCCTCAGGAAGCTTTCAGACAACCGCTGAGTCCTTTCCGTGGCGGACTCCCCGTGCCCCTCCCTGCGATATCGGGGAATCAGGCTGTCATCGTTCAGCTGCTTTAGAATGAGGTCGAGATTTCCTTCGTGAACCGCGTGGTAGTTCGTCTGGATGATCTGCTTGATGGCCTCGGAGAATCCCCGGAAGATGTCCATGTACTGAGAGTGAGAAAAACGCCGGATCTCGATGGCTTTTTGGAAGAGCTCCTCCTGGCGCTCGAGCCGGTTGGAGGTGATTCCATCGATCTCCAGTGCCCGGATGAACAAAGGCAAGACACGAGCGATACGGAAAAAGGTGGCGTGGGTGATGAAACTGAGATTGAAGGAATAGATGATTTCTTCAAAGAGAATATTGGCAAGGTTTTCCAACCGAAAGGTCAACCCCAGCGCATCAAACTTGCGCTCGTTGTACGAGCCGTACATGGACGGTATGTCCACCGCGATGTGCCTTTTATAGTAGATGTTTTCCTGGATTTTCAATTCCGAGGGGTTGAGAACGACGTCCTTGAGTTCCTCCAGGTAATCCAGGGTGGCCCCCAGTTTCACGATAGGGTCCGGATGGTTCATGGCATCCATGAGGGCGGCAGGGTTGGGAAGCCCGATGATCGCAGCCCGTTGCAGATGAACCTGGAGATCTTTGAAACTCAAGGCATACTTTTCGTGGAGAAGCTGGTAGAGCTGGATGAGCAGAAATGCCCTTTGCCGTTCCCGCTCGGAAACGTCCGGCACAGACCAAATCAGGGTACGGATTTGTGATTCGGTCAGGTCCAGCAGGTCCGTCGCATGATGGATGGTTCGAGAAGCGAAGATCGCTGTGAAGATGCGATGAACTTCCTCCACCAGGGGGCCTGCTGTGGGAACAGCCTCGAAGATCTCGGGCGGTACGCGATCCCGAATTCGATTCCTGTCCAGGGTCCTCCAGAATGCCATGATGTCTTCGATGAAACCCACAATGACATTGTTGCTCTCCACATGGCTCTGCTTCCGTAGAAAATGGATCAAACGGTCTGCTCTGCCCGTGATTTCGTCAATATCCGTGGATACGTCTCGCAGCTGCCCCTCGGCACCGATCTGATTGAAATAGACCGGAAAAAGCTTGGCAAGTTGCTTGACCAGGTTGTAGACGGGTCGGATGGGTGCGTGCAATAGTTCGCTCACGTCCTTTTGAAACAGGTCCGTGTCGCGAATGTAGATCCCTCCCAGGGACAGGTTCACGATCAAAGCCGACAGGAGAGTCCGTGTCCGGGCGGGGTTTTTCCGGATGATATCCAGCCAGATGCGCACATTGAGCAGGTGGGCGGGATTTACCTGCATTTGCCAGTGCTGGCTGACGCCCCCCAGGTTGGGGGTCTGAAACCCCATTTGGATGACTTGGCGCACAAAATGATCGATCAGGGCACGATCATTGGTATCGAGAATCTCCATGGCCACGGTCCGGACAATCTGGAGAGCGGCTTGGGGATGTTTCTGAAGACAGCTGTTCAGGACCTCGAAAAGTCTTTCCAGGAGGTCTCGGAGCTTTTCGACGGATTCCCGGCGCACCCACTTCTCGATTTCAAAATTGATTTCCCGCAGGGTTTCCTCGTGGATTCCCTCCAGGCCCTTGGTTTCCATGATCCTCAACCGCATGAGCATGCTGGGATGAGTGTCGGACGCGGGGTCGTCGAAGGGTTTCAAAGCCTCTGGAAGGGTGCGGTATGCGCGTACAATGTCGTGGAAATCAGGGAAATCCAACATCGTGCCCACAGCTTCCCGGTCATCCTTGAGGGAAGCGATTTCTTCCTCGATGCGCCGCAGCAGGACCTTCCATCGATCGTGCCCCAGGGGGGAAACCAGATCGAACCAGGGAGCATCCTGCAGGGAGTGGCCGGTTTGCCGGGCGAGCCACACACCGGGGTCCTGTCTCTGGAGCCAAAACCGGTAACTTTCCGTCAACAAGCGATCCAAAAGTTTGCGCAATTCGAGGAAGGACGAGGGGATTTCCCACAGCCGGTAGAGCTTGCCCGCGAGGCGCTTCAAGGGATAATAGCTACCCATGATGTGTTCGAAAAGGTTCGGGGGGAGCTCGTGAAGTCTGCCGAGATACCACCTCAGGATCCCTTGATGCATGGCGGTAATGCTCTCAAGCTGGATCGAAGCCCCCCCAATCCATTCCTCCTCGGCGGGTTGAGCCACCGTCTGCGGCATTTCCTCAACCACCTTGATCCACAGGGCAAGCAGGTGATCCGCGGCCAGGTTACGGTTGGCGGCGCTTTCCGATTGTGTGAGGGCTTCCAGGAGAATGTGAGACAGGAGGGCCAGGATTCGTCCATTATTGGGATGGTGTTGAAACAGGCGCAAATTGGATACGCTGTAACGCCACGTCTCCTGGATGACAAACTTCCAGTTGCGAAAGCGGTGGTGATATTCCAGCAACAACTCATGGGCCTGCTGTTCCTTGCCAGCATATCCTTTCACCGCTTCCCGAAGGACTTCAAACACTTCAGGAATGACAACCTTGACATTTGTCAGATCCATGTTCCGGTTCAAGGCATCCGACTGAATCTGATCCAAAGGCAGAACCTGGTTCATGTGCTTACCTTTGCGCAAGACGTGGGGGGCGGATTCAGGGATGCCGGTCTTCTCTCATCCCTGAGTTCGAGTTCCATGAGGATGGCCGATTCGGAAATTCCTCCGTAATAATTGGGGCGCACCCCCATCGTCCGAAAACCTAGCCGCCCATAGAGACCATGGGCGAAGGTATTGCTCTGTCGCACTTCCAGGACGGCGACCCGGGCGTCACGTTCGATGCCCGTATCCAAAGCGTGGGACAGGAGCTTCCTGCCGATCCCCTTGTGCCGATAGTCCCTATGCACAGCGACATTCAAGATTTGGACTTCGTCCACAATGAGCCAATAACAGATATACCCGACGGCACCCGGGGGTCGGTACCCGTCTCGGGCAACAACCACGTACGCGTAGTTCCTCCCCATTTCTTCCAGGAAACAGCGGGAAGACCACGGCTCGATGTTGCTTTCCATTTCGATTTCCATGACGGAAGCTATGTCTAGGGGAGTCATTTTCTCAAGATAGATCGGCCGGAAATCGGTTCCCACCCGTCGACCGGATCCTCGGAGCGTTTGAGCCTGTAATTTCATGGTTTGTCCAATTCATGTCCGGACACCCGGGTATCCACGGGAGACGCGCGCGGGCACATTTCAGAGCCGCCTACCTTTTGACGGGCCGGGACAAGACCTCGCTTGCCAGGGATATGTGTCGCCGACCGTACTCCTTGGCCAGTGTCGCCGCTTCCTGAAGCGGAAAGCCATTGCGGCAGGAAGCGAGTTTGATCAACATGGGAAGATTCATGCCGCAGATCACCTCGACTTTTGGTCCCAGCAACGACAGGCTGATGTTGGTAGGGGTCCCTCCGAAAAGATCGGTGAGGACCAATACTCCCTTGCCCTGATCCACTTCCCGGATGGCGTCCCTAAGTTGCCGGGTCATGGTCTCCACCGGTTGGTCGGGAAGAAAAGCAAGAGCTTTGCACGCCTCGAGACGTCCGGCGATCAACTCGGCCACTCGAATCATTTCTTCGGCCAACCGGCAGTGGGACACTGCTACGATTCCTATGAGCTCTTTGGAGTGCTCCTCGTGCATTCAGCTTCTCTTATTCCAGGTCCTTGTCGCGATGGAAGATTTTCACGTAATACTGTTTTTCCTTGAGTGCCGCGGCGATCTCTTGGGCAATGACCACTGATCGGTGCTTTCCACCGGTGCATCCGACGGCGATGGTCAAGTATCGCTTTCCTTCTTGGAGATACTGAGGAATGAGCCTCAGGAGCAGGGTCGTGTAATCCTGGATGAACTCCCGGGATGCAGACCATTGGAGGACCCACGAGCTTACCTCGGGGGAACACCCGTTCAGGTTCCGGAGCTCCTCGACGAAGTGAGGGTTGGGAAGAAAGCGCACGTCCATGACCAAGTCCGCCTCGAAGGGAAGCCCGTATTTGAAGCCGAAGGAAAGGACCTGGATGCTCAGTCTCTCCTTTTCGCTCACCACCCCGTAGGTTCGGGTGATGAGGGCCTTCAACTGGTGGACTGAAATACTACCCGTGTCCAGGATCCGACTGGCACGATTTCGAAGTGCCTGCAGCTGTGCTCGCTCATGGCTGATGGCATCGAGAAGAAGGGAATCGGAGGTTGCAACCGGATGTACCCTCCGAGTCTGACTATATCTCCTCTGGAGGATGTCCGCGGCCGCTTCCAGAAAAATGATTTCAAAACGGTACCCTGCCTCTTCGAGACTGTTGAAAATCTCGGGATAATCCTTGAGAAAGGCTCGTTCTCGGATATCGATGCCCAAAGCAATCTTCCGAACATCGGGCATGTCCCGTTCGCACAGGCTCAGGAAACCTGGAAGCAGGGGAACCGGAAGGTTGTCGATGCAGAAGTAATCCAGATCCTCGAAGGCCTTGATGGCCGTGCTTTTTCCCGACCCCGACAAACCGGTCACCACCACGATGTGGACCCTTCTCTCCATCCCGCCGCAAACTCCGCCCTTATGAATCCAATTCGTTCCAATCCCGGTGAATGCTACGGAGAAGCTTTTCCCGATGGCCTTTTGGGCAAGAGATCCAAAACCAAGGTAGTCCCTGGAAGAACCATTCCCCCCGTGCCGAAGGAGGACGGAGATGGACGCGGCACACCACCAACATGACCAGGAGCTCGGCAGCAGTTGAATTTCTCCCTTTGTACGGGAGACCGACCCTAGGAAAATTAGAAATCCTCGTCTTCCTGCTGAATGACGGTGTAAATTTCATCCGGGCTGGACACACTTCCCAGTTTCTTCCGCACATTACCGTTTTTCAACAGTCGTGCGATTTTCGCCAGAGCTCTCAGGTGGATCCCCGCGGAGGTTTCGGGAGCAACGAGAAGGAAAAAGAGGTGCACAGGTTTGCCGTCCATGGATTCGAAGTCCACTCCTCTCGTGGATCTTCCAAAAGAGAGGGTGAGTTGGTCCAAATCCTTGAGCTTCCCATGGGGAATGGCGATGCCGTCTCCGATCCCCGTGCTTCCCAAACGCTCCCGTTCGAGCAAAACCGCCATGAGCCTCTCCCGGTCCAGTTGGGGCTTATGTCTCACCAGCGCCTCGATGAGTTCTTCCAGTACCTGCCGTTTCGTGCTTCCATGGAGTTCGGGAATGATCGCTTGCTTGGCCAAGATGTCCAGAATCTTCATCAATGCTTCTTGCCCCTTTGGACGGGTTGATTCGGAAGCCCCGAGGTTTGCCTCTTTAGGCATCCATCCCGTCGCAATTCTATTTGAACGTTTCAATCAGTCCGTAATGACCGTCCTTGCGCCGGTACAAAACGTTGATGTGATTGCTGTGACGGTTGATGAAAACCATGAACTCCCCATTCGAGAGGTTCAACTGCATTACGGCCTCGTCCAGGTCCATGGGTTTGGCATAGACCTGCTCCCTTCGAATGATTCGGGTCTCCTCCTCGTCCATCCCCCCCGTGACATCGGGCATGGTAGTAAGCTCTTTGTTGGTATTGGTGGGTTTTCGCCGACGAATCTTCTCCTTGCTTTTCTTGACCTGACTCTCGATGGTATCCGACAATTTGTCAATGGCGGAGTACATGTCGTCTGTTTCTTCGGTGCCGTTGAATCGTTGGCCGTTGGCGTCGATGGTGACCTCGGCAATGTGACGGAATTTTTCCACCTTGAGCACAATATGAGCCTCGATGGGTTCCTCCAGGTATTTCTTCACTCGAGAGATTTTTTCCTCGGCATATTCACGAAGAGACGGCGATGGTTCGATCTGGCGAAATGTCACACTGATTTGCATGGGCAAAAACCTCCACTGATAATTTAACCCCATTCCAATAATAGGGGAACCCGGACCGTTCGGTCCTTCACTTACCGGTCCAGAAAGTTTTTTTTCTTTTACTGGAAGGCAATATGCCCAATACCTCACGGTATTTCGCCACCGTGCGCCGGGCAATCCGAATGTTTTCCCGTTTGAGGATTTGGACAATGTCCTGGTCGCTGTAAGGCTTCGTCTCGTCCTCCTCGCGGACAAGCTGCCGAATGCGCTCCTTCACGCTTTCGGAGGCGACAGCCTCTCCAAAAACGCTATTTATGGAGCTGTTGAAGAAATATTTCAACTCAAAAATCCCGTGCGCCGTGTGCATGTACTTGCTGGCAGTCACGCGACTGATGGTAGATTCGTGCATCCCCACATCTTCGGCCACATCCCGGAGGACCATCGGCTTTAAATAGGCAATACCCCTCTCGAAGAAATCCCGCTGGAGCTTGACAATGCTCCGGGCTACCTTGTAGAGGGTCCTTTGACGCTGGTGAATGCTTTTGATGAGCCAAGCCGCGGATCTCAACTTGTTCTGGATATAGTCCCTGGCATCCGTCGGCAGCACCGCCTCCTGGCTGAGGGCCTCCTTGTAATAGGAACTCACCCGCAGTTTCGGCAAGCCGTCTTCGTTCAGAAGAATCACCAGTTCCCCGTCGACGTTGAGGACGTAGATATCCGGGCTGATGTATTCGATGGACTCTTCATTGAAGGCTCGCCCGGGTCGAGGGTTCAGGCTCAGGATGAGATCGATGGCTGTCTTGATTTCCTCGGGACTCCGCTTCATCGCCCGCACGAGGCCCTGATAGTTCTTGGTTTCGAGGTAGTGGAGATGATGTTCCACAATGGTGGCGGCAAGCTCGTTTTCTGGATGAAGGGTCTTTACCTGAATGAGAAGGCACTCCCGCAAATCGCGCGCGCAAACCCCCACAGGATCGAACAGTTGGACTTTCCTCAGAACCTCCTCCACGCGATCCTGGCTGGTTTCCGCCATTTGTGCGATTTCATCCACCGTAGCATCAAGATACCCATCCGTGTTCAGGTTTCCCAGGATGAGCAACCCGATGAGCTTTTCTTCCTCGGACATCTCGGAGAGGCGTAGCTGCCAGCCGAGATGCTCATCCAGAGAAGCCGGAGCCGTCAAACGGTGATCGTACGAAGGCCATTCACGGTTGGGGTCCGTTTCCATGGCCACCGGAGTGCCGGTGTTGTACTCATCCAGGTACGATTCCCAATCAAAATCCTCGCGTATCTTTTCCGCTACTTCCACCTCGGAATAGGGCTCGTCCACTTTGGTTTCCGCCACATCCAGGTTTTCGACATCGAGGTTTTCTTCCTGGACTTCCTCAAGGAGAGGATTCGTCTCCATTTCCTGGTGGATGGTCTCCAACAGCTCTAAACGAGAGAGCTGCAACAACTTGATCGCCTGCTGAAGCTGAGGCGTCATGATGAGCTGCTGGCTGAGTTTCAATTGCTGTTTCAGTTCAAACGCCGCCGCCATTCCTCTTTCCCGTCAAGACAGGCTGAATTGATCTCCCAGATAAGTTCGTCGGGCAAGGTCGCTCTGAGCGATACTCATCGGTTCCCCGGCCTCGAGAATCTTTCCTTCGTGCATGATGTAGGCCCAATCACACACCTTGAGGGTCTCACGAACATTGTGATCCGAGATGAGAACCCCGATCCCCTTGTCCTTGAGAGATCGAACCAGCCCCTGAATCTCCATGACAGCTATGGGGTCAATCCCCGCAAAGGGCTCATCCAACAGAATAAAATCGGGACGGATTACCAGCGCACGGGTGATCTCCACTCGACGGCGTTCCCCCCCAGAAAGCCGGTCTGCCCGATGTTTTGCGAGATGAGCGATCTTCAAATCATCCAACAAGATCCGAAGACGCTCCCCCCGCTGTTCCCTGGTGAGGTCCATGGTTTCCAGGATCGCCAGGATGTTCTCCTCTACCGTCAGCTTACGAAACACCGAGGGTTCCTGGGGCAGGTAGGTAACCCCCTTCCTTGCCCTCCTGTACATGGGCATGGGGAGAATGTCCTCTCCGTTCAGCAGGACCCGGCCCTCGTCCGGCCGGATGATTCCCACAATCATGTAGAACGTCGTGGACTTGCCGGCCCCGTTGGGTCCCAGCAATCCCACGATCTGTCCCCGATGAACCTCCATGCTGACTTCGTCCACCACACGCCGCTTCTGGTAAGTCTTGGTGAGACCCTGGACAGCCAGGTGCTTGTCGGATTCCGGCAACAAGGCTCACTCCTTGCGGGAAGGATGAAGAACCGCCTGAACCGGTGTCGTTTCTCCGCCTTCCACCACACTACGCCCATCTGCCAGATACAGGGTGATCATTCGTCCCTGAAGCGTGTCCTGTCCCTGAGAAACCTTCGGTTGACCCAAAAGGACGATCTTGTCCTCCCGATGATAGTACACGGCCTTCTCCGCGGTGGCTATCTTCTCTCTCTGGGTGATCTTTACAGACCCTTGCACTTCAATCCGGTCGATCTGATCCACCATGGGAGTCTCCGAAGTCTTCGTCTTGCTCTTCTCCTTCTCCTGCACCCCGTAAACGGTCATCTGATCTCCCGTAATCACCAGATCGTCCTGTCGAACCGTCACGTGACCCACGAAATAGATGGTTTTTTCCTTTTGACTCACTTCCATGCGATCACTGGCAATGTGTAAAGGGGACTCGCTCTTGAGGGCTGTCTGGGAGGGGAGGGCCGGTTTCCTGTCCGCAGACCATCCAACGGAAGCCGGCACCAGGCAGCATGCTGCGGCGCAAACCATCAAAAGACGGCATCGATGGAAGAAAAAAGTTCTGAGCTGGGTCATGGGAGCCTCTTGGATTTGGTTGGGGGTTTTTTAGGCCCGAGAATCAGGGTCGCCCGGACACCGTTATTCACAACAGCCCGACTCTGAGGAATTCTGTACTCCCAACTGCTTCCCTCCAGTTCCACATCGGGTCCGGTAAGCCGAATGGGAGTCTCCGAATACACCGCCTGGCGCTCATGTTCATAGAAAGCACGATCCGTCATCATCTCATAAGAGCGAGGCAACCGGGCGTGTACCGAATTCCAGAGTTCGATGTTCTTCGTTCCGGCATACAAGATTCCCTCTCGACTCTCCAGCCGGATCTCATCGCCTTCCTCGAGAAACAAGGTGAGATGAACGGATGTGAGCAGGGTCTTTTGCTGATCCTGATAGTATTTGGCTTCGGAAGCCTTCAAGGTCCAAAGCCTCTTACCGTCCTGCATCTCGGTGTATTCCATATCCGAAAGCCTCATCTCAGCTTCCGAAGCATCACTGACCGGGACGATGCGATGATCCTTCTGCGTCTTGCCCTTCCAGATGCCCGCAAGAAGCATGGCGCTCAGACCCAACGCCACGAGGAGAACCACTCCCTGGGTGAATTTGCGCACGAACATCGTTGGACTCCTGCTGCCGGCTCAACGGGCATCTCCCGAAACACGTAGAAAGAGTGAATCCCAGAGAATTCAACCAGTTGTCCGACCAACTAAGGTGGAGTCATCCATTTCTGATTTTTCCAGTCAAATTAACAAATTATATTTCCACTTACTCTAACACGCGGAAGGAAACCTGTAAAGGCATATTCTGTGCCAGGAGAAAAGCTCGTAGGAGGGATTTTCAGCCTTCCGGCGACAAAAAACAAGAATTACGAGGGAGACCCGAAGTAACGCCGCGTGACCTGCTCCCATCGATGCTGGGCTTTCAGGATGAGTTCACAGACTTCCCGGCACGCTCCACGTCCGCCCGCAGCCTTCGTCACGTAGTGGGCGTAGGGAAAGAGGTGGGTAACGGCACCGGCAACGGCCACCGAAAACCCCACCCGGCGCATCACGGGGATGTCGATGAGATCGTCGCCCATGAAACCCACCTCCTCGTCTCTCAAGTTTACATCGGACAAAAGCTTCTCATAAACGTCCATCTTGACCCTGGCATCCTGGTACAGCCTCGTAATCCCAAGACACTCGGCCCGGTGTTCCACCGCCCGGCACGACCGCCCACTGATCCAGGCCACCTCGATTCCCGCCCTTTGGAGCAATTTGATCCCATGACCGTCCTGAACATCGAAAGCCTTGATTTCCAATCCGGTGTCCAGGTAAATGATCCGACCGTCGGTAAGGACGCCGTCTACGTCGAAAATCATCATGCGTAGGGGAAGAATCCGCGCCCGGAGGCTCTCATCCACGTCCAAAGCCAACTGAACCATATCTTTTCCTTATTTGGCACGAACACACCGCAAAATCCCCAGGATCGCGAGGACGGCTCCCGGGGTCCATACCCCCAATCGCGCAGCCCATCACTCGTTTTGGACCGGCTTCACAGGCCCGTGCGAATGAAAATTCATTCTGTCGCGGGTCCAGCCGAGTGCGGCTCCGTGGACGGAGGGAGCTCCCAGTCCAAACCCCATCCCCCCCGAAAGATTTCCCCTGACCATTGCCTGTGGGGTTGCACTCCTTGCTCCAAGCAGTGGGTTTCGCTCCGCCCGTCCCCGGGGCCTTCCGCGCATCCGGCGCTACCGGTTTGCTTTCTAGGACCGCACTGCGTGATGAATACGCAACAAGCGCTCCAGCAAACGCGGTAAATCCGACAAGGGAAGACAATTGGGGCCGTCACAAAGTGCCTGATCCGGGGATTGGTGCAACTCGAGGAAGATCCCATGAGCCCCGGCGGCCACGGCAGCCTGCGCAAGCGGTGCCACAAACCGGCGTTGCCCGCCCGAACAGTTGCCTTGGCCGCCCGGCAGCTGAACGCTGTGAGTGGCGTCCATCACCACGGGAAAATCCCACTGGCTGAGGAAAGCAATGGAACGCATGTCCACCACCAGGTTGTTGTAGCCGAACGTTGCCCCTCGCTCGGTGATCAAAATCCGCTCGTTTCCTGTTTGAAGGATCTTTTCGACTACCGATTTCATATCCCAGGGAGCCAGGAACTGGGCTTTCTTCACGTTCACCGGCTTTCCCGTTCTTCCGGCGGCAAGAAGTAGATCCGTTTGTCTGGCCAGAAAGGCCGGGATTTGAATGACGTCCACCATCTCGGCGACGGGTTCCACTTCTTCCACCGAATGGACATCCGTCAAAACGGGGATCCCGGTCTGCTCTCGAACCAGGGAGAGGATCCGGGTCCCCTTTTTCAGTCCGGGTCCACGGTAAGAATGGACGGAAGTCCGGTTGGCCTTATCGTAGGAAGCCTTGAATATGCAAGGAATCTGCAGTTGTTGACAGGAATCCTTGAGAAAATTCGCAATGTGAAGAGCCATGCTTTCCGATTCGATGACACAAGGCCCACCGATGATGAAGAGCCGCTCTTTTCCTATGGTTTGTCCCAATAGTTGAAATTCCGGCACGGTATCTCCCATATGCGCTAAAGAGTTCGTGTGTATCAACGGGGCCACGAGCGCAAACCGCCTTCTCTAAAAAGATTCCCCTCCTCGACACGCCCATCAGGAGACTCAAACAGGATGATCCTCCGTAGCGCAACATAAAGAAAGGGCTATACCCACCACAAGCGGAGGCTGAATTGCTTTGTAGTGTTCTAGCACGCGGCTTCCTGCGTGAAGTCGCCGGGTCTTTTTCCCTTGGCGTATTCCATGGCGCCTCTCACGAATGCCTTGAAAATGGGATGGGGTTCCATGGGCCGGGATCTGAATTCAGGATGGAACTGGCACCCCAGAAACCAGGGATGGTTCGGAAGCTCGATGATTTCCACCAGGTTGCGATCCGGTGAGAGACCAGTGAACCTCATACCCGCCTTGCCCAAAATCTCGCGGTAGTCGTTATTGAATTCGTAACGATGGCGATGCCGTTCTGAAATTTCCTGGACTCCATAGGCCCGGTGAGCAAAACTGCCAGGCTCGAGAATGCAGGGATAGGCCCCGAGGCGCATGGTGCCGCCATAGTCCGAATGTTCATCGCGTCGGATTACCCGATTGTTCTTGTAGTCGAACCACTCTTTCATGAGGTAAATGACGGGATGAGGGGTATGATGGTCAAACTCCATGCTGTGTGCCTGTTCGAGGCCGGCGATGTTGCGGGCGAACTCGATGGTGGCGAGCTGCATCCCCAGGCAGATGCCCAGGAAGGGAATGCCGTGCTGTCTGGCATAGCCGATGGCTTTGATCTTTCCTTCCACTCCGCGCTGGCCGAACCCCCCCGGCACCAGAATCCCCTCGGACCCTTCGATGAGCGCTTCGCCTCCTTCCTTTTCCACGTCCTCGGAATCCACGTAATCCAGGAGAACGCGCAGGTTGTGAGCGGCCCCTCCGTGGAGCAGGGCTTCGTTGAGGCTCTTGTAGGATTCCTTAAGATCGATGTATTTGCCCACGATGGCGATGCGGATCTCATGGGAGGGTTCCTTCATCCGGAGAACCAATTCATCCCATGAGTCCAGGACCGGTGACCTGGTCCAGATGTTGAGCAATCTCACGATCTTTTCATCCAGGCCTTCCTTGTGAAACTGCAGAGGGACTTCGTAAATGCATTCCACGTCCTTGGCCGTGATCACCGCACTGGGTTCCACGTTGCAGAAGTGAGCAATCTTGGCTTTCAGGTCGCTCGGCAGGTTTTTCTCTGTCCGGCAAAGGAGAATGTCGGGCTGAATTCCGATTCCCAGTAGTTCCTTGACGCTGTGCTGGGTTGGTTTGGTCTTGAGCTCTCCGGAGGTTTTCATGAAGGGGACGAGGGTCACATGAATGTAGAGAGCGTTTTCCTTCCCCACATCGTTTCTGAATTGGCGGATGGCTTCAAGAAACGGCAGGCTTTCAATGTCCCCCACCGTTCCCCCCACCTCCACGATGACAATGTCCACTCCGTTGACGACTCCTCGAATACATGCCTTGATTTCATCCGTTATATGAGGAATGACCTGGACGGTGCCTCCCAGATAATCGCCTCGTCTTTCCTTGGAGATGACCGAATAATAGATGCTGCCGGAGGTGTAGTTGTTTTTTTTGGACATGCGGGCGTGGGTAAAGCGTTCGTAGTGTCCTAGATCGAGATCTGTTTCGGCTCCGTCATCGGTGACATAGACTTCCCCGTGCTGAAAGGGATTCATAGTTCCCGGATCGACATTGATGTATGGGTCCAGTTTCTGCAGTGTCACCCTCAAACCGCGGCTTTCCATCAACGCACCGATGGAGGCGGCTGCGAGGCCTTTTCCCAGGGAGGAGAGCACTCCACCCGTGATGAAGATGAATTTTGGCTGGCGCAAATCCGCTCCTTTCAGGCAAAATGTCTAAGAAAACGCCATACTTCGGAACGTGTTGCAGTATAGCAAAGGGAAGACCAAAGTCAATCTTGGCCCAGGATTCGATTTCTGCCTCCGATCAAGGGGAAGGGCCCGCAAAGTCGCGCCCTGGGGGATGGACCACACGAGAGGGTTTCTCCCCGGCACACTGGGTGAAAATCCTGCGTGCATTCATGAACCGCTCTCACATCTTTCGGGGGACGGTGCCCCAGCCGGGGGCCCCGTCGGTCGGGATTTGCAGGGCACGCCCAGGTTTCCGAGGAGCGGGCCGCAAAAGTCCGTTCACTCATTTGGCCGGGCGGTACTTGGGCATACACAACCCCACAGGATCATGCTTGTGGCAATTTTCCCTTGCAATTTGTCCTGGGATGACGTAGTTATCACAGGGCAGTCGTACCAATTTCTTGCAATCTCTCCGCAATTCGTGTTGTTGCCTGTACGTGGCCAGGGTTCGAGATCAAGGATTTGCAAGGTGAATGTCGGCCAGTGGATGACCACCAAAGTTGTTACCATCAGGAAAGAATCTTCCATCCAGGAAGCCCTGGCGGTGATGAAGCGGGATTCCATCCGTCACCTCCCCGTAGTGGACAGGGACGGGACTTTGCTGGGCTGGGTGACGGATGCCGACCTGCGTGGAGTGCTCATCGCCTCCATGCTGGAAGAGCTGACCCTGGAAGATGTCATGGTACGCAAGCCTCACGTGGCTTTCCCCGACATGCCACTGGAGGAAGCCGCACGACTCATCCTGGAGAAAAGAATCGGTGGATTGCCTGTGGTGATGAACGGCAAACTGGTGGGCGTCATTACGGTGGTGGACATCCTGACGGCTTTCATCACCATGATCGGGATGTTGAGCCAGTCGTCCCGCCTGGATGTAAAAATCACAAAGCCGGGCACTCCTCTGGATGAGATCACTCGATTGATTCGGCATCATGATGCGGAAGTGATCAGCATCTGCCACCTACCGGGTCAGCAGCACCAGGATCAAATCTACTCGGTTCGTTTGAAGAAATGCAATCTCCAACCCATTGTGACCGACCTCCAGGACAACGGGATTGAAGTAGTTTCCTCGATTCCTTAACAGACCCACCACATGGCAACAGCCTGCAGTCGGGATCGTTCCGGCTGTCGTCCCCTCTGATTCCATTTGGCTCCCCTCTGCTGGGCATCGGCTTCTCGGTACTCCTCGGGGAGCTTGCGTCGGTTTCATACGGCATTCGCCCCCGATGCAGGCGGAGAATTCGCTCGTCGCGTGAGGATCTTAATTCCCTCTTCTCACCACGCCTCGGGGGCTCATCGTTCTGCCGGGGTGCGCTCACGCGGGCCTGATCCACATTCTGAACCATGCCATCGAACGGACGGGGGGGAGGAGCGAATCCTCGCCGTTCCGGGCGGAACCCACCTTGGATCCCCAACCGGAAGGCACCCCTCGAACTCTGCGACACCACAAGGTGGAGTCGCCGGCCGGCCGTCGAGTTTCGAGACCACTTCTCCTCCGGTCATGTAGAGTTTGTGTTGACCGTGCTTTCCGAATATGCTTCGACCATATGCATTGCAATAATTACGCTGGTGTTATATGTGGAGACCAAAGGCAGTGTTTCGACGCATCCAGGTTCTTCGGGGAAGGCGGGTACGAATTCAAGGCCGAACAGGATCGGAAACGGGAGGGATCGACGGATGCTTTATGCTGCGACTCCGAGCTGGATTGGGGATTTTTCTTTGCCTGGTGTTCTACGGGTTTCCCACCGCCGGATCTGCTGTTCGGATCGGCGAGATCAACCCCCTGACCGGAAAACTGGCGGAGCACGGCGGGGACATCCACCAGGGGATCCTGTACGCAGTGGAAGAGGTCAATGCCCGTGGAGGAATTTCCGGAGAGCCGGTAGAGTTGGTGAGCCGGGACGACCAGAGCCTGCCCGAAGTGGCTGTCAACCAGGCGGAGGAGCTTTTATACAGGGCTGGTGTGATCGGTCTGGTGGGAGGGTATGTTGACTCCCTGGTTGGCCCCATCAGTGAGCTTGCGGCCAAACACCGGGTCCCCTATGTAGCGGCCGCCAGCCTCCAGCGCTCCCTGACCCAGAGACGAAGGAACCCGTTTTTCTTCCGAGTATCTCAACTAGGGGGCATAGTCCAGCCACTGTGTGATTTCGTCCTCGAGAGCGTTCGCCCAAAGCAGGTGGCCATTCTTTATGCCGCAACCCCCGGCTCCTCCGAATTTGGGGAAGACGTGAAAAGCCGTCTCGAGAAGAAAGGGGTCCAGGTTTCTCTCTACGAGAAATTCCGCCCGGGCTCTCCGGATTTTTCCTCCCTTCTCCTGAAGATCCAGGAATATCAACCCGACCTTCTCATCTCGGGGGGCTTCTTCCCCGACCACATTGTTTTGATCCGTCAGGCCAGGGAACGGCATGTCCCCCTGCGATCCTACCTCGGCCCTTGGGGGATCGCCCATCCCACGCTCATCCGTGAGATGGGGAACATGAGCGAGAATTTGCTGGGGATGTGCGCCTGGAATCCCGGCATCACTCTTCCGGGCACGGAGAGGGAATCCACGGCATTTGTGGAGAGTTTCGTCCATCGCTTTCGGAAAGTCCCCAATTCCACCGTCATGCACGGTTACACATCGGCCAGAGCATTGCTGGCGGCCATCCAAAGAGCTTCCGAGAAGGGGGTGACATTGACGGGCGGTGCCGTTTCCGAGGAGCTCAGGACTCTGGAGTTGATGCTTCCCATGGAACGCCTTGCCTTCGACGAGAACGGGGACCCCAAGTATTATCAGCAGGTGATTGTTCAAATCCAGGAGGGTCAAATGGTATCGGTTTTCCCCCCGGGCCGGGCTGTCGCATCGATTCGTTTCCCCGGCATTACCGGCATTAAATGAGACCGAAGGCTGTCCCGACATGAGCATTTCGCGTGTCGGACGGAAGAATCTTTTGCAAGCTCGACGCGAGGCGGGACCATTCCCATGTGGTTGCAGCTGGCGCTCAATGCCTTTTCCCTGGGTTCCTTTTACGCACTCATCGCCCTGGGTTTTTCCATTATCTTCGGGGTCACTCGTGCCTTAAATCTGGCGCATGGGGAGATGATGCTGGTGGCCGGATACCTGGCCTATGTCCTGGGGAATTACTGGGAGATCCCTTTCTTCTGGACACTTCCCGCATGCATGCTTGGTCTCCTCTTTCTGGCCGTGTTACTCCGGGCTCTGCTTCAGTACCTCGGGGAGCCGTATGAACTGAATTCACTGGTCGTGACCTTTGGGTTGGCCCTCGTCCTTCAAAATGGCATGCTGTTCTTGTTTTCGGCCGACTATCGCATGATCCGGACGGCGGAAACACCCTGGACCTTTCCTTCGGCGCATATAACCTTGACCCAGCTCCAGGCATGGCTCATTTCACTGTCACTGCTGGCAACCTTTTTCGTGTTTCTGCTTCTGCAAAAAACCCTCCTGGGGAAAGCACTGCGGGCCACCATCCAGGATCGGGAGGCAGCGAGTCTGGCTGGAATTCCCGTCGAACGCATGAGCGTGATCGCTTTCGCCCTGGGAGGACTCCTGATCGGGCTGGCCGGACCTCTCTACGGTTGCACCGCCTATCTGCATCCCTGGGGTGGGATGGAGGCCACCCTGATAGCCATCGTGATTACCATTTTTGCGGGAGTCGGACGTATCCGTGCGATATTGCTGGGCGGGTGGGCACTGGGTCTCGTCGAGTCCCTGACGGTGATCTTTCTGGGAACTAATTGGCGTGAGCTCGTGAGCACCCTGGTACTCATCTCCCTCCTCATTTTGCGACCCGGGGGTCTCCCGCGGGTGAGCTCCAGGCTATCGAGACCATGAAGAAGCCTCTCAGATCCCAAGATTTGTTTATATTCGCCTTGGTGGTGTTCTTTCTCCTGTGGCCCTTGGCGAAGATGGGAACGGCTCTCCATTACCGCGTGTTGGGATTCGCCTTCTACTACGGCACCCTGGCTTTCGCATGGAACCTTCTGGCTCTAACGGGCGTGGTATCCCTGGGACACGCAGCTTTTTTTGGTTTGGGAGCCTACGGATCGGCACTTTTGGACCATTATTGGAGGCTTTCTCCGTGTGTCACCATTTTGGCCGGAGGTCTTCTGGGTGCGAGCTACGGCATCCTTTGGCACCTCGCATTCAGAAAGCTGCGGGGAGCTCCCTTCGCCCTTGCAACCCTGGCGTCGGTGGAGATTCCGAAAATCCTCATCGACAACTGGGATCGTGTCACGCTTGGATCTCAGGGCATCACCGGCATCGCGGATATTCCTTCCCTGCGATGGGGAGGAACGGTGATCCGGTTCAGCCAAGATCCCGAAGCCCTGTACTACCTGCTCTTCACGTGGATGCTCGTGACAGGCTGGGTCCACTGGAAGGCAATTCGATCCCGCTGGGGCTGGGCCATCCGGGCCATTCGCGAGGACGAAATCGCCGCCGCCGGCCTCGGGGTAAACGTCCATCGCACCCGTTTTCACGCCCTGCTGTTGAGTGCCCTTTTCACGGCTCTATGCGGAGCCCTCTATCCTCACATGATCGGTCTGGTGGAACCCTCCCTGGTGTTCAGCCTTCATATGTCCGCGTTGCCGCTGATTTTTAGCATCTTTGGAGGTACGTATCAGCCCCATGGTCCGATCCTGGGGGCACTGATTCTCTATCCTCTGGATCAACTTTTGTTCCATTCCCTGTTGCCCGTGGGACATGCCGCGGTTTATGGTCTGGTGGTGATCCTTGCTCTTCTGTTCTTCCCCCGCGGAGTGGGAGCATGGCTGCAGTCAAGACTCAGGTCTGCCTGGAATTGACACACATCGGGATCGGGTTTCATGGGATTCCCGTGCTGAGGGATATCGGGTTCAGGGTCGAAGAGCAGGAGATCGTGAGCATCATCGGCCCCAACGGCGCAGGGAAGACCACCCTGTTCAACATTATCGGAGGACACCTGCAGCCGGACCGGGGGACGGTCCTCTATCGCGGAGAGGACATCACCCGTTGGCCTCCTCATCGCATTTGCCACAAGGGGATCGGACGGACCTTCCAAATCGCACGGCCTTTTCCGGAAATGACGTCCCTGGAAAACGTCATGGTGGGCGTCGTTTTCGGGAAAAGTGGCCGTACCGCGGCAACTTCTCCCAGAGACGAGGCGATGGGAATCCTGGAAACCGTCCAGCTGGAACACAAGGCTCTGCTCCCAGCCATGGAGCTGACTCTCTCCGAGTTGCGGAGACTGGAGCTGGCACGGGCCCTGGCCACCAGGCCGAAACTGCTTTTGTTGGACGAAATCGCGGCGGGGTTGAGTCCTCAAGCCGTGAAACAGGCCGTGGAGCTCGTCAGGCAGCTCCGCGACCGAGGTCTCACCCTTCTCATCATAGATCACTTTCTGAATCTCACAGCGAAGGTGTCGGATCGCCTGGTGGCTCTGGACCAGGGAGAAAAGATCATGGAAGGGACCCCTTCGGAGGTCCTTCAGTGTCCGGAGGTCATATCGACCTACCTGGGGGAACACAGGCAAAGAACCGCGAGGAATGAAAACAGCGAGGTCGTTTCCAAACCCAGGTGATTTGGAGCCTGTCTGCGGTCCCATCCTGAAGGTGGAGAACCTCTCGGCTTCCTATCCGGGATTTCCCGTCCTGGAAAACATCCATCTGAGTATCCGTCCCGCCCGGATCGCGGCCCTGGTGGGACCCAACGGGGCTGGGAAAACCACGCTGCTCAAGGTCCTCGGGGGATTGTTGCCGCCAAAATCCGGACGAATCCTGTTTTGCGGGCAACCCATTGAATCCCTTCCAGCTCACCAGGTAGCAAGAAGGGGCATGATCTACGTACCGGAAGGCATGAGAGTCTTCCCCGAGATGAGTGTCCTGGAAAACCTTGAGGTCGGGGCGTACCTCCATCGCAAGACCTTATCCGATCAGCTCGAACTGGTGTTTCGTCTCTTTCCGGAGCTTCATGAAAAACGAAACTCCCCCTCGGGTAATTTGAGTGGCGGGGAGCAGCATATGCTCACCTTGGCCCGTGGTCTTGTGGGGAAAGCTCGTCTCTTGCTGCTGGACGATCCCTTCATGAACCTCAGTCCCAAGATCATCCGGAGATTTTGTGAGGCTTTCCGGCTCTTGAGCCAGAAGGGGGTAACCCTCTTCATCGCCAGCCAGCACGTGCGCAGGATCCTCCACGCCGCAGACCCGGCCTTCCTCATCGAGGACGGCCGTATCACCTTGTCGGGACCGGGTCCCGAAATACTGGGGGATGCTCACCTCCAGGACGTTTTGTTGGGTTCCCTCCCCGAACAGGTCCGGGAACCAGATCCTTCCCTTTAAAGGATTTCATTCATGCATGAACGAAGGACGTCATGTAATTTGGAGAATGAGGTCCGTCAAGGCCGAGGGCGGGTCCGAAGGGATCGTGGTCTCGCTCCAATCCAGAACTTCCTCCTCTTTCCAGTAGTCCTGGAAGATCCGGACATGGGGACCTCGGGGGGCCCACACTTCCGGGTTGGTCGGTCCGAAGATCACAATGGATGGCGCGCCCACGACGGCCGCCAAGTGGCTTGCTCCGGAATCATTTCCGCAATAGAAGCGGGATTCCCCGAGAAAAGCCGCCAGGCTCACAAGAGAGGGCTGCTCGAGGTGGTGACATCCCCAGCGCCGTGCCGCCTGGGGAAATTCCCTCAATGCAGCGTCTGCGGGCCCCGTGATCACAATCACCGGTCCGGCCTTGATCCGGAAAAGCCACCCCAGAAGAGACCACCAGCGCTTCAGGGGCCAAACCTTTTTCAGACCACCGCTCCCCGGATGAATGAAGATGGGTTTCCCGCCGTTTTCTCCACCATGCGTCTTGATCCACCTTCGCACCGTTTGCTTCTCCGGTTGTGGAGGATCGATGCGAGGGATTCCGACACAAAAGGGCCAACCCAAAGGACGTAACTGGTCTGCAAGGAACTCTACCACGGATTGGTGAACATCGGGTCCGGGGAAGGACTGAATCCAGTGAACCGAGCCCCGGCATCTCCGGGCCAGGCGATCAGCCAGAACCTTGCTGCTCGCTTGCCCGAAAAGAAATAGGGTGTCCGCCTCGGAGAGGGAAGCTGGAAGTACTGCCTTCTCCCAAAGTTGATCGTGATAAAAAGGAGTAAGAGCTGAACCATCACTGGAATGAACGGATCTCAGGTAAGGTTTTCCGGCAAGGAGCGAGCCGAACTCGCTTCTGCACCACAAGTCAATGCAAACTTCCGGGTCCGTCTCGTGGAATCCTTCGAGTACGGGGAGAGTCAACAGAAAGTCTCCCAGCGCTCCCTGGTGAATGACCGCCAGTCTGCGCCCGATACCGGAACGTCGGGATGCGCCTTTCATGCAACATCACTCCCTTCGGTTCGAGCCCGGTGTCCCCCGGACTCGATACCGCCCGGAACCCGTCCCGCCTTAGCAAGAGCATATTCACAAACGCAGAAGGAGCGGGACAAGTCGGCTCGGTCCTCGGCGAAACTCGCCGCTCCGAAGCTATTCTTTGCCCAGTTTTTGATCGGACCATCGCTTGAGGAAGCGGGAAATCCTGGACACCACAGGAGCTGGAGCAAGGGGTTTAGGCAGGACTCCCTGTTGCTCGAGGGCCTGCCGTAGGCAGTGTTTCACATGTTCGCAAGACAGACAGCGGGCTTGAGGCTGGATGATCCCGGTTTCGTCCCTGGGACACACTTGGCTGGGGTCTCCGAAGCAGGCAGGAAGATCCTTGGGGGAAGAAAGGAACTGGCTGTTGTCTTTCGAAAGATCGCTCATGACCCCCGGAGCAGGAGACAAGCCCCCTTCCCTTTTGATATCATTCCAGTATTTCAAGAACTGCACGCTTGCGCAGCTTGGTTGCCGCCGCGTTGAGGATGGTCCGCAACGCATGGGCATTTCGACCTTCCTTGCCGATGATTTTTCCCAGGTCATCCTTTGCCGCCTGGAGCTCGATCACCGAAATCTGGTGGCCAACGATTTCCTTCACCACGATCTCGTCCGGATATTCCGCCAACGCCTTTGCAATCACCTCGACGAGCTTCCGCACTCCGTCATCGTTCATAGCCCCTCTCTGCCCTGTAGCAATCCTTGGTTCAACCATGGTGAGACTCCACAAACAGCTTTTCTTTTCCTATTCCCTTGGCTAACCTGTGGCTAACCTGCAAACGTGGAGAGATATTCTATTCAACTTGAAGACAACTTGCAACAGGTTGGCGGCAATTGAAGAGCACCATCCCTGACGATTTTCCCGGCAAAAGCCGTGGGCCCCTTGCCTGAACGTCGGGAGGGCCCGAACTGGATCGGAGAAGGTGAGGAGCCATGAGATTCGAATCCAGGGAGGTAGTTCCGGAGTCGGTCGCGGCATGGTTCCAGAACATGCCGGAGCCGGTTTCGGAAAACCTTTCCCGATACCAAAGGAAGATTACCGATTACTTGCTTGAGATATGCCGTCTCGACGGACTCCGGAGCTTGCCCGGAACCGGATCTCTTCCCTGGATGGTCATGAAATACTATCAGAAGGCTGTGAACCTGTACGATGAGGCGATTTACTTCTTCCTGGGGTCTCTTCGACGCTCGGGGATGAGTGTCCAATGCCGGGAAGGCTGTTCCCTTTGCTGTTACCAGATGCCAACGGGCCTGACATCCATGGAACTGGTCTACCTGTACCACGGCATGCACCAAACCGGAAGTCCCTCCCGCCTTCTCCGGCGATGCCTGGAGGCGGAAGAGGTGTTGTGCGATATCTATGGGCAGATCCGCACGGGATCCTTCCTCGAACCGGAAAATGTGGACCCTCGAACCGTCCTTCTCACCCAATACCATCAGAAGCAGCGGCCTTGTCCATTCCTGCAGGAGGATCGCTGTCTGGTTTACCCATATCGCCCCTTTGCCTGCCGCATGCACTTCAGCTTGTCTCCCCGGTACCTGTGTCACCCGTCCCGACTTGGCAATTCCGGAGCCATCCAGTTCAACATGGAACTCGGGCAATCCGTTCTGGATGCACTGGACAAGCTCCAGTGCCGTATGCGACTCGATACTTCGGACGTTCTGGTGTGCGGCATACTGGAACTGGCGGTGAACGTGTTGCGTTTCGAACCTCTGACCTGGTCGTGAACAGGAGGCGAAAAAGAGTGTCCCATGACTTTCGGGTTGTCCGGCCGGATCGAGCAATTGCCGTGAATGGAAATGGTTTCCGTGGACCTTCTCCCACCAGGGCTGAATGAGAACACGGCGGATCGGGATCCCATCGAAAAACTCCCCTGGAGCACTCTGTCCAGGGAAAAATGAATGTACAGGTCCAATCCTATCGTGTTATTTTTCAGGAACGACGGACATGGTAACTCCAGGCTTTTGGGGGTGAAACCGCCAACGGCCAAGATCTGAAGGTCACGGAACCGGACCCGAGGGCACCCCTCAAATCCGGAGCTGCTGGGCACACGATCCTTATCATGATTACCCGAAAAGGGGGAGGTACCTCTCAGAATATCGAGCGTTTCCTGGTCGCCTGAATTCTTGGAAGGCGGATGGAGCAGGATGTCGGTACCGAATCGATGAACAGGTCCCGAGGGGCGTGTTCCCGCCCCATGTCGATCCAGGGCTTTTCCCTTTGGCTCTCATCCCGGGGGGTCTGCAGACAAAAAAATCGGAGATTCTTTATAGGGCCTATCCATGAGATGGAACCGTCACCTGCAAATCAGGACGAGGGACGACGACCGGTCGTTTTTGAGCGGTAAGCAGGTCCTTTTGTGCCTTTCGGGGATCCTCCTGGCACTTAATCTTGTTCTCTTATATGGAATTCTCTTCTCTTCCCGGGGAATCCCAGGGTTTCACCAGCAATATCAGCAGATTGCCGCCATGGAATCCAAAATTTTGCACTTGAGGAGCGAAAATCAGAGATTATTCCAAAAGATCCAGAGCCTCAAGTCAGATCCTCAGGCCCAGGAACGCTTGATTCGAGATCAGTTGGGGTGGGTGAAACCCAACGAGATCATGGTGGAATTCCCCTCCTCCGGGAAAGACCAGCGCTGACGCATCGAGTGTTTCCCACGATTCCTTTTGCCGTGTTCCCCAAGTGCCCCTCCTCCCCACGGAGATGATGGGCGGGAACATTTGTCCAGAAAACCCTTGACGCTCAAAAAACCAATATGTTAGCAAGAGTCCTTTACAGAACAAGGCTCCTTGCTCCACCCCGGCATTGGGGGGGGCTATCAACCCACAAGGAGGATTTGGAATGCGAAAGTACGAGACTTTTTTCATTGTCGACCCTGATCTGCCCGACGAAGTCAATTCCGCCATCGACGAAAAACTCCAATCCATTATCCAATCCAATGGTGGTTCCGTCCTGTCCTATGTCCCCTGGGGGAAAAGGAAACTTGCTTACCCTATCAAGAAGCGTACCCGGGGACATTATGTTCTCATGGAATACGCCGGTGGATCCAGCCTTGTGGCTGAACTCGAAAGAAACCTTCGGTTGGATGAACGAATCATCAAGTTCCTTACCGTGAAGCTGGACCACAGATTCGACGCGGCTGGGACGGAGACTTCCGAGGCTTCCGCCCAAGAGGTTCTCGGGGAGGAGGATGAACAACCTTCTGCGTGGAAGCCGGCAGAGGAGGATATCGCTCAAAGTCTGGAAGATGTGGAAGAAGAGGCTCCGGAAGAACAGGAATAGGGCCCTTGGAAGTTGGGATTTCCCAGCTGAAATGGAGACAGTACATGGCGATTCGACCGAAAAGACGAACATTTCACCGGCGGAAGGTGTGCCGGTTTTGCATGGATAGCGAACTCAAGATCGATTATAAGGATTCCAAGACCTTGCGCTACTTTGTGACCGAACGTGGCAAGATTGTCCCGAGAAGGATATCGGGCAACTGCGCCAAGCACCAGAGAGAATTGACTTTGGCCATCAAGAGGGCGCGACAGATCGCTCTGCTTCCCTATACGACGATTCATACCATTTGACGAGAGTGCCTGGTTGCGTTTTCTTCTCGGCTGACCCTCGCGAATGGGCATGCGGTTACACCCCTCGAGGACGAAAATCCATGCCTCTTCCGGCAAAAGGGGTGTCGGGGTGTTTCTTGCCTGTTCGTGATGCTGTCACGGTAAAGTGGAATGGCTACTGAAAATGGGGCATCTCCGGGATTGGGAGGGCAGAGGGGGAAAGAGCTCTTCCTCGGGATTGGGGGCACGCTGGTCTTCTTTTTTTCAGCACTGCTCATCCCCATGGTGGGGCTTTTTGCGGGGATATTTACCCCGCTTCCCACCTTGCTTTTTTTTTATCGATGGGGACCTCCATGGGGCTACGTCATCCCCGGGGGAGCAGCCTTACTTGGCATCCCGCTTCTGATGCTGCTGGACCTCGGATACGGTGCTCCCTATTTGTTGGAAATGCTGGTATTTGGCCTTTTTTTGGGATTCGGCATGAGACGCCACTGGTCGGTCGAGAGGGTGGTGGGAAGTGCCAGCGCTCTGGTTACCGTCATGGGGCTCCTGTTCCTGTGGATTTCACTGCAGGGGACCGAGGGAGGGTTTTTCAAGGCGATGGAGGACGATCTCCAGAGCTCCATTACGGCTACATTGCAGCAATACGGGGATCTTTCCCGGGATCAGAAGGCAGTGAGCAGTGCCATCCAGAAGGTGGTTCCCCTCATCGTTCGACTCTTCCCGGCTATAGCCGTTTCATCGGCCATTCTGATCTCCTGGATGAACCTTCTGGTGACACGACGATATTGTCGAAACCACCGCGTTTTGTTGCCTCCCTGGCGGGAATGGTCCCACTGGAAGGCAAACGATCTGCTGGTTTGGGTGGTCATCGGAGCAGGCTTCTCCCAGCTGCTTCCGATGGGGATCTTTCGGTTGGTGGGGCTCAACGTGCTCTTGGTGGTGGGAACAATTTATTTGCTCCAGGGGTTTTCCATCATGGCCTTTTACTTTGATCGATGGAACCTGCCCAAGCCGCTCCGAGCTTTTTTGTACGCCCTGTTGCTCCTGCAACAGTATCTAGCCTTGGGAGCAGTTCTATTCGGCCTTTTTGATGTTTGGGTCGATTTTCGGCGCCTGTCCGGAAAGCCGGCCGAGCCCACATAAGCTCGATCCATCTCCCCGTACCACCTGGGATCTCGATGATCTGCAGGGATGGATGTTTGGGAGAGGGGGAACATTGACCTTCCGGACGGCATGGCGCATCATAGCCGGAGCCTTTTGGAAGGATGGAAGGAGAAAAGCATGGAAGTCATTTTGACCGAGAACATTGCGTCTCTCGGGGAAATCGGAGATGTAGTCCACGTGGCTCCCGGATACGCACGCAATTATTTGCTTCCCCGGAAGCTTGCCCTGGAGGCCACGGGGAAGAATGTCCGTGAGCTCGATCACAGGAAGCGGATGCTGGCCCGAAAACGGGAAAAGATCCGCCAGGAAATGATGTCTCTGGCCGAAAAGCTGAACCGGGTGAAGATCACCCTTCGGCGCAAGGTTTCGGAAGAAGACAAGCTATACGGTTCCGTGAGTCTTTCCGACATTTCGGGTGCTCTCCAGGAACAGGGGTTTGAACTTCCCCGCAAGAATATCCAGATGGAACATCCTATCAAGGAACTCGGAGAGTACTCGGTACCCGTTCGTGTGGACGCCGGTATCACGGCCACCATCTCCGTTGTTGTGGAGAAGGAAGAATAGGGACCGTGGAAACCATCGCCGAAGAGCTCAAGAAGGTTCCCCCCCACCAGATCGAGGCCGAGCAGTCTCTTTTGGGCGGAATCCTCATCGACAACGATGGGTTGTCTGCAGCCTTCGAGGTGCTCCGAGGCGATGAGTTCTATCGGGACAGCCATCGACTGATCTTCCGTGCCATCCAGGAGCTCTTCGACCGGAACCAGCCCATCGATCTCGTGACCTTGGCGGATCATCTCGGCGAGAAACAACAGCTCGAAGAGGTGGGCGGGACGTCCTATCTTGCTTCCCTTATCGAGGCAGTGCCCTCGGCGGCCAATGTCTCGGTCTACGCCCGTATCATCAATGAAAAGGCTCTCTTGCGTCGTCTGATCCAGGTATCGAACGAGATCATCTCTCACTGTTACGGGAGTGGGAAAAGTGTCGAGGAGATCCTGGACCAGGCCGAGTCGGCCATTTTTTCCGTCACCGAGAACCGGATCCGCAGCAGCTATTTTCTCATCAAGGATATTGTCAAGAAGAACATCGAGGCCATCGAACAGTTTCAGGAACACCGGGAAATGGTTTCGGGGGTTCCCTCCAATTTCAAGGACCTGGACAAACTCACAGCCGGATTCCAGCCATCCGACTTGATCATCATCGCGGGCCGTCCCAGCATGGGGAAGACTGCTCTGGCCCTGAACATTGCAAGAAACGTCAGTCTGCAGAGCAAGATCCCCGTGGGGTTCTTTTCCCTGGAGATGAGCAAAGAGCAGTTGGCCATGCGGTTGCTGTGCATGGAAGGCATGGTCGATTCCCACAAGATCCGAACCGGGTTTCTCAGCAGACAAGAGTGCGCCAAGTTGCTCACGGCGGCGGGGGCTTACATGGATGTACCCCTTTTCATCGACGATACACCGGCCATCACCAGCCTCGAACTTCGGGCCAAGGCACGGCGCATGATGGCGGACAGGGGCCTCGGGATGATCGTGGTGGACTATCTTCAGTTGATGAGGAGTCGGGAAGGGGCCGAAAGAAGGGAACAGGAGATTTCCGAAATCTCACGATCCTTGAAAGCACTGGCCAAGGAACTCAACATCCCGGTCATCGCCTTATCCCAGCTCAACCGGAAGGTAGAGGAACGGACCAACAAGAGGCCCATCTTGAGCGACCTGCGGGAGTCTGGAGCTATCGAACAGGATGCCGACGTCATTGCCTTCATCTACAGGGACGAGGTGTATAACGCGGACTCCCCGGACAAAAACATTGCAGAGATCAGCATCGGCAAGCAGCGCAATGGTCCCATCGGTACCGTAAAACTGCATTTCATCAATTCCTACACCCGTTTTGAAAATCTGGCCTACGGGATGTAGGGATTCCCGGAAGAGTCATCCATGGCGAAAACCGACCAGTACTGGGATGTGGTCGCTGAAACCATCCCACGCTTCCAACTCGATCAGTTGCAACTTCGGAAACTGAAACAGACTCTGAAAAGGGCGGTCTCTTCGGAATTTTATGGGATGAGACTGAGAGAGGCAGGAGTATCTCCCTCCGAACTTTCCACCATCGAGGATATCCGACGCATCCCGTTCACTACCAAAACGGACTTGCGGAGTCAGTATCCCTTCGGGATGGTGTGCGTCCCCAAGGACCGGCTCGTACGCCTTCATGTGTCTTCGGGAACCACCGGACAGGCTACGGCGGTCCTCTATACCCGGGCCGACCTGGATCATTGGGCGAACCTCCTGGCTCGGTGCATGTACATGACCGGTGCCCGTCCCGGTCATACCTTTCAAAACCTGACCGGCTACGGCATGTTCACCGGGGGACTCGGTTTCCACTACGGGTCCGAGCGAATCGGGTTGCTGACCATCCCATCGGGGGCGGGAAACAGCAAACGGCAGATCCAGCTCATGCGGGATTTCGGGACCAACATCCTTCACATCATTCCTAGCTACGCCCTCCGCCTCATGGATGTCCTGGCCGAAATGGGGGTGGATCCCAAGACGGATCTTGAATTGAAGATCGCCTATCTTGGGGCGGAACCCTATTCGGAAGAAGTTCGACGGCGGGTGGAGGACTTCTACGGCATAAAGATTTACAATAGTTATGGTCTTTCTGAGATGAACGGTCCCGGTGTCGCATTCGAATGTCCCTTTCAGTCAGGGATGCATGTCTGGGAAGACGCCTATGTGGTGGAAATCGTGGACCCGACTACCTTGGAACCGGTGGAGGAGGGGGCTTACGGAGAACTGGTCCTGACAAGTCTCGACCGGGAAGCCATGCCAATCCTTCGATACCGCACCGGGGATGTCACGCGGATCTTGCCGGGCGAATGCCCCTGCGGGCGGGTACATCACAGGCTGGACCGCATCCGGGGGCGATCGGACGACATGTTCATCATTAAGGGGGTGAACATCTTTCCCATCCAGGTGGAACATGTGCTCATGAATATTCCTGAAGTGAGAAACAACTATGTGATCGTATTGCGGCGGGAAAACGATATCGACGAGATGGTGGTCCGCGTTGAGGTGACCCAGGAGCTTTTCGTCGAGGACATGCGCCATTTGCACAGGGTTCGGGATACCATTGTCCGAGACCTGAGAAGCGAGCTCCTGATCACACCTGTTGTGGAACTCGTGGAACCCAACAGTCTTCCCAAAAACGAAGGAAAGGCCGTCAGGTTGTTGGACCAGCGCACGGTAAAGAAAGGAGGTTGAGTCCATCAGAATTTTTGGTGACACTTCCGGTCTCAAGGCGACCCTTCGCCAGAGAATCGAAAAACTCTACCGACGCAATATTCCTGCTCAGTGTGTGATCTCTCCCGATGTTGCACGGGACATTGCCCGGCTCTCCTATGAGTGCGGTCGCCAAATCGGCCTTCTGGTATCCCGAAGCGGCGCCGTTGAAATGGTGTTGCTGGGCGGTCCCAAGTCCTTATACATCCCCGACCTGCCCAAAAGCCGCGGTGGCCGCTGGCATCTTCGAGGGCTCCGCCTGGTACACACCCATCTCGGGGAAGAGCCTCTCTCCCAGGATGATTTCATGGACCTGGTGTTCCTGAGATTGGACTGTGTAGCAGCCGTCCGAGTGGACCGCCAGGGAGGAGCGACACAGCTCGAGGTGGCCCATCTTCTCCCGGGCAACCGGCCACAGGAACCCGCGTGGCAGGTTCTACCTCTCCTTCCATGCCATGATCCGGACCTGGATGCCCGGCAACTGGTTCAGTCCCTGGAGGAAGAGCTGGAGAGAAACCGGATGGCTAGGGAGGCAACCCATGCCCGGGACCGCGCCATTCTGGTGAGTGTGACCACGGCGGACAAAGAGACGGCCGGCGCCTCCATGACGGAACTCGAGGAGCTGGCACGGAGCGGAGGAATCGCTGCAGCCGACACCATAATCCAGCGGCAGAGGGAGATCAATCCCAAGTACCTGATCGGAAAAGGAAAACTTAGTGAAATTGTGCTGAGGGCCCTCCAGTGTGGTGTGGATCTCCTCATCTTCGACCAAGAGCTCAATCCCTCTCAGGTGAAGGCCTTGACCGACACTACCGAGCTCCGGGTTATCGACCGCACTCAGCTCATCCTGGACATCTTCGCCCAAAGAGCTCACAGCCGGGAAGGCAAAATCCAGGTCGAGATGGCCCAGCTCAAGTATCTGCTTCCCCGCCTGGGGATGAAGGACGATGCATTGTCCAGGCTTACCGGTGGCATCGGGGCTCGAGGACCGGGGGAAACGACCCTCGAGATCAATCGGCGGAGGACCAAGGATCGCATCGCTCATCTGGAAACCGAGCTGGCCGCCGTCCGCAAAAGTCGGGGACAGCGCAGGGCCAGGCGAAATCGAAAGGATGTACCCGTCATCTCCATTGTGGGTTACACCAATGCCGGTAAATCTACATTGCTCAACACACTCACCCACAGCGGGGTGTTTGTGGAAGACAAGCTCTTTGCCACCCTGGACCCCGCCAGCCGCCGGCTGCGCTTCCCGCGTGACATCGAGGTCATCATCACGGACACGGTGGGGTTCATTCGGGACCTGCCCAAGGACCTGCTGGATGCCTTCGCAGCCACGTTGGAGGAATTGGAAGATGCGGATCTCCTTCTCCATGTGGTGGACGTGAGCAATCCCCAGTTCGAGGTCCAGATCCGTGCGGTGGAAAAGATCCTCATGGGCTTGAATCTTCAACGAAAGCCGACTCTTCTCGTTTTCAACAAGATGGACCGGGTGGAGCCGTCCTTTCTGGACCTGGTGTTGCAGCGGCACAGGGGTGTGGCCATCTCGGCCCTCTCCACCAGGACGGTGGAGCCCCTGATCCTGGCTATGGAAGACAAGATCATGGCTCAGCTCTATGAGGGATTGTCACCGAGGATTCCAATGGGAGGGGGCGAACCAAAGGAGGAATTCGGAGCATCGCGGATCGGGTAAGCGCGGCGATCCGCTCTGTTTCATTCCGTTTTACCAGGAAGCCGGGCAGAAAATCTCGGCCCTGCTGGTACGGGGGGTGTGCACCAGGACCAACCCAAACCAGCTCCCGGCTAATGCCAAAAAAATAGGTTTCCATCCGAAGGATTTCGGATTTCATAAGTGTTTGCGGCTGTCCAGGATCTGCCTGGTGCGTTCGATGTCCTTGCGGATCTGGATGGCCAGTTCCTCGGGGCTGGAAAAGCGTCGTTCCTCCCGAAGCCTGTCCACGAAGTGCACCGTGATGGGTTTGTGGTAGATGATCTCGTTGAAATCGAAAATATAGACTTCCAGGGAAAGCTCCCGATCATTGAAGGTAGGATTGTAACCGAGGTTAGCAGCCCCCCCGTAGCATTTTCCGTCGATCACGACCTGTACGGCATAGGTGCCGGGTTTGGGAGTCACCTGCCAGGCTTCGGCTTTGATGTTGGCCGTGGGAAACCCCAGGAGTTTGGCACCCCTCCGACGTCCGTGGATGACGGTCCCGGAGATTTCATAGCACCTTCCGAGGAAGGCGTTGGCCATCCGCACATTTCCCTGCCTCACCAGGCGCCGGATGACGGTACTGCTCACCACGGTTCCCTCCAGCCGAATGCCTTCCACTGTCTCAACCTCGAAGCCGTATTTTTCTCCCAGCTCCCGGAGGAGGCGAATGTTTCCCTTTCTTCCGTAGCCGAACCGATAATCGTAGCCCACCACGAGAGCCTTGACCCCAATGCGGTCGACCAGGATTTCCTTGACGAAGTCCGTGGCGGAAATGAGAGCGAATTCCCGGCTGAAGGGGATAACGATGGCCACATCGATGGAGGACCTGGCCATGAGTTCGATCTTTTTTTGATGGGAGGTGATGAAGGCCGGACCTTCACTGGGGTTCAGTACCTGGAGTGGATGGGGATGAAAAGTGAGAACTACGGACTCGCCGCCGATCCGGCCAGCCCATCCCTTGACTCGGTTGAAGATGGCCTGGTGTCCTAGGTGTACTCCGTCAAAATTACCAATGGTGAGAACAGGGTTTTTGAGAGACCTTGGGATGGGATCGATTCCCTCAAACACTTCCATAATAAGCGTTGGCACCTCTCAACGAAGAAAATAGACCTTGACAGGATAAGGTTCTTAGGATACGAAACCTCCTATTGTATTGCAATGCTTTTTTCGTGCCGAAGTGGCGGAATTGGTAGACGCGCTAGGTTCAGGGTCTAGTGGGCGTACGCCTGTCGGGGTTCGAGTCCCCGCTTCGGCACCAGAAATCAACAAACCTTCGGGTTTTCAAATGCTTGGTTATCGGTGCTCCTCGTTGTACACCGTCAGGGTACACTTCGGAGGACACCGAGGGCAACTTATCCTGGCATCAGGAATCCTTCCTCGTAAAAACCCACTACGGCTTTCTTTTCCGCATCAGGGTTCCAACTGAAATATTACCGATCCTGCACAAGGAGGAAATCCGTGCCTCGCTTTTGACTGGCAGGGTTCGTGAAGCGAAATGCCGAGTAATGAGGCTTGCAGCGTGCACCATTTCATGCTGCACAGGCAAAACCGCTGCCTGAGCAGTGATTTCGTTGGTGCTCCCGGCTTTGATGGAACGCCCGGTAGGCGTCCAGGCCGCCGCTTGACCGCAGGGAGCGAATCCTGAGTACGGCTTCTGCTCTTTTCAACCGCCACCGTGCCCCGGTCCGGTCCATTCGGTCCTTGATCAGGTGCCTGCAGGCACCCTCAATGACTCCGGTGGCGATGGGGAGTCCTTCCGACAGGTATTGGTCGTATTCCAAGATGGGTCGGTATTTTTCAAGATAATCGGCATACTTGTCGACAACCCTGCGTCTGTCGGAGCTCAACTGATGCTACCTGGCGCTTTGGCGCAATCCGTAGACGATTTCCTCCGCCTTTCCCTGCAGGATCTTAAGCGCCTGCTCGGCCACCCAGTCTTCGGGATCCACGCTCTCCACAGGATGGAAGCCATAGGCTGCCTTCCACAGATATTCCAGAACATGGATGAAATCCAGGATAAGAGTCATATCCGGTCGATGCTGACGAATCAAGCCAAGGACAAGATCGAGCTGTTCCCCGCCTCCGTCAACCAAGATCGCCCCAGGGGCGCTTCTTTTCCGGATCCCGCCCCAAGGCTTCGTCAAACATGTCCTGGATCACATCTTTTGGGTCCTGTTCTACACTGGCCCAAACCCGTTTATGCGTGGCTCGGGGACGGGCGGATTTCTCCTCGGTCGCGCACAGTCCCATGACCTCCTCGGGGTTGCGCTCGTCAGCCTTGATGTCATAGACGGCAGCAACGGTTGCCATGCGTTTGCGGTGGAGCTTCTCTCCCGGATGGAACCTTGCGCCCGGACGGCGCACAGACTCTTCGGCTGCTTTGCGTGTGGCATCTCGAAGGTCCTCCTTGCGCATGACAATCCCTTTTTGATCGACGCTCATCACCGGAATATCCGATGTCGGCCCGGCTTCCTCCGTCTTTCCCGTCGAATAGAACTCTTCAAAATCCCGGGCAGCGACAACCGCTATCTCCTCCAGTTGTCGTTTGGGGACCTTTGCGCCCGTTGTTTTCTCAATATTGGCCACCGCTTCATCGAACGAGTTCACAGCCGCTTCTTCCGCCGCTCGATATCCGAGTCCGTGGGAGCAGCAACCCTTGGGCGGATTGAGCTCTCCATCCAACGGAAACATACTGGGCACTCCGGGGCAACTGTACCCTTTCCGTCTGCTCGTCACCTCTCCAAACAAGGTCATCAATTGCCGCTCACAGTTCGGTCTGCAATGAGTGAGGCGATCGCCGGCGGAGTTGGTCACCTCATGTCTTCACGGCTCCCGGGCGGCACGAAGATCCAGGTAGGCCTGCATGAGGCGCCTCGGCGGTTCGGTTCCCTCCCTGAAAATCAGAGCTTCAATGGGTCCATGCTCCATCTGCCCGGCTGTCTCACCGATAAGCCGGGAGACAAGGGATTCGAACTGCTCACAAGCCGGGCCGAACACCTCGCTTTCCATCGGGTACACCAGGATCATCAAAGGGCCTCTTTGGGTTATGGGTTTTCAAGGTACATTCCCACAATGGAGGCCGGATATCCACAGGCTTGATGTTTCAACAATACTTCATGCGCAACGTGCCGCTCCTTGACCTTCGTTCCAAAAGAGCCGCACCCGATTGACGGCCCGGGTGTAGGCATCAATGGTCATTCGACTCTTACCCTGTAGTTTGAGCAAGTGCCGCTGATAAAGCTCGTCAAATCGCTTCGTTTCAGGCTGGTCCATCGTGTATCTCCCCTTGGCTTTGATCGTGCCCGGAATTGGGCAACGATGGGAGTTATACACTGATTTGAGATTTCTTCCGCCGAGTAGCGGCTTCGTCCAACAAAACCCATCGCCGGTTTGTTGCCGCCGGCCGATTTTCCTTGACGCCTCCCGTGGCTGCTTGCTACCGTTCGCTCTTCTCTCGCACCGAAAAGAAAGGGTCGTGTGTATGACTCAGACTGCGATCATTCTGGCCCGAGACAGCTTGGGTACGGAGATGGTGTTCGGCGTTCCCGCTGTTCGAAGGCTGGTTCTTATTCTCAGGCAACTGGCCTTTCAGAAGATCCATGTAGTCGGGCGTGTCGACCTGGTGGAGAAGGTCGTTGCGGATCTTTTGTCTCCAGCCTTTCTGCACAGCTTTGGGGAAAAGGAATCTCCGGATGCGGCCTTGGAGCGAATCGAACTTTCCCCGGATGAGCGGGTCCTGGTTTTGATGGCCAATCACGTGGTCGACAGACATACCCTCGAATCCTTCCGGGAAATCGGCCAGGTTGATGTCCCTGCATGCCTAGTCGGGGCGGGCTGTGATGGGCTTGATGAAGGGGTTTTTCTTGTCGGCCGATCCGAGCTCCTGCCCATCGTCCGCTTCCTGTGGCTGGGAGAAAAGCTCGACGACGCCCTATCCCGGCGGATAAGGTACATTGAAGCTGCAGGTCGGTTACCCCACACTCTGGACGGCAAGAAAAATACCCCTGCCACCTCCGAAGATGCCCTGGCGGCTGCGCTGGGCATGCAAACCCATGCGGACGACGGCTTCATCGCCCGTCATTTCGATCGACACATCTCGCGGAGGATCAGCAGTCGAGTTGCTCGAACCCGCATGACCCCCAACGGCGTAACCCTCGTGGGCATGACCATCGGACTGACGGCCGCCTTTCTGCTGTCGCTTCCGGGTTACTGGGCCCACCTGCTGGGTTCGCTGCTATTTGTGTTCTGCGTGATCGTGGACGGGGTCGACGGGGAGCTTGCCCGCCTGAAACTCCAGGAGAGCCGATTTGGCCATTACCTGGATATCATCACGGACAACATCGTTCATTTCGCCATATTCGTGGGAATCGCTTTCGGCCTCTATCACGATACCGGCAATGCCTGGTACCTGCGGATTCTATGGGTCATGCTCGGGGGATTCGGCCTGTGTTCTCTTGCCGTGTATCTATGTATCCTCCGATTGAGTGAAGACCGGCTCAAAGCTTCTCCCACTGCAATTCGATTCATGGCCTTGCTGAGCAACCGGGATTTCGCTTACCTCATAGCACTTCTAGCCGTGGCGGACCGACTCAACTGGTTCCTCATCGGCAGTGCGCTGGGATCCTATGTGTTTGCCGCAGCCCTCTGGACCATCAGCTATCGAGAAAGACGGAAGGCGCCCGGCGCAGCACAACCCTGCATCGAATAGTCAACGCCGGTTTCCTGCCACCTGCCTGTTTCCCGACAGGTCCGGTACAGCGCGATTCAGGATCCACTTCTTGTGAGCACGGCCCTAATGTTGTTTGCAGGGACCGGATACCCCCTTCTGCCAAGCCGTAGCGGCGAGGCTTTGTCTCAAAGACAACTTGGATGGTTTCCGCCTGAAACAAGGCTCAAAATTTAACGTTTGCCTTTATGAAGACGGCTAGTTCGGCCCCTTGGCCTGGTGGGCCACTTCCACTTCCGAGTCGGATCTTTCCGACAGCAAGGTCGCGTAACACACCAGGCCCAAGCCTGACCGCAGAATCTGCTCCAGCCTCAGTGTCACTCCGTATGCCAGGCCCATGGCGGCGTCGAAACCGACCGCCTTCAAGGTAAACACACGCGTGGCCTCCTGGATCCCGATTCCCAGCGGCACGGCGAAGGTCATCAAATCAAACCAGCCCCCGAGGCACCAGATCCCGGCAGCCAGGCGCATCGATGCGTGGTCGGTCAGCAGGTACAAGAAATACCAGGCCTGCAGGATGCCGCAAGCCATTCCCGCCATGTGCCACAGGAGGGCAATGGGTACCTCCAGGGGATGACTTCGGTAAAAGATCCGAAGCTCATCATCCACTTCGGTAGCTTTCGTGGCGACAGCAGAGAGGTGCTTGCCCAGCAGCCTTCGGCCGGACAGCCAACGAAGAACGGCACCCAGCTTGCCGAATTTCTGAGCGATGAGGAACCCAAAGACCCCGGCTGCCAGAAGAGCACTGCCAGAGAGCAAAGCAGGCCACACACCGCGGGGCAGATCCACCCCCCAGAGTGTGATGATGGATCCCAGGGAAACAAACAGCAGTTGTGCGATGGAGTAAGCAAGCTTTCCCACGACCACACCCTGGAAGGCTCCCTTGGCTGCGTGGTTCAAGGAGAGAAGTGTTCCCTTGGTGACTTCTCCGCCCAGGGTCGCAGTAGGTGTCAGATAATTGATGGCGTAGCCGGCCAGGCGGATGCGAAAGAGGCGGGAAAAGGAAAGGGACCTGAGCGTCCCCGGGAGGCAATGTTTCCATCCGATGGTGTGCAGAGCGTCTGCGACGATCTCGATGAGGACCAGCGGAACCAGGCCCCAGCCCAGCAAGCTCATCTGACTCCACAGTTCCCCAAAGCCGATCTGCAGGACCAAAAAGGTCAACAGGCCGAAGCCCAGAAGGACACACACCGTGTGGAATTTTATCATTCGAAGTTCGTCCCAGCCTTATCGGCACGGAAGCCCCCATGCCATTTGCCTATCCGTCGTCCAGGGGCTTACCCACAACGGAAATCGGGAAGATGCAATCCAACCGCGAACCGGTATCACGGATCCACGTTCCACCACGAAGGTCACGAAGAAAAACGCATACATTCTTCTCCGGGTGACCTTTGTGGTAATGTCTCTCTTCCGCTATCCCCCGTCATAATGAAGGCCGCACTGTATGTGGCCCGAAATCAGGAACCGATCTCCTGCGCACCATGCGGCCGGACTCATGTTCGAAGGATGACCTTGTCGCATCCACCCTGCCGCCGTCATGCCGCAGAGCCGAGGAGTCCTACGGGGGATGAGCCCTCCCGGCTGGACCGGTAGGCCGACTCGATGAGCTGAATACATCGGCGGGCCTCCCTGAGATTGGTGCCTCGCCGCCGGCCGTCCTCAATCTCTCGAGCGAAGTCCTCGACCACGCAATCCATCCATTCCGGATGATGGGACCCTGCGGAAAGAGCTTCCGGGAAGCTGTGACGAACGGGAGCAGAACCGTTCGAGACCACCACGATATGGTCGTCGTTGATGAACAAGGTACCCTGATCCCCCACAACCATCCCGAAATTTCGCCGACATGGCCCACGCCAGGTAAAGTGAAGGTGCGCCTCAGCCTGCGGGAACCGGATCACCACGTCCACGGCCTCCTCGACTCCTGACTTGCCGCCGCAGGGAGGTTCCATCCGGGCCGAAACGGAAAGAGGGGATTCCTGGATCATGTCGAAGATCAGGTATAGATTGTGCCAGCCGTGGTCAATCATGATCCCCCCACAGGCCAGCTCGGGGTCGCTCCGCCAGTTGGATGCGCCGCCTCCGGAGCTGGAAACGCGGAGGACATTCATAAAGACGGATCGCACCCTCCCGATTCGATTCTCCCGGATCAACTCGAGGGTTTTGACCCAGAGAGGAGCATATTTCCAGTTGTTTACCGTAAACACCACCTTGTGCGTCCTCGACGCTGCTTCCCGGATGCGTTCGAAGCTGCCCATCGAGGTCGTCAGGGGCTTCTCGCAGAAGACATGGAGGCCGGCCTGGCAGGACGCTATCACCAGGTCGTCATGGAAACGGGGAGGAGTACATATGTCCACAAAATCCAGCCCGTTTTCGCACAACATCTCATCCACCCTGAGATACACTCGAACCCCCGTCAGCATCTCCTGGGCCTTGCGGGCCCTTTCGGCATTGGGTTCCACCACCGCATCGATTCGAAAATGAGGACTCTTGCGCCATACGGGCAAGTGAGCATTCTCCGCCACATTCCCAAAGCCGATGATGGCTCCTCGCAGCAAATTCCCGTCTTCCGGTGACTTCAAAACCATTTCAAACCGTTCTTCCAGGGCCTTGTTTCGGCGAGAGCCGCCGTCCTCGGTCCCCCGCAAGCCCAAGTCCCGCAATTTCCCATGCGGATACCCGGATCATTCCTCCGAAGTTTACTTGTATGGTATGTGATCGGCCACGAACCGGAAAACCTCATCGAGGATTGCCAACCCCTCATCAGCTTCCTCACGGGTGAGGACCAGGGGAGGATTGATGCGAAAATTGGGCTTGTAGTTCATGGACACCATCCCCCGCTTGAGGGTCTCGAGAAATATTTGCCTCGTAACGGACCTCTCCAGGGGTTCCCGGCTTCTGCGGTCCCTGACCAACTCAACTCCGATGAGCAGACCCACGCCGCGTACGTCGCCGATGAATTCGTATTTTTCCTGGAGCCCCCGCAGGCCGTTCAGCAGGTGTTCCCCCACCTTCCGGGAATTCTCCACCAGAGACTCATCGATAATGGTTCGTACCGTGGCGAGGGCGGCCGTACATGCCAGGGGATTGCCTCCGTAACTGCTGGACGAAGAGCTGGGTTTCGAGAAAGGCTTGCTGGCGGTGATCTCGTCGGTCGAAATGAGCCCCGAAACAGGAAATCCGCTTCCCAGCCCTTTCCCTATGGTCATAATGTCCGGGACGAGGCCGGTGTGATTGGAGCCGAACATCATCCCGGTACGGCCGAAGCCGGTGATCATTTCGTCGGCAATGAGAAGAGCATCGTTTTCTCGAGCGATCTGGAGCAGGCCGGGCAAAAACTCGGGAGGAGGAATGACGTTCCCGGCCGTTCCCTGCATGGGTTCCACGATGATGGCGGCCAGGCTCCCGGCGGTGTTGTTTTCGATGATCTTGCGGACAAATTCGAGGCAGAACAGGCCGCATTCCGGATAGGTCATCCGGAACGGGCATCGGTAGCAGTCCGCATAGGGGGCCAGGTGCAGACCCGGATACAAGGTGCCCCAGTTTTTCTTGAAGGCATCGCCGATGAGGCCCAGGACTCCTCCCGTCTTCCCGTGAAAGCCGCCCCAGAAACTGAGCACCTCGAACTTTTTCGTATAGGACTTGGCCAGCCGAATGGCGGCTTCCACCGCTTCGGCACCCCCGCTGTAGAGCTGGGTCCGACGCAGCCCCGGAGGGGTGAGGGAGGCGATAAGCCGTAGCAGCTCCACCCGGTTTTCCGTGGTGAAGCTTCCCACGGTGACCTTGTCCAGCTGTTCCTTGAGGGCTGTAACATACCGGGGATGCACATGGCCGAGACTGCACACGGCGACACCCGCCATGAAATCGAGGTAGGATTTCCCTTCCATGTCCAGGAGACGGCATCCCCTGGCCTCCTTGATCACCAGTCGCGAAAGCTGGCTCACCTCCTGAAGGCCGGGAGACACGAATTCTTGTTCTTCCTCGTACAGCCGGGAGGAAAGGGTCTGGGTCGGTATGAAATAGGAACCTTCAAAATGCACGAGGATATCGCTCCTTTGCAGTATCGCCCACGGCTCGTTCCGCCAGTGGGGGCGCCTCTACTTCGACGCGGTTCGAGTGAAATTCATAGTGCCCTGTTTTGCAGATAGAGGGCAATGTTCCTGGCGGCCGGTCGACGACAGCGGGAAAAACTGGGCCAATCGTTCAAGTCGATGAGGGTGACGCTGCCGTTGCCCGTCATGACGGCGTCCCCTCCGTACACTTCGAGCCCCACCACTCCTGCCGCTCGTTGTGCTACCGGTCCCAGCACCTCAGCCACCTCCGTCGTGATGTCCACGTCGGTGGAAGCCAGAAAGGCCTTGAAGTAATCGCCCCGGCCGACACCGTAGAACTTGACCACGGGACCCGCCACATGGCCCTGGACAAGGATTTCGTTAACGTTGTGACGGCGAAAATGTTGCAGGGCACGGGAAAGCTCTTCCCTCGAGGCAATCGACACCACATCGCCCTTCCGAACGGCGTGAACATCCCCCCGTTTCAGCCACACGGGAACGGATGAGGGCAGGGTGATTTTCTCCAGGGCCGCACCCACGGGTACGATCTCGCTCGGAGGGACCGGCAGCCCGGCCCTCTCGAGAGCCAGGCTCAGGGGCTTGCGATAACACTTTCGAATCGAATCCAATGAGTTAACCACCCGGGTTCCCAGTCGTGCCCAGTCTTCGATCACGGCAAGGACGCTCGGAGACTGGGCCATGGTGAGCACCCAGGAAGGCCGGGGTATGGACCCGTCCAGGTCTTCAGCCCGGACGGCATCCACTCGAAACCCCATGGAGGAGAGCTCTTCAAGGGTATCGTCGAGGATGGCCGCATCGTCTCGGACTTTTCCCGGTGAAAAGACACGCTCTCTGTAGATGCCCAGAATGCTTTCAGGTTTCATCTCCCGCCGATCTCCTCCAGAAAAGCCTCTGCCTTTCGGATGTCCTCGGGATAGTCCACGTCGACCGTCTTCGACACGGGAACACCGTAAACACGGTAGCCGCTTTCGACCAGCAGTCCCAGGAACTGGCGAAAGGCCGTCAATCTCCTGGCCCTGGCTTCCTCGATCAACGAAAAGATCTCGGGGCGGAACGCATAGAAACCCGCCGTGATGAACTCGCTCCTCGAGGCATCCTCTCCAAGGGTCGTCACTCTTCCCTTCCCGTCCACGGCCGCGTGGAGGGGTTTTTCGTCATCGATAAACCTGGTGAGGGCAAGGATTCCCGAGGCATCCGTCAACTCGGGCACGCGTCGGTAAAAAGACGCCAGGGTGTCCAGCCCGAAAACTACATCCACGGTCGAAAGCAGGAAAGGTCCCTTCTCGAGAAAAGGTCGCAGGGCAAACAGGCTCTCCATGGAGCTGGGCGTTGTTTTTACCAGAACATCCACCGGCACGGGCCATGGCCTTGAGCGCAGATACCCGGCGGTCGCCGGGGTTAGGTCGTTGACGATGCACGCGACGGAACTCAACCCGATTCGAGCGGCGGACTCGATGATCCTGGCGATGAGAGGCTTTCCTCCGATGGGAAGCAGGGGCTTGGGAATCGAAACGCCCCCCCGGGCAAGGCGTTCTCCGGTGCCGGCGGCAAGAATGCCCATTCTCATGTCAGCAGCAGCTCCAGTTCGGTGAGGTTGGAGATACAACCGTCCACCGGTTCCGCCTCTCGAGGAATGCGCGGCTTGGGTCCCTTCAACCAGATGGTTTTCATTCCCATCCTCCGAGCAGGCATCATATCGCGCTCGTAGGAGTCTCCCACGAAGATGGTTTCGCCGGCTTCAAGCCCGAGTTCCTCCAGAGCCATCCGAAAGATCCCGGGGTCCGGCTTGCCGACCCCGACCTGCGTCGAGTCCATGATCACGTCCAACCATCGCGCGAGGCCGGCTTCTTCGCAGAGAACTCCTACGTTGCCGTAAAAGTTCGACACCACTCCCAAATGAAATCGCTCCCTGAGCTGGGCCAGCAGGGAAGCGTTGCGACGGAGAAACGACTCCGCCCGAGAGCAGAAGCCCTCGACCAGCACATCTTCCCATCCGGCCCCCGAATGTCCCAGCTCCTCCAACTGAAGGCGCACGTGATAGCGCAAAAGGGGCCTGAGGCCCAGTCCCAGAACGTGAGGGTCTCCACAGCACAAGGCATCGGCACGGTAGAAGGCCCGCTTGATTTCCTGCTGGGGCACGTCGATGCCTTCCTTTTCATAGAGCTCGTAGAACCGGTCGAGCCAGTGCTCACCGTCGGAATCGAGCGTCCCCCCGAAATCGAGCAGAATGCCTTTGCATTCCTTGAATTCGTCGTAGGATGGCGGTCCGTACATGGGCTACCTGGGAAGATTGTCCACGCAAGTTCCGGGCGTGGCGGACAAATGTCCTCCGACTCTTTTTCGAGCACGGAGGTAGTTGAGGAACTCCCTGCCCTCACGCAGCCGACGCACCAGCATGTGCCGCTCGGTGGCCATTTCTCGAAACATCCGAAGAATTGGCTTCCAGCGAAAGTAAAATCGTCGGTACATACGTTCGACGGCTTCCTCGATCTCGTCGACATCCAGGTCGGGATAGCGGAGCGTCGGGATCTGGATCCCGTTCTCTGCCACCAGGGTGCCGTTGTCGATCCACCCGTTTTTTACCGCTTCGGCATGGAGTTCCGTGCCCTCGAAGGGAGCCGCGATGGAGACCTGGATGGTGTATGGGTCCAGCTCCTGGGCGAAGCGAATGGTCTTTTCGATGGTCTCCCGTGTCTCGATGGGAAGGCCGATGATGAAAGTGCCGTGCACTTTGATGCCCAGCTCACGGCAATGGTGCATGAACCGCCTCGACGTATCGAGCGAGACACCTTTCCGAATCCGGTTCAGGATCTGTTGGTTTCCGGATTCGAACCCGACGACCAAAAGTCGCAAACCGTTGTTCTTGAGGCTTCGCAGAGTTTCATAGTCGAGATTCGCCCGGGCATTGCACGACCAGGTGAGACCCAGTCTCTTCATTCCTTTACTGATTTCCACCGCGCGGGCCGGATCGGCGGTAAAGGTGTCGTCGTCAAAGAACCATTCCCGTGCCTGGGGAAACAGGGCTTTCCCCTCCTCCACTTCGCGTACAACCGCTTTCGGACTCTTCGTGCGGTACCGGTGGCCGCCCAGAGTCTGGGGCCAGAGGCAAAAAGTGCACCGCGCCGCGCAGCCTCGGCCCGTATAGAACGAGATGAACGGGTGCAGCAGGTAGCCCACGAAGTAATTCTCGATGGCAAGATCCCGATGGTAGACCGGTAACACGCTGGGCAGTCCATCGAGGTTCTCGAGGAAGTCGCGGTCGGGTGTATGGCGGATGGAACCGTTCCCGGTCCTGTAACTCAAGCCCTTGACGCGTTCGTAAGGCCACCCCTGTGCCAGCTCGAGACAAGCGTAATCGAATTCGCGTCGGCATACAAAATCCAGGTTCGGGGCCTGTTGCAAGGTCTCTTCGGGCAGGACGGTGACGTGGGCGCCGACGAAACCGACCTCCATCGAGGGTTTCCTGGCTTTCAAGGCATCCACGAACAGGATGTCGCTCCTCAAGGTTGGAGAACTCGTGCTGATGACGACGAGCTCAAATTCCTCCGCCGATCGAAGGACATTGTCGAAGGAAAGGCCGTGGGGGGGAGCGTCGATGAGCCTGCTCCCCGGTATCAGAGCTACGGGCTGTGCCAGCCAGGTGGGATACCAGTAGGAAGTAATTTCTCGCCGGGCAGGGTAGCGTGCCCCCGCTGCTCCGTCGAAGCCCTTGAAGGATGGAGGGCTGAGAAAAAGGGCTTTCTTCAAGGCAGTCAATTTCCTTTTCGTTTCCTTTCCGTCGCGACGCAAGCTTCGTCTTGGGCAGTCTGCTGTTCGGACCCATCACCGGCTTCCCAGGAGCCTCAAGTTGCTGCGACCCACTGCTCCCCCATTCCGCCCCGGTGATCCGTACGCCTCCTCTAAACCCGTAATCACGTGAGCGGTGGGCTTGGTTAAGCATTGGAGGATGGCTGATTATTATAACTTTATAGCTCAACATAATAATTCTACTATTATACGAAACCCGAGGTCAATTAAGACTTCATCCCAAACCGGTCCTTTGGCGTTCGGGCTCGGGATTCGCCGACCGGCTGGGAACAACCAAGAGTTGCTCTGAAAAGCCCTCTACCCCGCAAATCCATGTTCTGCACTTCCTCAAATTGTCGAGGTTACCGGGATCCTCAACCGGCAGTCAGGGCTCTTCGTTCAATTCGAACTCATAAATCCCATCAGCCACTTATGCTATTCATGGATGGCGGGGAATGGGACAGTGGAAATCCTGGTCCGTGGAATCAGGAAACCAGCCCGATGACCTTGCCGGTACAGGATGATTCATATCCGGGAAGAGAACGCAGTTCTTCGCGCAAGGCGCGCATCTGCAAGACGTCCTGCAAGATTTTTACCGCCGGTAAGTCCAAGAAATCACACGGGATGACCAGATCACACCGCACGGCCTCGATGGGGACGAGATCCAGGCCGTACGCAGCGGCAACGGCTCGAAGCCCCAAAGCGGCGTCCACTATGTTGAGAGCGACCATCTGGGCGCATTGATCATGGGTCCATGCGAGATGGTTGTACCCACGGATGCTCTCACCCGAAAGCCCAGCTTGAGCCAAATGGTCATCCAGCAGTATACGCAGAGCGGCACCGGGTTCACGGTTGACAAACCGGATATTCTCCCTGGCCAGGTCAGCAACACACTGGATCTTATGGGGATTTCCCGCAGCAACCATCAAGCCTTCCTCGAAGAACGAGAAGGCTACCACCATGGCTTTGATGCCCTCGAGATTCTTCTCCGCCAGCGCGAGATTGGATTCCCCCCTTCCCGGATTGTGCAGATGAGTTCCCGCCACGTGGGCGTGACCAGCGGCGAGCCTTTCCATCGCCAACTGGCTCGAGGCGAATCGGCACTGGATTTCCGCGTCAGCCGGCCATCGGGATGCATGAGCGCTCAAGATGGCAAAGGCAGGGTCACAGCCGAACAGTAGTATTCTCTTATCCAGGATTTCCCTTTGTCGAAAAAGCCGGACACAGGCTCCATCATTCAGCAACAACCCGTCAGCGGCGCAAAAACCGTCACGGAGCATCCGTTTGCCCTCAAGAGGATAGGCGATGAGGGATTCACCTACTCTGACCATGGTGACTCGGGTATTCTTCGTGTCCGCCTTCTCCACCAGGGTTACCGGCAGTTCCTCTTGAGACTGCTCCAGCACAAAGAGATCTTCGACCTTACATCCGAGGCGCTGGGCCATCTGAAGCGCCAAGGTGGTGTTGGGCACATATCGTCCCGTCTCTATGTCATAGATCGCCTGCCGCTTGACTCCAACGCTTTCCGCCAGTTGACTCTGAGAGAGCCCTTTGGCTTTGCGCACCGACCTGAGGTTGCATGTCACCCGGTTTTTGCCCGATCCCATCACCGTAGCTCCCTTGGCAGCACTGATGGTTCACAGGGGAAAGAATCCAACATAGTAAGTATAGTATACTACAGAAGGATGTTATGGGGATCTCGAAGAAATGCAAAGAATATCCTCGATGCACGGGGTTCCAGCTATGGTTGCCCGTCCTAAATAGGCGGCCTCATACTTCCGGAGATGGGAAGAACCCATGGGAGGGTAAGTGCGTGAGGCCTCTACCTGCGGCAGGTCGATCGAGTGTGACAGGGAACCATCGTGGATGGAAAGATGTCGCACGACACACATTCCTGAACGGCGTGGCCCTTCAGGAACCGCTATTTTTGCAGGCTTCCCCCAGGGGCAGGAGGGGTAAAACCGGGACTCTTCTTTGGTACTTTGGGAGAAAACAGGCAGGAGCCGTCGAGCGTCCCGTTCAGGGGTATTGTTTTGATCGTGGCGGTTGTCTCGCCTTGGCTCCGAGGCAGGGGAGACATCCGGGAACTCATGGATGGATCCGGCCGGCCTCTTGGTCTGTGGGGTTCTTCCAGGATGCCGACCACTTGTGGTGCTTTCCGTCACAGGGCCAGGGCGACCTCGATGGAGCTCAGCTCCCTCACATAGCGTGAACCTGTGTAATAGTCTTCGGCGGAGATGAGCTCGAACTGGTTCCGGTCCCCATCCAGAGACCTGCCGTCTTTCTCGGTCAGGATCATGACCCCGCCTCCAATGGAGGTGTTGAATATCTCCTGCCAGGAAAAGACCACCTTGAAGCCATCCCTGGCGGAGGCTATGAAAAACATCCTTTTGGTGTCGTCGTCCCCCTCCTTGACCACATCGACCTTCCTGATCACCGTTTCCAGCAGGACCCCCCGGCAACTCCGGATGCGTCCCTTGGGGGTTCCGCTGCCGCATATGATGGGAAGATCGGTCACCTCTTCCATGTCCATCTCAAGGAGCTCCTCCATTCCGAACAGGACGGGGTTCGCAACTCTTCCGGTCACCCGGAACACGGTGTCTTTTCCAGTACTCTCCACTTCCTGTCCCTTGTCTTTTTGATCCTTCATGTCCATCTCCTTATTCTACCTTGACAGTCTGAACTGAATTGACAGGATAACCCACGTTGGCACGGGCTCTCCACGGCGATAGCCGGGCTTGAAGCACCACTTGCTGACGGCTTCGAGCGCACTCCGATCAAAAACCCCCTGGGGCTCCGCCCGGATAATGGAAGCTTTGGCAACACTCCCATCGGCCATGACCAGGAACTTCACCGAAACACTGCCGCTGATGCCCATCCTGCGTGCCGCCGGGGGAAAATCGGGTTCGACCTTTCGGATAACCGAGGGGGCTCGATCCACGTCCTTGAGGTCAAATCCGCCGAAGCCCTTACCTCCTCGGCCGGGCAGTCCTCGATGAGAAAGGTCGTCGGTATTGGTTCCCGTGACCTGGGCGCTGCCTATGCCGGTGCCATCGGCCTCGCTGGAGGATGCAGTGCCTGAGGATGGCGACGGAATCTGGGAGGAGGGAGGAACAGAGGTCCCGGCCATGGACTGTATGGGCTCGGATGGTTTCTTGGAGGCGATCTTTCTCTTTCCTCGTTCGGTTTTGCTCTTGTGCGCAGGTCGGGTGGGGGCATCCTCCTGTTTTGGATTCACCGACCTGGTCGAGTCAGGGGAGTCGCTTTCCGCTCTATTCGTTTCCCCATGGTCCAGGGTGCAGGGGGGTGGAGATGGAGATGCAGAGGTTGGTATTCCATCGCCGGGCCGGTCCCGCTCGCTTTGAGAAGGGCTTGCCGAGCCAGCCCATTGTGAACCACTCCCCCCATCCGCCGTGCCCCAAAGGTGGACCCGAATACAGGGTACCTCCCGGGGCACGGACGGCACTGCCCTCAGGGGAAACAGCACAGCCAGGACCAATACGGCGGTGTGGGTCGCCAACGAAAACCCCATCGCCTGGAAAAAGTTGCCTTTTTCCAACCGGACGGAATCAAAGGAGGACAAATGCTTTTCGGTTTCGTCCTGATCCCCGTCTCGGCAGATCGCCAAGAGCCATTCTTCGTTTGCCGAGAGGGAAAGTCCCTCCGAAGTTGTTTCCAACACTGCCGCACCTATCATGACCTGTCACATCCGGAAGCCGCCAAGGGGTCGTGACACGGTCCTTCCTTTACCAAAGACCGTGGCATGCAGGTTCTCAGATTCCCATTCACAGCGAGAATGCGGATTTCTGTGTTGTAAAGTCGACAAACGGTTTCCTCGTCCATCACCTCACGGGGTTTTCCGTCGGCAAGCACCGAGCCTTCTTTGAGCATGACCACCCGGTCGGCGATCCACAGAGCATGGTTTGGAAAGTGAGTGGATTTGATGAAGGTGTAGCCGTCTTCGGCCAGCGACACGATCTGATCCAGCAGCCGGATCTGGTTTCCATAATCGAGGCCGTTAGCCGGCTCGTCCATGACCAGGGTGTCGGCTCCCTGAGCCAGAGCACGGGCAATGAGAGTCAACTGCCGCTCTCCGCCGCTGATTTCGGTGTAGATCTTTTCCCTGAGGTGACTTATGGAGAGCCTCTCAAGGGCTTGGAGAGCAATATCCTTGTCCTGTCTGGAATAGGGGGCAAAGAAGGATTTGTGGGAAGTCCTCCCCATGAGCACCACATCCTGGACGTTGTAGGCAAAGACCGTTCTGTGAAACTGGGGAACATAGGCGATCCGCCTGGCCAGGGCCTTGAGCCCCATTTGCAACAACGGTTTCCCCTCGAACAGAACGGTTCCGCGCCTGGGCCGGTAGATGCCAAGGAGTACTTTGAGCAGGGTGGTTTTTCCACTTCCATTGGGGCCAAGCAGAGAAAGGATCTCTCCCCGTTTCACCGAAAGGGAAACGTCGCGAAGCACCGGCATGGGTGTGTAACCGAACGTGACATTCTCAGCCCGGATCAGCTCCATCGGCCCCAACCTTTCCTGGTGTTGCCGAGAATCCCTGCAAAAACCGGAATACCAAGCAGGGATGTGAGAATACCAATGGGGATTTCCACCTCGAAGAGCAGCCTCGAAACATCATCAACCACAAGGAGAAAGGTAGCGCCTATGACAGCCGAAACGGGCAGGAGGATGCGGTTGTCAGGTCCCACCAGCATCCGGCCCATGTGGGGGACCAGCAGCCCAACCCAGCCGATGGTTCCGCACAAAGCCACCGTCAGGCTGCTGATGAGGGTGGAAGTGAAGATGAAGAGCAGCCGAAGGCTCCCCGCATTGACGCCGAGGGACCTAGCCTCTTCTTCTCCCATGGTGAGAATGTTGAGGTAAGGAGAAAGGAGCAACAGGAGGAGGATTCCTGCGAGGATGGGAAAGGACAGGGTAAAGGTCGTCCTCGAATCCGCCAGCGAAAAGCCTCCCATCAGCCAGTAGATGATGGCCGGGAGCTGGCTGTAGGGGTTTGCCAAGTATTTCATCATCAGATAGAGGGAGTTGAAAAGTGAGCTGCTGATGATGCCGCCAAGGACCAGCAGAAGGATTCTGTCTCCCCGGTAGAGGGCGGCAAGGCCTACAGCGAACGCAACCGCCACCATGCCGAACAGAACGGCACTCGCCTGGACGGTCATCCAGGTCGACGAGAAGAACATCCCCAAGGCCGCTCCAAAGGATGCACCTGCAAGGATGCCCAGTAGTCCGGGAGAAACCAGGGGATTGACGAAAATCGACTGGAGAGTAGCTCCCGAGACGGAAAGTGCGGCGCCCACAAGCACGGCACCCACGACCCTCGGCATTCTGATATGCACGAGAACGGTCTTCAATGTTTCCAGGCTCCGGGCATCCATTCCGCTCACGCCCAGGGCTTCGTGGGCAAGGAAACGTCCGATCTCGAGGGGACTGATGAAGTACCTGCCCAATGCCAGGGAGATGAGCACCGTCGTGGCCAGTATGCCAAAAAGGAGAGGAATGAGGACCCGATGATCCATCATTGGTACAGAATATCCTCCAGGGCCTTGTCGTCGAGGTGCACGCCGAGGAAGAGGGTATAAAATTCACGGGTCTCCCGCGGCAGGTCCAGAGGAAAGAGATCGGGGTGAAGAAGGTTTGCAAGCCATTTTACCCCGAGAAGCCGCATAAACGAAGGAGGCCGGTCGAACCAGTTGAAAGGTGCCTTGGGAATGAGATGGACTCTCCGGGTTTTGACTGCACGGAGGGATCGCCATCGGGGGTCACCCATTATCCCTTCTACAAAAGTCTTCTCCTGGGCTACGATTACCTCCGGGTCATACAGCATCACTTGTTCCAGGGAAATCCTCTCCATGCCATAAGTGTCTCTGGAGTCGCACTGATAGACATTCCTCCCTCCGGCAAGGTGGATGACCTCCGTGTGAGTGGACTGATCACAATCGGTGCTCAGCCCGTCCAGTCCTTCGGCATAGTAGACAGGTATCCGGCCTTCTTCGGGAATTGCCTCTCTCAGGCGCTCAATGGCATTCAGGGTGCGTTCGGCGTAATCACTGAGATCGCTCGCTCGTTCCTCCCGGTTCAGGAGGCTCCCCATGAAACGGAACGCTGCCGGATAGTCACTCAGATCATCCAACTTCACGTAAACCAGAGGCAGGTGGAGTTGCCTTGCCGTCTGTTCGATCTTCTCGTTCATGGCCGTTCCTCTCCACATCCAGGCGACCATGACGTCAGGCTTGACTCTCAGGAGGATTTCTTGGTTGGGGGTCCTTCCCTGACCAAACCATCCACCGATGACGGGCAGGCTGCCCATGGCCGGGGTGAGATAGGCTCGTTCTTTGGGGGTGAAAGGATAGTTGAGGCCGGCGATGAGTGTCGGGTCCACGGAATAGAGCAGGTAGACGGCCGGAGGCGAAGCGCCGTACACCTTGGTGACAGTGTCCGGGACGACAACCCTGCGCCCAGCCATGTCCACGACCTCTCTTCCGTCGGCCTGCCTCCACACAAGGAGAGACAGGATCAGGGCGAAGACAATCCTTGGGACTCCTTTGAAAGAGGATCCTTCCCGAAGCCTCACTGTCTCCCCTCCTGTTCCATCTTCTCCCACCAGAGCACCGCCCATCGGACGATCCGCTGGTACGGCAGCTTCCACCTGCCGTTGTGCTCCACAAGATGCTGCCGAAGGTAGCGTCGGAGCCTGTCTTCCTCTTCAGGGGTCATTCCGTGAATCATCCAGCTCATGGCACTCAAGGCATCTTCGACATCGCTGTAAGTCTTTTCTTCCCGGTGGACAGTGAAGGCGACGTTGGCGTAGATTCCCATACTTCGAAGGAGGTTGTAGACAAGGATGTAGTCCGGTCCCTCCTGGAACCTGCGGCCTGTGGCCTCCACGATCCTGCGGTCGTGGGGACCGTCGTCCACCAGGGTCGAAAGATATACTCGATTTCTTGCGCAGTTCTCGAGCTTCCGGATTGCCCCACGAAGATCCTCGACAATCAGGGAGCGAGACGCGATCGCCACATCGTGAATGCCCACATCAAGCGCATCCCAGTCGTCTTCCCAACCGCCCTCGAGGATGCGGATATTGGTAATGCCGTGCTCACGACAGCGGTCTTCCAACAGGGAAAGCATCCGGGTGGACGGATCTATGGCGGTAATGGATTTGACCAGTGGAGCCAGCGGTACAGCGAGGGTTCCCGCCGCACACCCGATGTCCAGGACAGTCCAGTCAGGCACCGGTTTTATGATGTCCAGGAATTGCCCGATGTAATCACTCCCGAGCACGTTCCTGGCAAAGGAGGGCGCCCGCCGGTTCCAAAATTCCGGATCCCGCTTCGGTATGTCCTTTTTACCCTGAGCCACCCTCCAGCACTCGTTCCAGTCAATTTCCGGAAGGCCCATCTCATCCTTTTCGCAAGACAATCCTCCTTCGGGGTTTGCCTCGCTCATGCCCAGCCGGGGTGGTTCTGTGCGCACGGTGTAATAGGCGCGCATTTCGGCGCACGGTTTACATAGAACCTTCCCGTTACTGTGGACTGCCCTCATGTCCCACACCGTTTCGCCGCAGGTTTCACAACACACGCCATCCTGCGGTTTTCCCGGTAGATCTTGCGGTCTGAGCACCACATGTACGTTCTGAATTCTGAGAAGCTCCTCTTCTGGGATGGAAGCCAAAGCGGAAAGAAAGGCGGTCTTTTCGTCGACCTCGGCCGCACAAGTTTGAGCAATACGCAGAGCCTTTTCATGGGCATCCGGCCTGACGCTGATCCTCACCGCTTTGCCGGTTCCGGCGTAGACGAAGGTGGCAGCCATCTTTCCATAGTCCACCCATTTGACGCTGCGCTTCCCCGGAGTTCGGCCGGTTACGGAGATGACGGCGTCGGTAACACACCGATCGGTCTCAACGAAAATAATCAGATCCTTGCCCTCCTCTCCCCTGGGATTGTCGATGCCCAACTCCCTCAATCCGGCCATGGCCATCCTCACGCCTATGCTTTGCCCCCCGCAGAGATGTCCGTGGAATTTCACCGCGTCCTCGAGAAGCCTCTGATAATCAGGCATGGTGGCATTCTTCGCATCTTTTCCGGTTTCGAATCTCATGTGGTCAACACCCCGTCAATGCTTCTGCAGTCTCGTGGCGAAAGTCTTCCATTCCCTCTTCCTCGTTTCCGAAAGAGGCTTGGAACGAGGCAATCAGGGGATGAGGGAATGAAAAGACCTTCGCGGCCCCCTTGGATCGGTTGTAATGGATATCCGACAACTCTGTTGCGGCTTAAAATTTACACCGTAAGTTTATGAAACAGTTTCGGCCCTCGAGGGGATATCCTTCCTCGACGGCATAGTTCTCGTCCGTGATATTGTAAACTCCTCCCTCAATGGAAAAGCCTTTGTAGAACTCGTAAATGACCTTGGCATTGAGCAGGGTATATTCCCCGGCCACACGGACCCCGTCCGTCGAGCTGTACCGACTGCCGTTGTACTCGACCGATCCGAGGAGGCTCAGTCCCTTGATGGGAGCGAAGTATTGCAGGTAACCAAATACCTTATGGTGGGGAAGGTTCGTGATTTTATCGGAGCTGCTGTTGTTTTCGTACTCGAGATAGGTATAGTTGACACCCCCCTTGAGACATGACAGCAGCTCCCCCGACAGACCCAATTCCACCCCGTAGAGGTTGATGTCCCCGATATTCTGGTTTTGATTGATAACTTTCCCGGGATTGTTGGGGTCAGGAATCACTTTGAAAAGAATGAAATCGCTGACGTCGCTATAGAAAAAATTCGTTTCCACGGTGAGTCTCTTAAAGAGGAGATCCTTGTACCCGATCTCGTAGTTAACGGATTCTTCCGCTTTCAGATCGGGATTGGGCCAAGAAGTGCCGAACTTGTACGAGTACTTGTCTTTCATGGAAGGGAGTCTGGATTTTTGGGCGATACCGGCGTGGAGCGTGCCTGTGTCGGTTAGTCGGTAGAAGAGTCCACCCTGAGCATTGAAGGCATCCGCCACGCTGGTGGGAAAATCTTTCAGTTTCTGGGGGCCTGAATCGAGATCCTGGGCTTCCACGGTTTCCAGCCGGTCGTAGCCAAACCCGATGATGGAGTAGAACCTCTTGGTGATGTCGAAGGTGTCCTCGATACCCACCGAAATGATCCGGTCCTCGAAACGCTGGATGGGGTTGCCCTGGTTGTGCTCCCGATGAACATCGTCCTTGTAATGGATCGCCATCTTAATGAAGTTTTTTGGTAGAAGTTGGGTCCCACCTTCGAGGGAACCGCCGTAGGTGTAGTCGTCGTAGTAGCTCTTGAATGCATATTTCATGGTTTGAGTGCGGTAGGTTTCATCGTCATAGCTAAAAAGGGAGTTTTCAAAAGTATCGTAATAAAGCCGGGTCTTGACGTAGCTCTTGTCGAGGATGGACGTGCGGGAGATGAAATAGACGCTTTGCTTATCCCAGCTGGGCCACTGCCACCATCGAACGCTGACCCTCGGATCGGTCCCCGTATAGGGCGGGGCCCCTTTTTCCGCCTGCTGGTTGATGTAGCTCAGCGCATACTCGTCCGTTTCGTTGGGTGTGAACCCAACCTTCAAATTGATCTTCCAGTCCGTTAGGTAGGAGTTCACCCGTTCACCCCGTCCCTGTACCTTTGTGGGACTGAAATCATCCGAAAGATCGAAGTGGTCCCTATGAAGGTAGGAAGCTCCCCCTTGAACATACCATTTCCCCTGGTTGCTGCCGAAGTTGCCAAAGGCATGGTAGGTATCCCCCGAGGCATATCCGGTACCGGCGTTGAGTTCAAATTCCCTGACGGGTCTTCGGGAAACCATGTTGATGGCGCCCCCCATCGTGTTGGGACCGTAAAGGACCGAGGTGAACCCTTTGGAGACGATCACCTCTGAGAGATCAAAGGTGTTGAAGCGACTGAGATCCGGATAGCCGTCGTAGGGCACATAGATGGGAATACCGTCGAGGAACACGGGAACATGCTTGATGTCAAAGCCACGAATGAAGATCATTTTCTCGTTTCTCGCACCCGTTTCGGATAAGGTCACCCCCGGCAAGAGGTTCAACGCACCCGCCAGGTCGTTCCTGTCAAACAGGCGCATCTCGTCGTCATAGACCTTTTCTATGGTAGTGTTCTTGCTCTCCTCCGCCTTTCGAACCACTTCAATCTCGCCCAGACTGAACACTCGATTCTGCTGTTCTTTCTCCTGCTCGGTCTGTTCCTCCTGCTCGGTTTGCTCCTGCGCCCTTCCCTCCAGTGCTTCTCCGGTCAATATCAGTAAGAACGTCACAGCCAATGCGGCGAAATTCCTCGACACGAGCCTCCGGTTCATAGACACATCTCCGATTCCGTTGTAGTTGCGATCTCCAGTAAACGTGCGGGTGAACATCTCCATGGCACGGAGTGCAGCCTGTAATGACGGTTGCTCCAGGCTTCCAGGTTCAGCTGGGGGAAGGGAGCGAGATTGACGTGGCTTTGGGAACTGGGTGGAACAATGCATGCGGTTTCCTGACTGAAGAGGCAAGGATAATGTCGTGTTTGAAAAACATTATGTTCGGTTCAGCATCATACAGATGACGTGTATAACAGTCAAGTGTATTTTATGGCATGCATATCAGAGTGGAGGTGGTTGGGCAGGGGGGCGGGAAGATGGCTTGTGCATGCCGGAGAGGTCCCGGCAAGGCTCTTCATGAACAACAAAAACGGCCTACGATCAGGCTCACAAGCCCAAGTCTCGGTTGATCAACACCACCTTGATCCGGCCTCGGGGAAATGACCGCTCGATGATGGTCCATGCGTTGCATATCCGGTCTGTGCTCTTGCAGTCCGCGCAAAGGGCCGTCTTGGCGCAGGGGGCCTTGAAACCCGGATGCCGGATGACGTTGACGGGGGCGGAGTAATTCTTGATCCGCCTCATGGCTTCAGTAAGATCGGGGACGATCTTGTTCCTACCAACGAGGATGATGACGTGCCGGGGTCCAAAGGTGATCCCCGCCACCCGGTTGCCGATCATGTCCAGATTCACCAGGGTTCCGGTCTCGGTGACGGCATTGGTACCCGTCAGAAAGACATCTACCAGAAGCGCACTTCTGCGACGTTCGATGAGTTCCTCGCGGGAAACCCCGGGATCGAAGGTCACGAGAACCTCGAAACGGGAATCCCGGCGCAGGGCTTCCAGAATTCTCGTGGCATGCAGCGTCATGGAATCTCCCCACGAAACCGTTTTTCCCCTGGTATTCGGGAGAATGTCCTCAAGGACCGTCTTTGAAGCGGAAGCCGCGGAATCGGCCAGAAAGACTTCAAACTGGTTTTTTTCGAGGGCGATTTTGCATTTTTCCAGCCGCATCTTCCAGAATTGATCAACGAGCACTGCCATACGCGTCTGCATGGGAATGTTCTCCGGGTGGCAAAGTTTCCCACAGGGGTTGCTCGTGGGTGAAAACCCAAAAAGGAATGGGTGCCTTCGGGATAAGCGACCACGTTTTCAGGGAGGCACTCCCGCCTTGCCACGGCGGGAGGAAATCACCGGTCTCGCCTTCCCCCTCCACACGGATACCAGCTTGGAGCTTTGGGATCAAGGGGTGGAACGGCTCGAAGGATCACCGGCTCAGGATGTCCCGTCCCCTTATTCTTGGGTTATACAGAGGCACGAAGAATCGTCGCCCTTGACTGTCTCCAGTGCAAACCGGTATGGGATTGCCTGGATGAGAGTTTGGCGGAGGACCTGCGGATGATGAGGGCGATCCCGGGTACAAGAGGCATTACATACAGGCAAGGGCAGAGTCAAAAGACTTTTGAAAATGAAAATTTCGCTACGAACGATGGAGGAAGCCACAGAATCCGGATGAGATCACGGACAACGATTTCACATCTTTGCCGATCGGGAGGCTTGTTTCGTGCCTTCGGGGCGCGTAACTACCGGCTCTTTTTCATGGGGCAGGCCATCTCGCTCATTGGGACCTGGACACAGCAGGTGGCGATCAGCTGGCTTGTGTACCGACTCACCGGCTCGACACTGTTGCTCGGGGTCGTGGCCTTTGCCAATCAAATTCCAAGCTTCTTTCTGGGCCCCCTTGCAGGGGTTGTCGCCGATCGATGCGATCGAAAGCGTCTGCTGTTGAGCACCCAGGCCCTGGCCATGATTCATGCCCTGATTTTGTCTGTTCTGGTTTTGGCTCATTGGATTCAGACGTGGCACATTGTCGCCCTGAGTATTTTCATCGGGGTCGTCAATGCCTTCGACATGCCGGCAAGGCAGTCGTTCGTCGTTCAGATGATCAACAACAAAGCGGATCTTGGAAACGCAATCGCCTTGAATTCGGCCATGTTCAACAGCGCGCGCTTTATTGGACCGGCAGTTGCGGGGTTGCTCATCACCACCGTCGGTGAAGGGATTTGCTTCCTCCTGAACGGGATCAGTTATATCGCAGTGCTGACGGCCCTTGCCGCCATCGAGGTGGTGCCGAAGGAAAATAGCCGGGGAGGAAACGCACCCGTACTGGATCAATTCATGGAAGGACTCCGCTATGCCCTCAGTGTTAAACCCATCATCGCTATTTTATGCCTGCTTTCTCTCTACAGCATCGCCGGAGCGCCATATCTCGTGCTGATGCCGGCCTTTGCCAAGGATGTTTTGCACGGAGGTGCCCACACCTTCGGGTTCCTGATGTCCGCCGCGGGCATAGGCGCTCTTACCGCAACGATTTTTCTCGCATCCCTCAGGAGTGCTGCCGGCTTGATCAAACTCATTCCCGCGGCGGCTGCCGTGTTCAGTTTGAGTGTTGCCGCCTTCGCAGTCTCCCGGAATTTCATTCTTTCAGTGATCTTCCTTCTTGTGGCCGGCTTCACCATGATGATCCAGATTGCATCGAGCAACACCATCATCCAAACTATCGTAGATGAGGACAAACGCGGGCGGGTCATGGGCCTTTACGCTATGTCGTTCTTGGGGGCCATGCCGTTTGGCAGTCTTCTCTCCGGCAGTATCGCCGCAAAGATCGGCGTCCAGAATACCCTCATTCTCGGGGCAGCATGTTGTTTGATCGGTGCCGCAGTTTTTGCCGTGAAGCTCCCCCTTTTCTGTGAGCTTCTCAGGCCGATTTTTGCGGACACGGCACCTTGTTCCAATTCCCAACCTGCTGACGGGGAGAACACTGTCGGTAACCGGAAAAATTCCTACGGGTCCCGCCCACGATCCCGGGAGAGAAAACTATGAGCCAGGAAATCGATTTCAGCGGGCGGAAGAAAGTCCGCGATGACGTGAGTACCTCTGCTCTGGGAAAGGTGGAATGGTTTCCAGGAGGCTGGGAGGAGATTTTTGAACCGTGGGCGGCGTGGGTGGAATCCCTTGCTGCTCCAGGGCTTATCCCTCACGGTGGAAGGTTTCCGTGCTCCCTTCGGGCCTTGTCGTGCCAATGACCGTTCCCCTGGGTGATGGGCGGTCAAGGTCGGCCGGAGGGGAAGTTTTGCTCCTGGAGAGCGAGAGACCCGGGGCCTTTTTCAACCCGGCACGAACTGATGTGGAAATGATGCGGACGATCTCTCGGAGAGGCCGTTTGCTCTTCTTGGTATGCCGGCCCGGTTCTTCAAGGAATTCCGCTTTCATGAGTTCCTCTGAGGAGAATTCCTCTTTGAAGTCGAGCACTACGGGTTCGTCCATGGGCACTTTAGCATTCCGTGGAAAAGCGAAATCCCGGTCCGGAGCTTCCCTTTCCCGGGGCTGATGTACGAAACCGTAGGCCACCAGGATCGCGCCGACCAGGATGCTGAGACTGCAAACAAAGATCATGGCGGAAAACGACACCCTACGCTCCTCCCCACACCCCCTCCTTGCAGAAGGGTTGGGACTTTTACACAAAATCTCTTCCTCGGGCCCGTCGGGTGGGCCGGCTCTCCGGCATGACGTCGTCGGTATCCGTAATAGTAATGGTTGTATCCCTGATGAGTTTGCGGTCTCTCCAGACTCGGATCCGAACCCTTACCCCCTCGAAACCGTAATCCACGGGTTCCGCCAGAAGCAGCTCCCGGGTTTTGAGATTATGATATTTCACCGGCCGAGATAATCTTGCGGCTTCCGCGCTGGCTTTCCGAACGATCCCCCGGAGAGTGCCCTCCCGACCCCGGGTTTTGGAGGCCATGGCGCGGCTGGAACCTCGATGCCCACCTTTGATTCCCGCCTCTTTCCTGGGCTTGGGATCTTTGGCGGCGAGACTCGTGTTCCTTTTCTCCCCACCGCTCTTCGAGGCAGTTGGAGCACCTGCGGCCAACTCCCGTTTTCTTTCGGAAAGTTCAGCCTCTTTGGTTCGGAGCTCATCCACGGCCCGGCGCTTTTCTTCCCAAATCCGACGTTTCTCCGCTTCAATGCCGGCAGCCAGTTTGTCCACTTCCTGCCGTCTTTCTTCGATCTTCTTGAGATCCTCGGCCATCGAGGCCTGGCTTTTCCGGAACAGTCGCTCCATTTGTTCGAGTGTCGCCGTGCCCCTTTGATCCACCACGGATACGCAGATGCCTGCGATTCCCGCCGCGATCATGCCAAAACCCAGGATGAGCAATACTGCCTTTCTGACCAATGGACGCTCCTCTTGAGGGTTCTGGAACTCCCCTTGCCGTGCCTTACCTCCCTACAGGCAGAACATGAAGGAAAACCCCGGCAGGAAGAAATAGGGGAATGGATAGCTGCAATAATAGGAAGGCCAGTAGTCATAATAGGAGTAGTAGGGCCATCCACCCCAATAACCTCCCCAGTAGGGCCATCCAATGAAACCGAAATAGTAGCGGTCTCCGTGGTCCCAGTGGTGACGATGGTGATGGCGGCTCCAGTATCTCCCGTGGCGATAGCCGTCTCGATAGTGGCCCCCGTGTCGCCCGTTCCAATGCCGGCCATCCCTGTAACCATGCCCAGCGTAACGGTGACTGTAGCGGCCGTCTCCCCTACCACGGTTATAACCGTAGCCTCCCCGGTAGCCCCGGGAACGATCCGCTCTCCATTGATTCCGGTACCCCTGGTAGCGATTCGCCCCCCACTGGTTCCGATAGCCACGGTTCGTTGGTCCCCGGTTGTAGGCACGGGGCGAGTTCGTGGGACGATGGGATGAGACAGAATGCCGCCCTCCGGCATTGTGGCTGCGGGCAGCATAACTTGGGACAACGAAGGCGAGCACGGCCAAAAAGGCCATGGCGCTCGCGAGGTATTTGATTCTCGACCGGTTCATGGGGATACCTCCCATCTTTTGATGGAATCACTCTCAAACCTTGATCTCTCGATTGGTATGACGATCACTTGATCGAGGGGGTCTACAAGATTTTGAGAGAACTTGGGGCCGAGAACATCCGGCGGGATCAATCTCGCTGGTTGAACGGAGGACTGCTGGTGGAGTCGTATTGTTTATTCAAAGGCCTGGCGTCCTCTGAAAGATCGTTCGAGGGTCACCCGGTCGGCGTATTTCAGATCCCCTCCCATGGGGATGCCGAAAGCGATGCGCGAGACACGCACATTGCGGGATTTGAGCAGTCTGGACAGGTAATGGGCGGTGGCCTCTCCTGCACTGCTGGGGTTGGTGGCCAGGATCACCTCGCGGGTATCTTCCTCTTCGATGCGTTTCAGGAGCTCGACGACTCGGAGGTTCTCGGGACCCACCGCGTCCAGGGGAGCCAAAGCTCCCTCCAGCACATGGTATCGTCCCCCGTAGGAGCCGGATGCCTCGATGGCTAGAAGGTCAGCCATGGTTTCCACCACACAGATTTCGCCGGTATTTCGATTCGGATCGGCGCAGATGGTACACAGCTCCGCATCGGTCACGTGAAAACACCGAGAACATGTCCGAACTCTTCTCCTCATCTCGTGAATGGCATCCGCCAGGGATTCCGCCTCCTCGCCGGGAGCCCGGAGCAGATGCATGGCAATGCGTGTTGCGCTCTTTTCCCCCAGACCGGGGAGTTTGCTCAGCATGCCGATGAGGGTACGTAATACGGGAGGGTAGGCATTCATGGAGCGATCGGTTGCCTTTCTCTAGGATGGCTTTTTTCGAGCCGGTTTCCCCAAGCCGCCAGGAAGAACAAGAACGAGACTCGGTGGTCAGGGAAAGGATCCTAAAAGAGTCCCGGGATTTTCAATCCGGGAATATTCAATCCTCCTGCCAGTTTTCCCACCTCTCCCGCCACCATCTCCTGGGACTTGCGAAGAGCATCGTTTACCGCCGCCACAATGAGGTCTTGGAGCATTTCAATGTCCTGAGGATCTACCACCTGGGGGTCAATCCTGAGGCCAAGCAATTCCTGGCGTCCGTTGACCACCACCGTGACCATCCCCCCACCGGCTGAAGACTCGACGGTCTTCTGGGCCATTTCTTCCTGCATTTTTGCCATCTTTTCCTGCAGGGCCTTCACTTGTTGCATGGGGTTGAAACCTTTTACCATCGATTCACCTCCATCGAATTGCCTCCTCAGGGACTCCCGGGGAATCATTTCCCAAAGAACCGCCGTCCGGGAAAGCGGAGGCGGCATCACGCTCAGCCCGCTTGGCGGAATCGGTTTGGATCCGTTTGATGTCGAGCAGTTCACCGCCCAGGATTTCGATGGCCTGCTGGACGATGGGGTTTTCCAGCACAAGGCGGGTGGGAGTGGATCGGGGCTTCCTCGACCTAAGTGTGTCGGGGGAATCCACCGAAACGGCGGACCGAGCCTCCACCTTCCACTGAAAGTGTTGGAAGAAGAAGGTCAGAGTCGCCTCTGAGAGGCTTTTCAAGGCGTCGGGTCTCGCCACTTGCTCTCTGAAGATATCAAGAACCTCCAGGGTGAGGCTCCCGTCCTGGTTGGCCCGGACCCGGCTGTTTTGCAGCTTGGCTTCGAGCACCGGGTCTTTGTCTTTGAGCCACAGAAGGAAGGAGGGCCAGCGTCCGATCACCTCCTCCGGGGAGGGTGGTCGGGGGGAGCCGGCGCAGACCGGGGGATCCGCAGCTTGGGGGGGCGAAGAGATCTTCAAGGGAGAGACGGGTTCCGAGGAGATGGGTGGTGCAGCCCCAGCTTGTTCCAGGGGGGATGCCACGCCATGGCCACGGGATGTGGACGGGGGGGATGCCCCGGATGCCAACATCCCTTCCAACTGAGCGATCTTTGCGATCAGCTGATCGAGAGAAGAAAGCCGCGGGAGCTGAGCCAGCCGTACGAGGAGCATCTCGAGGGCCATCCTCGGTAGACTGGAACGCCGGATCTCCTCTTCGCCTTTGAGAAGCATCTGGAAGTAGAGGTAGAGGGATTCCCGGCTGGTTTTGCATACTTCTTCCCGGAGAATCCGTTTTTCTTCCTGGGGAACATCCGGCTGGACCGTTCCTTGGGCCTCTGCCAGGGAAAAGAGGAGAAGATTGCGGAAATGCTCACACAATTGCTGGCACGCCCGCCTGCTGTCGATGCCCCTGCGGTACAGGTCTTCCGCCACCTGGAGACAGGTGGGGAGATCTCCGTCCAATATGGCCTCCCCCAGCCGGTGGATGCTCCTTCGGTCCACCACGCCCAGGATGTCCAGAACCTCTTCGTCTCTCAAGTCTTCCCCGCTGAAAGCCAGCAGTTGTTCCAGCAGACTTTGGGCATCCCGCATGCTGCCGTCCGCCTCCTGGGCGATAGCGTAAAGAACGGAATCGGAGAGCGCAGCATTTTCCTGTCGCACGATGGTCTTGAGGTGTTTCACGATCAAGTCCACGGGAATTCTGCGAAAATCGAACCTCTGACATCGGCTGAGGATCGTTGCCGGGATCCTGTGGGGTTCGGTGGTTGCCATGAGAAAAAGTACATGCTCGGGGGGTTCCTCCAGGGTTTTCAGAAGAGCGTTGAATGCTTCCGTGGTGAGCATGTGGACTTCGTCAATGATGAAAACCTTGAACCGGCTTTTCCCCGGACGATAGCGAACTGTCTCCCGGAGTTCGCGAATGTTATCGATCCCCCGGTTGGAGGCCCCGTCGATTTCGATGACGTCCATGGAATTACCCTGGGTGACCTCGCGACAATTTGAGCACTCGTTGCACGGAAGGACGGAAATGCCTTTTTCACAGTTGAGGCTTTTGGCAAGAATCCGTGCGACGGAAGTTTTTCCGACCCCGCGAGAGCCCGTAAAGAGGTATGCATGGGCAACACGCCGGGATTCCACGGAATTTTGAAGAACTTGGATCACGTGAGGCTGGCCGATGACCTCGTCGAAGGTTTGGGGGCGCCACTTTCTTGCTAAAACCAGGTAGGGCATGAGTCCGCCGTAAATCCTCGATATGCAGCCGACCAGGTGAACGAATGACGGGACGAAGTAAAAAAAGTGGCGGAGAGAGAGGGATTCGAACCCTCGGTACACCTTTTGGGCGTACACACGATTTCCAGTCGTGCTCCTTCAGCCAGCTCGGACATCTCTCCGCGGTAAAAGACGGGCGACCGCCACAGAAGGCCTTGTATTGATCTTTGGCGGAGAGGGTGGGATTCGAACCCACGTGCCCTGCTCTTCACAGGACAAGTCGATTTCGAGTCGACCCCGTTACGGCCACTTCGGTACCTCTCCCCGGGATATCTTCTCTTCTTTAGCGTCGTTCTTGAAAAAACCGCCGAAGCAGCTCGGCGCATTCCACGGCCCTCACGCCCGGTATGACACAGACATAATGATTGAAAACCGGTGCCTTTGTCAAGTCCACCGCACTGCCCACCGCACCGGCCCTGGGGTCCGATGCCCCAAAGACCAGGGTTTGAACCCGGGCATGGATCATCGCTCCATAACACATGGGGCAGGGTTCCAAAGTCACATACAAGGTGGTTCCCGGGAGCCTGTAGTTCCCGTGTACTCGAGCTCCTTGCCGAAGGGCGAGAATTTCAGCGTGGGCGGTCGGGTCGCACAGGTGCACCGAAGCGTTGTGGGCCTGGGCCAAAACCCTCCCATCGTCTCCCACCAGGACGGCTCCCACCGGTACTTCCAATTCCTCGTAAGCCTTCCTGGCCTCATCCAACGCCATTGCCATCCAATAGTCATGCCCCCGAGTCAAGGTCTCCTCCTCCGGTGCGTGTTCATCCACTCGGAGCGCATTTTTCCGCTCAGTGCCCTTCCAAAAGACCAAACGACGACGGCTAAGCAGCCGCCATTCGAACGAAGCAGTCCCCGACCCTTGGAGGCAGCTGCGTCTCCTGATCGCAGGGGGCGAAAAAGTGCTTCAATCCGGTCTTTACTGGGGTCTTGCAGTTAGCACAAATCTGCGGTAGCGGGAAGGCCTTTATCCCCTTGGCTTGGAGGCGGGAGGAACTTATAATGAGTGCCGTGCAAGGATATCGCGAGACCCCTTTTCCTTCGGCGGCCGATTCCACAGGAGAGGTCGAAGGGGCTGGACAAGGGGGCAGGTCTCATGCTGTGAAAGGGATGACATTATGGACGCGCACGGGCAGGGAACCGAGGGCTGCTTCATCCCAGTGGCGGGATTGAAGCACGTTTACGAACCCAGAAAGAAGCAGGGCGAGGGTGCCAGGAAATACCCATGTCCGGATTGTCACTTCTGCCAGTTTTGCTCGGAAGTTCGGTGTCGATCTTGTCGAGATTCGAGCGTCCAAGGGAAGACCGGCCTGCCTCGAAAGCTGTCGCTTTCCGAGCAGATTCGCCTGTATGAAGAGATGAACCCAGGGGTGGATGGATAAAAGCAGCGACGGAAATGGCCCTAATACGACTTCCAGAAAAACAGCGGAATGAACCATGGTGAAAAGGACCACATCGAGACGTGTAGTCATCAGGATGATCGTATTTTCTCTGATCCTTTTTTCCAGCGGTTTTCACTCCAGGGCTTCCTTTGCGCGTGAGACCGCCCCTAGTATGGAGCATATCTCGCCTCCCAAGGATCAGTCCTCGGATGCCGAGGAAACGGATTCTCTGTGGCGTGCCGCACTGTGGGAGGCAATTCCTCAGGAGTATCTGAGAGATCCCGGGCCCAACGTTCTACTGGATGCCTATGCTCAGAAGGAATGGAAACCCCTGTTCTTCAATGTTCGCTTTCAGATCTCTCCTGATGTTGCTCTATTCCTTCAAAGGCTCGAGGATGTGGAGAGCGAGGCCATAGATCCCGCCGCTTTTCCCCTGGATTTTTTGAAAAAGAGGCTTGGGGAAGTCGAGGAATTGCGGACGGCTCTGGAGTCCGGCTGGTCGGGGTCTATGAGTCCATCGGGGATGGGTCTTCCCCCTCCTGCGGAAAAGACTTCCACGCCGGCGTCCTCTGGGACGCCGTCCGCCTCCCCGACAGCGGCCCCGGGTGTTTCCCCGGTCACGGAAACCTACCCCCAAACAGATAAGGCAAAGGACCCTCGTTACGGGAAGCTTTTGCGCCTCACGGCCGAAATGGACGTGAGGTTGGCAGAGTGTCTCGTGCGTTATGCCCGGGAGATGAATCCATTTTCCCAGGAAATTCAGGGAAAGGTCCTGGCGGGACAAATTTCCATGGCAGATTTTCTTCGAACCGTGGCACCCTCTTCGCCCCATTACGCCACACTCAAAAAAGCCCTGGCCCGGTACCGCGACCTTGCGGCTCAACAGGAATGGCACCGTTTCCATGCCAGCAAGACCTTGCGCCAGGGGGATTCAGGACCGGAAGTGGCCAGCCTTCAGAAAAGACTTGCCCAGGAAGGTTTCTACACAGGAAAGGCTTCGGGACATTTCGATCACGCCACCACGGAAGCGGTCCGCCGGTTTCAGCGATATCACCTGATCGAGGCCGATGGGACCGTGGGTCAAAGAACCCGGGAGTGGCTCAATGTCCCTTATGACAAGAAAGCTCAGCTCATTCGAGAGAGTATGCGTCAGCTTCGTCAGAGCCGTTCGAGGCCGTATGATCGATTCGTTCGCATCAATATTCCCCAATTCCTGCTCGAATACTACCGCGAAGGAAAAATCCAGGCCGAGCACCGGGTCATTGTGGGTAAAGCCGCGGGGAAGAAAATCAGGGTTCAGGGGCGATGGATCGGAGAAAATCAAACACCATCCGTTGCCAGCGTCATTGAGCAGGTAGTGTTCAATCCCCGCTGGTATGTTTCCGACCGGATACGCCGGGAGCTGAGCGACGAGATCGCCGCGGATCCTCGGTATCTCGAAAAGCACGGTTATGTGAAGATGTCATCCAATTACCCTTGGGGGGAACCTCGTCTGTTTCAACTTCCCGGACCGACCAACCCCCTGGGCAGGGTGAAGTTCGAATTTTCCAACGCCTACGCCATCTTCCTTCACGACACGCCCAAAAAGCAGCTGTTCCAAAGGGCTAAACGGGATTTTTCTCACGGATGCATTCGGGTGGAAAAAGCCTGGGAACTGGCTCAGACTCTTCTTGCCGACGATCAGAATCCAGCCGTGGCCAAAACCGAGTCCTTCCTCGAGAATTACAACCGCCAAGCCTTTGTGAGGTTCAACCAGCCCATTCCCATCATCATAGAATACATTCCCGCCACTTCAGACGGCAACGGACAGGTAGTCTTTTGTGGCGATCTGTACGGATGGTTCGTGGAAGAGGAAACTCAACGTTCCTAACTATCTGTACCGAATTTCCTGCAAAGGACGGGTATACTTGGATAACTGAAACGGTTTCAAAGGGGTATGGGTATTAGCCAGTTATCTCTCGCCTAAGAAGCCCTTTCTCTGCTTTCTCTGTCTGATATCTGGGAGAGTGCTTTTCAACATACGGGGCAATCGAGTATTACATACTATATTCCATGAGTTAGCTTCCATATCGCAAATTTTGAGTTTTTTCTCCCCAAAAAAGGTTTGACACCAATCTCTTTTTTCGGTAATGAAGGACATCTTTGCGCGATTCCTTATCGTGCTGGTTAATAATCTACACTTTCAATAGATCATTATATAGGAGGAGGAATGAATGGGTTGGTTTAACTCCTGCCTAAGAACGCGGTTCGTTGTATTATGCCTTGTTTTTGTGTGTTTCCCGGTAGTTATCATAAATTTTGGTGAAGTTCTTGCCTTCACTGCCTCCGTGGGCCAGCCTTATCACGGACGGCTCGTCAACGGAGTTCCCTTTCCCAACCTCTTTCAGGGGTACAACCTGAGAGATCAGGAGCGTTCTTACACAACTCCCGAGGTCATCGGTGCATTGCTGGATGCGATTGATCGTGTACGGGAACAGCATTCTGGTACCTGCGACGTCTTTCTGGGGGATTTCTCTCAGGAGGGAGGAGGGTGGATGAACCACCACAGATCCCACCAGAACGGCAGGGATGTGGATGTCGGCATGTATCTTAAGGGGAATCGCAGCTCCGACACCTTTGTTCCCATGAACGAGGAGAATCTCGATGTTCCCAAGACCTGGTGCCTGATCGAGGGTCTCATCCGCTCCCAGCGTGTCCAATACATTTTCCTGGACCGAAGAATCCAGCGGCTTCTGTATGATTATGCCGCCGCTCGCGGTGCCGACTCTGCCTTTCTCGAACGCGTTTTCGGGGGTTCTCGAAGGGCCATCATCAATCATGTAGCCAACCATTACGATCACATCCACGTTCGGTTCTACACTCCCTGGTCCACCCTGGCTGCACATGTGGCCGGAATGGATGAACAGAAACGAACGGTCATTGAGATGGCTCAGCAGGCATTCCTGCCTAAGAAAGTCAACTACTACGTCAAGGGCAATGAAAGCAGTCTTGAGGCTCTGGCCCAAAGCTTCGGCGTGCAGTACCGGGATCTGTGCCGATGGAACCAGCTGGGCGGAGGCTCGGCGCTTTCCCCGGGGCATTGTCTGGTCTTCTACAAAAGAGGATTCGAGCTCGAACCGGTTCACCTGGCTCAGGCCCTGACTCCCAGCTTCGAGGTCCCACCAGTACAGTTTGCTGCGCTGCGTCCGGTCCGACCCAATGCTCCGCCGGTGCAATCCATTTCCGATGCTGCTGAAGAGTCCCCAATTCCCGTGGTGAAACGAGCGTCCAGGGAAAGGGTGGTGGAGTCGCCTCCGGTCAATTCTTATACCGTTCAGAGGGGAGATACGCCGGCATCCATCGCCAAGAAGAACAATATGGACCTAAAGACACTGATGCAGATGAACGGGTTCAAGAAAGTTCCGCAGCTGAAGCCCGGTCAAAAGCTCAAGGTGACGGCACACCAAGGTTCCGGATCCACGGTGATTTCCACGGCAAGGTCCAGGTCCAACCCGGAGAACTCGACCCGTCAGACGGTGCTGAAGGAATCTTCGCGGGATAAGGATTTTACCACAGCCACCTATACCTCCACCAAAGGCGATACCTTGGCCAAGATTGCGAGGAGGAGCGGAATTCCTTTGGATGCTCTCTGTCAGATGAACGGTTTGAAAAGGGATGCAGTTTTGAAGCCGGGGCAACGAATTCGTCTCGCCCAGTTTGCATCGGCTCCCAAAGGGCTATCGTCCGCAGCGGAGCATTCGAAGAAGGATACCAAAGCCTCCAGGGGGGACTCCCGCTCCAGGGACAGGAATGCCGCGTTGGGGAAGGTGGGTTCCGGGAGCCGGGATTCCAGGGCGGCTGGGTCCAAAACGCCCACAGAACTTAAAAGCGGGACCCGACAAAAGACTTTGTCCCAAAGCAAGAGCGCGCTCCAGGGCAAGAACTCAACCCACGTAACGGAAAAATCCCAGAGCAAGCGTTCGGCTCCCCCCCCAAAGGCGGTTTTGTCTTCCAAGAAAACAGCGCCCATCTTTTCCTCCAGTTCCAAAAACATGGTCGCTCTTTCGACAAAGGGAAAAACATCCAATTCGGTGAAGAAGCCGACGATGCCCTCTGCCGCCGATTCCAAGGAAAAAGCCTCGACCAAAGGCTCCGGACAAGCGGTGGCAAAGAGATGACCGGACACTGAGAAGGGTACCTGTCCAATCGGGTCTTTCCTTCCAGTTCGAATTCTGTTACATAGCCGAACTCCCAACGGGCACAGGCAGTGAGTGCCCGTTTTGTTTTGTCGTGACCCCAGCCGCCGCGACGACTTCCTTCGGAAAGGAGTGTGGAAGAGTCTCTTATGGTCGAGGATCTTTCCAAAATTCGGAACATCGGTATCAGCGCTCACATCGATTCGGGGAAGACCACTCTCACGGAGCGCATCTTGTATTATACCCAAAGAATTCATGCCATTCATGACGTCAAAGGAAAAGACGGTGTGGGAGCCACCATGGACTTCATGGAGTTGGAGAAGGAGAGAGGCATCACTATTCAATCCGCCTCCACCCACTGCACATGGAAGGACTACTCCATCAACATCATAGATACTCCGGGCCACGTGGATTTCACCATCGAGGTGGAGCGTGCACTGCGGGTTCTGGACGGTGCCGTTCTGGTCCTCTGCTCCGTTGGAGGAGTTCAGTCCCAGTCGGTGACGGTGGATCGTCAGATGCTGCGCTATCAGGTCCCGAGGCTTGCCTTCATCAACAAGTGTGATCGCACGGGTGCCGATCCTTTCCGCGTGGTTCGTCAGCTCAGGGAGAAGCTCCATCATCATGCAATTCCCCTGCAGATTCCCTTGGGTTTGGAAGCAGGCCATGAAGGGGTGATCGACCTGATTGCCATGGAGGCCCTGAGATTTGAGGGGGATCATGGTTCGCGGGTAATCCGGACGGAAATCCCTTCCGAATTCATGGACCTGGCCATGGAGAAGCGGGAGGAGATGCTGGACGCCCTTTCCCTGTATTCTGATGAACTCACCGAAGCGATCCTGGAGGAACGCGTGACGGAGGAACTGGTTCACCAGGCCGTGCGAAGGGGGACGCTGTCGCTGCAAATGACCCCGGTTCTCATGGGGTCTGCCTACAAAAACAAGGGTATTCAGCCTCTTCTGGATGCTGTGTGCCGATATCTTCCAAGCCCTTTGGACAAGGCCAATGAAGCCCTGGACCTCGATCAAGACGAAGCCGGAGTGGGTTTGTGCAATGCCCCGGATTTGCCCCTGGTGATGCTGGCTTTCAAACTCGAGGTCGGCCGATACGGTCAGCTCACCTTCGTGCGTCTCTATCAGGGGACTCTCCGGAAAGGGGACACCATCGTGAACATGCGTTCGGGCAAGAGAACCAAGGTCGGACGTCTTATCCGCGTGCACGCCGACCAGATGGAGGAAATAGAGACAGCGGTCGCCGGCCAGATCGTGGCTCTCTTCGGAGTCGATTGTGTTTCCGGGGATTCCTTTACCGACGGACGTGTAAACTATGTCATGACTTCCATGCATGTCCCCACTCCGGTCATTTCCCTGGCCTTGAAGCCCAGGGACAAGAAAGCGGAGATGAACATGAGCAAGGCTCTCGCCCGATTCACCAAGGAAGACCCCACATTCAGGACTTTCTTGGATGAGGAGACCGGAGAGACCATTATCTGCGGCATGGGCGAGCTGCACCTGGATGTTTACGTGGAACGCATGAAGCGGGAATACCAGTCGGATGTGGAAACGGGAGCCCCGAAGGTGGCCTATCGTGAGACCATCACCGAACGAGCGGATTTCAATTACACTCATAAAAAGCAGACTGGAGGAGCCGGACAGTATGGGAGGGTAGCTGGTTTTTTGGAACCCTGTCCTGAAGGGGATTTCCAGTTCGTGAACCAGATCACGGGAGGATCCATCCCCACCGAATTCATTCCTTCCTGCGAGAAAGGTTTTCAAGCTTGCCTGTCGAAGGGGTCCCTGGCTTCATACCCCATTGTGGGCGTGCGGGTGGTCCTCAATGATGGGGCCGCTCACTCCGTGGATTCTTCGGATTTGGCCTTTCAGCAGGCGGCGATCGGGGCCTTTCGGGAAGCCTATGCCATGGCACGGCCTATCCTATTGGAACCCGTGATGCGGGTGGTCGTGGAGACTCCCTCGGAATTCCAGGGGTTGGTACTGGGAACGTTGAATCAGCGGAGAGGATTGATTGTGTGCAGTTCCGAAGACGGCGCCTTCGCTACCATCGAAGCGGAAGTCCCCCTGGCAGAGATGTTCGGGTACTCAACAGTTCTTCGTTCTTCTACCCAGGGGAAGGCGGAGTTCACCATGGAATTCTCACGGTACAGCCCCGTTCCCAAAGCCATCGCCCAAGAAATCGTCCGAAAGGCCCAGGAGGAACAGAAGCTTCAAAAGAAGTGAAAGGCTTCAGAACGGCAGCCGGTTTTCAGAAATTGTTACCCGCTTTCTCCCTGCCTGTGAAATAATCCCTGGATATAGGCCATGATCGCATGATCGGGCCCAGGGGTTTACGGCTTCATGCTGCAGAGGAAATTTTGAAAAGGAGTTGTACAGATGCACGATGTCCAGAGGGCGGCCCCCCATCCCGTCGAGATGATGCAAAAAGCCTTGGGAAAACCCCTGAACCCGGGGGAAATCGGGGTCCTCATGGCTTTTGCTGGGGTGGGAAAGACCGCTTGCCTGACACACATTGCCCTGGAAAGCCTTATCCACGGATTTCCCGTACTTCATGTTTGCATTGACGAAACGCCGGATAAAATCAAGATCTGGTACGGGGAGTTTCTGAAAAATATTTTGGGCCCCGAACATCTCCGGGATGTCCCTCGAATCCAACAGCATATCGAACCGCTGCGGTTCATTCATGCCTACCTGCACCACACGTTCAGCCCGGCCAAATTGGACCAAAGCTTGCAAAACCTCAGGGAACAGGCCCAATTTCAGGCTGCGGTGGTGGTGTTGGACGGCCTGGATTTTGACCGGATTTCCCGGGCCTCCGTCCAAGATATCAAAGACTCCGCCCGAAAACAGGGAGTTTCTGTGTGGATGTCGGCCCGCATGCATCGTCACCTCTCGATCATCAACGAACGGGGGATTCCCTATCCATGCCACGAGATGGATGACCTGTTTGATGCGATTGTTCTCCTGGAACCTATTCCCGATGTCATTCGAGTCAAGGTCCTGAAATACGGTGGACGGTACTTTCCCGGGCGAACGACGGTTCTTCTCAATCCACAGACCTACCTTCTGCAACCTCATTGAGCGGATGTATTCGTGAGGGGCCTCGAGCCGAGGGTGACTCATGGAAGACGATTTTGTTGCGAGCCTTACCCGCCAGGTCAAAGAAGAAGTCGTTGAAAACTATCTCACGGAACGGCAACTGGTCCTGCTTCAAATAGAGGACATCGAACAGAGAGCCGAGAGGGTCCGTTGCCTGGCTGCCGAAACAGGGAAACGTCTGAGCCGAGTGGGGGGATTGCTCATCAACCGGGACACGGTGGATCGGTTCAAAATGCTGCTCCACATTTCGCCCTCCTCCTTTTGGAATGATTGCTTCCACGATCATTTTCCCCGGACAGTCCGAATGATCCGGGTGCGAGCCCTCACTCAAAAGGCAAAGTATCGAAAACTGCTCCTGGAAGCCTACCGCAGGTTCCATCACTGGATGGAGATTTATCGGAAGGAATACGAAGAACTGTCACTCGAATGCCGGGCGGTAAACCGCAACATTTCATGCTTTCAAAAAAACTACGACTTGCTGAACATCCTGAGCTTCCTCAAAAGCCTTGATACCCAGGCCCTGGAGAGGAAACATTTCCTGGGAGAGAACTTCACGCCGGGGGAACTGGCGGCTGTAGAGCGGAGCCTTTGTCTGTATCCCATCTCCCTTGAAAAGATGGCCGTTCCCGAACCCTTGTCTCTTCCCGGCTACGAGGTCTTGGAGACCTGGCTTGTGACGATGGCCCACGAAATCTATCGACGATTTCCCACACAGGTCCAGCGACTCATGCATTGACCTGCCGCGGAGGAGGAAATCCCGCTCTTTTTCCCGAGCTCATGCCCAATGTCCTTC
>JAGPLX010000034.1 GCA_018053185.1 Syntrophobacteraceae bacterium
CCGAGCTTTCCAACCCCGTACCGCGTCTTGATGGGAAAACTGCGAACTTCAAATGTCCTGCCCATTTCTCCCAGGTAGTATTGATGGATGCCGCAGCTCTCCTGGTTGAAAGCGTCCGAAGCGGACCGCGGACAGGGGGATTCACGGTGGAACAGCGCTTGGTAGCAAGTCTTGCCCACCTGGTCTCCCATGATCTCCACCAGGGCCTTGTTCATGAACTGGATGCGATAGTCGTCCGAGACGATATAGATGCCGTCCTCGAGGTTGTTGGCCACCCAGACGAAGACTTCATGTTCCGAATCCAGCGTCACTCCTATGCTCTTTTGCGCCGTGATGTCGCAGAGAATCCCCTGGATGTGCTGCAACTGTCCGCGTTCGTCACAAAAAATAGGGCCGGACATTCGCACCCAGCAGGTCTGCCCTGTCTTCTTCCTGATTCGGAACTCCGCCAGGCAATACCGGTCCGACTCCATGGCCACACGGATGGTATCGAGGAGCGGACCCCGGTCTTCCTCATGAATCAGGTCCAGCCAGTGGATCTTTCGATCCAAGAATTCTTCCAGATCATACCCGGTGAAGTCGGCGATCCCCTTGTCGAAGAAATCGAAGACCCAGTCAGGCCCCATCCGAAAGTAGATCCGAGGTCGCCCTTCCCGATGGATCTCCTGGGGATAGACCTTGAGATTGACGATCTGCTCCAATTTCTGGATCCGCTGCTCCAGTTCCTTGTAGGTCGGTTTGCCCATGGGGGCACCTCCACTCGAAGCTTGCCGTACCCGATGGAACCACCGGTTCCCCTGCCTCCACCGTCAGGCAAAGGGCCGGAGAAAGGGTGTCTTTACCGTCGGAACCCCGTCAGGCGTTTTGCACCTGCCGACTGATTTTCACGGCACAGAGCTTCCCACACATGCTGCAGGCCTCCCGGTCCTCGGTGACCTGCAGTCGTCGCTTCACCAGTTCCGGATCCAGAGACTCCCGTATGACTCCCTCCCAGTCCAGGTTCTGGCGAGCCACCGAGATGCGCCGATCCCGATCGAGAGCCCCGGAAATCCCCTTGGCGATGTCTGCAACATGGCCCGCGATGCGTGCCGCCATCACCCCCTGGTACACATCTTCTTCCACCGGAAGCCCCAAGTGTTCGGCAGGGGTCACATAGCACAGGAAATCCGCTCCGGCGGCTCCAGCCAATGCACCTCCGATGGCCGAAGTGATGTGATCGTATCCTGCGGCAATGTCTGTGGGCAGGGGACCCAGCACATAGAAGGGAGCTCCCCGGCAAAGCCTCTTTTGCAGGTGGATGTGAGACTGGATTTCGTTGAGGGGCACGTGGCCGGGGCCTTCGATCATGACCTGAACCCCGCGTTGCCATGCCCTCCGCGCCAGTTCCCCCAAAACCATCAGTTCCTCGATCTGTGCCCCGTCGATTGCGTCCAGGATGGTGCCCGGGCGAAACCCATCCCCGAGGCTCAAGGTCACGTCGTATTTGTGGGCAATCTCGAGCAGGTCGTCATAGTCCTCGTAGAGGGGATTTTCCTTCCGGTTCTTGCGCATCCAGTGCATGTGAATGGACCCGCCCCGGCTCACACACGGCATGATGCGCTGATAAACCTCCAGCTTCTTGACCGACGCCTGGGTCACCCCACAGTGGACGGTAATGTAATCCAGTCCTTCGGAGCATTGCTTTTCAATGCTGCGCAGGAGCTGGTCCGGATCCATGGTTTCCAGGGGCTGGTGTTTGGCCACTATTTCCGTGGCCACGGAATAAATGGGCACGGCTCCCACCATGACGGGCGAGTGTTCGAGGAAGAAGTGACGAAGCCCGGACAGGTCACCTCCGGTAGACAAGTCCATGATGGAGTCCGTCCGGGCGTCCAGGGACGCTTTCAGTTTTGCCCGTTCCAGCTCCTGGCTTGCACACTCGCCGCTGGTTCCCAGGTTGGCGTTGACCTTTGTCTTCAGGTTCCGACCGATGGCTCGGATGGTGGAGAAAGAACGGCGGATATTCTTGGGCAACACCGCCAACCCCTCTCCGATGAGGTCTCGGAGTTGCTCCGCGGAAATGGACTCCCCCACCACGGCCTGTTTCATTTCCTCTGTAACAATTCCCGCTTTTGCAAAATCCAGCTGAGTTCGCATAGGGTCTCCCCTTCTTGTCGGCGATGGGAGGCGCAACCCCACGATCCTTTCCGAAACAAATCGTTCAGAAACGAAAAAGGCCGTTTTGGGCAACGGCCGACCGAGGCGTACTTGCGCTAGCCGATCCCTCCGCCAGTATGATCTGGATCAGGTTTCAAGGGTATCATCTCAGCCCTCGACTCGAGAGCACCCCTTCGGCTGTTGTCTGTTCAGCCCCCTCGGTGGGAGGGAGCTGTCTTTAACGTTACACCGGGAAATGCGAAAAAGCAAGAAAACTTAGGAAGATCGTTTCCATCGTTTCCCGTGGAATTTGATGGAAGGGGAGAGGGAAGCCGACGTTACCTGGAGAGGCGGTCGTGTCTGCAATGGGTTCCCTTGAGCCTTCGGGTTTGTTTTCTCGGCTCCCGAATTCCCGCAAGGACCTCGATCTCCCGGGCCGCGACCCCCGGTTTCTCCTTCGGCACACCCATAAGGAAAAACTCTTGGGGGGTAGGAAGTCCGCTGCGATCACCTTCGCCTGGGTTTCCCACTTCAAAGACTTGCTTCAATGAAATCATGGGTTCCTCCTTCGGCATGCGACCAGGTGCGAGTTCCGGAATTCCTGGTTTGGTTTTCGCAGTTTTTCTCAAAATCTACTTGAATATGCGGGATGCGGGGTTTTGAAAGGGGGGAGGGAAAGGCCCCGGCAGACGTGGATTGCGCCGGAGTGAGAGCCGAATTCAGTCCTTGCGGGGCTCCCTGAGTTTGCCGGTAGGACGGGGGGAAAAGGCTTTTTCTGTCTCTGGAGCCAGGCAATCAGAGGCAAATCTCGCGATACTTGCAGGCAAGTTGGTCGCAATAGCCACAGGACCTCCCAAAACAATCGAAGTTCCCTTCGGAGATCTGTCGTTTGCGGTAGAGGGGAGTGAGGGCATCCTTGAGGCATGCGCCGCACAGACCGTGGGAGTACCCCTCCTCCTCGGGCTTTCCTTCCCCCCAGCAGGTATAACATCGAATGCATTGAAACTTCATGGTCGGAGTCCTCAGCGATTTGGGGGTTCTTGAATCCTCACCGGGGTTCGTAGTTTGACCCCGAATTGCCACCTCTCACCTCATAGAAGAGGATGGTTCCCGTCCCTTCGAGGAGAACCGCTTCCCGTACCCGCCCTTTTTAATAAGCATGAATCGTGCCATGGAATCCCCTCAAGCTGGGAAGGAATCCATGGGGATGGAAAAAGACTGGGCTCGGATTCCTTGTTACGATTTTTGCCTTCCGGGTTACGGTATTTTCCCATCCAATCTTAATAACGGATAAGATTTTATTTTTGTTGACTCATTTTTCGGTGCCCGTTGTGGCTGGCCCTCCTTACCTACTTCCTTGAGGGAGTCAAATAGCTGTTTTTCCGTGAACCCCGTCAAAGGGTTTGCTAAAAAGGAGTCCAGTGATCAAGGCCCAAGGGAGGGCGAGACTTGAAACTGCCAACAGGGGTTCGTTGGAATCCAGAACGGAGGCAAGAAGATGCAGTCGCGGGTCATCGATGCACATGCCCATTGCGGCATTCAGGATACCTATCCACCCCAGTCTCTGGAGGACTACCTGGACCATGTCCGTGGAAGCGAAATTGCAGGGGCGGTGCTCATTCCTCCTGTTTTCGAAATCTATGACCGGTACGATCCGTTTTTCGAGGACAATGCCCAGTGGATCCAGCGTAGACAGAGAGCCAATTCCTACCTTCTTGGACTCGACAGGCGCGGGTTCGAGGTATTTCCTTTTTTCTTCATTTGGAACGACTTTGCCGTGGAACAACTGAGTCCGGAACACAAGGGAATCAAATGGCACCGTCATGCGGACGAACCTGTGTATCACTACCATGATCCCAGGTGCGCCGCCGCCATCCAGGAGATTCGTAGAAGGAACCTCCCCGTCTGTCTGGAGGAGGAATGGAACAACACCCTCACATTCATTCGCGACTTGGCGCAGGGCATTCGCATCATCATTCCCCACTGTGGGCTCCTCAATGGCGGCTACGAGGGATTTGTGCGGGAGGGCATCTGGGCTATGCCCAACATCTATACCGACACCTCCCTTGTTCCTGCCTCCATCGTCTCGGACTATGTGAAGCGGTATGGCTATTCCAGGATCATGTTCGGTTCCGACTTTCCCTTCGGGGACCCCGTCTCCGAGATGAGGAAAATCCAGCGCATGGGATTTCCCGAGGATGTGAGCCGTGCCGTCCTGGGTGAGAATGTCATCCGTCTGGTGACCGAATTCCAAGGGGAAAGGTCTTCCTTCACTCCATGACCGTCATGGATCCCACCGTTTTCATGCAGCTGAGGGAAGACCCCGACGAAAAAAACCTCCGACAGGATTCGAACCCGAAGGAAATTCGACGGCCCCTGACTCCCGTGGTTCACGGCCGTGGACATTCCGTCCAGGAACCGGCATTATGTTCCCTCGTGGTTTCCCTCTGTCCTTTACAAGTTTCCACTAAAACAGGAGACGGAACAGTATGAGAACATGGCTCCTTTTTATCATGGTTCTGTTTGTTGTCTGTGCGGGCAATGGTGTCTGTGCGGGGGAGGTTCCCAACAGCCCTGCCACGGAAGAATGCCTGGGGTGTCACGCCGGCCTTCACCCCGGCCTTGTGGAAGGCTGGAAGAAAAGCCGGCATGCAGGCACGACGCCCGGACAGGCTGCCACAGTGGAGGGACTGGCCAGGAAGGTGACAGGGCAGGGAATTCCGGAAACCCTCCAGGGGGTGACCGTGGGATGCGCCGAGTGTCATGGCCTCCGCCCCGATGCTCACCAGGACACTTTCGAGCACAACGGTGTCAAGATCCATGTGGTGGTGAGCCCCAAGGATTGTGCCACCTGCCACACTCAGGAGTCGGAACAATACGACCGGAACCTCATGGCCCATGCCTACGGAAATCTCGTGGACAACCCCGTGTATCGGATGCTCATGCAGGCAATCAACAACACCCCTGTTCCTGCCAAGGGCAAAGGGGCGTCGGAACCCGCCAATGATCTGACCGACGCCGACTCTTGTCTTTACTGTCATGGGACCAGGCTCGAGGTGAAGGGAACCGTCACCCGGGACACGGAAATGGGAGAGATGACCTTTCCCGTGATCTCGGCATGGCCCAATCAAGGCACCGGACGAATCAACCTGGACGGAAGCAAGGGTTCATGCTCCGCCTGCCACTCGAGGCACGAGTTTTCCATCGAGATGGCCAGGAAGCCTTATACCTGCAAGGAATGTCACATGGGACCGGATGTTCCTGCTTATAAGGTTTATGAAGGAAGCAAGCACGGAAATATTTTCTCCTCCAAACAATCCACCTGGAATTTCGAAGAAGTTCCCTGGACCATCGGGAAGGATTTCACTGCGCCGACCTGCGCCGCCTGTCACATCAGTCTGCTGGTGGACCCCGAAGGCAAGGTGTTGGTCCAGCGGTCTCACGAGGTAAAAAATCGTCTCCCGTGGCGTATCTTCGGCATCATTTACGCCCATCCCCATCCCCGAGAGGCAGACCTCGCTCCCATACGAAACCGGGCCGGCCTGCCTCTGCCCACGGATTTTGACGGTTCTTTTGCAGCGAAATACCTGTGGAACGATCAGGAACGGGCTGAGGCAACCAGCCGGATGCAGGCTGCCTGCCTGGCTTGCCATCATCAATCTTGGGTGGATGGGTTCTGGAACCGCTTGGACAATTCCATCGAGACCACCAACCGCACGGTTTTGGCCGCAACCCAGATCCTGGGAGAAATCTGGAAGCGGAATCTTGCCACCAGTCATGAGAAAAAAGGGAATCCTTTTGATGAATACATCGAGAGGGTGTGGTGCAGCGGCTGGCTGTTCTACGCAAATTCCGTTCGGTTTTCCACGGCCATGGGAGGTGGGGGAGACTACGGGGTATTCGCCGACGGCCGCTACCACTTGATGAAAACCGTGCGGGAAATGGAAGACTGGCTTGAACTCCGCAAGGGAAGAAAAAAATAAAAGAAATGATGCAACAGATCCACTCAGTTCGATTCCTTTTAATGCTCGGGGTGACAGCAGGACTTCTGTGCCTTTCCCCGGGGGGGATCCACGGTCAACCGACAAACCTTGCCTCAACCGAAAAGACCGGGGCTGTACTCCTTTCCCCGGGGATTCTTCCTCAGGTCCTGGAGGAGGGGAGAATCGCGCGCAAAGGGGAGCTTTCCGCTGTGCGATCTCGCGTCACCCAGGCCAGGGAAGCCTATCTCGATGCTCAAAAAGACCTGCAGGCGCTCATGGTGACTGCGGCCACGGTGAAGACTTCCATCATCGTCCAGGAGATGTCCCTGTCCCAGATCCAGGAACAAATCGCGATCCTTTCCACACAGAAATCCAAGACCTTGCGCGTCCAATCCGATTTGGCGCGGCAGATCGAGTCACTCAAACAGGAACGGACCATAGTTCAGGAATCTCGGGCGGTCCTGGAAAAACAGATGGAAAATCTGCGAAATACCGTGGATCCCGCTGCCTGGTCCCGCGAAATGGAAGAGTCCTTCCATGCCTATTTGCGCATCTTGAGGGCAATTCAACGCGGTTTGGACCGTTTGTTGGAGTATGCGAACAAGAGGGCCGAGATCGTGGAAAACCAGGTTCGGATCCTGGATGACCTCCTGTCCCAGCTTCGAACCGTCGAAGAAATCCGAAAGGTGAAGTTTCTCAAAAGGGAGTCCGTTCTCACAGCCAAGGACCAAGTGGGGGGAGTCTGGCAATCTATCGAGATGATGATCGATCAAGGCCGGCAGTGGCTGGTGACCCTGGTCTTTTCGGGAGCGATCCTCCGTTTTGTGGCCGGCAAGATCCCCCTTCTGCTGGGGCTTTGTATCTCTATCGTGCTGCTTCGATGGGGAGCCGGGAAGATTCGTGCCGTGGTGCTGCCGCGGCTGATCCTGTGGCAAGACTCCACCACTGACGTGTTCCTGCGAATTTTGGTGGAAATTCCCAAGGTTCTCCTTCGTTTCCTTTTCCCGGTTGGTCTCATCTTCCTTCTCGGGATCGGGTTGTGGGGCCTCCAGCTTTGGTCTTCGGCTCCGGCGAGACTGGCGATGGCGGTTCTCGCCACTTATGTGCTCCTGCGGCTTTCGTTCCAGTTTCTCCACTCCCTGCTTGCAGGCAGCCGGGACGGAGGAATCCTGCCTCTGACGCCCGACACCGGCCGGTACTATTCTCGAGGACTGAGGCTGCTGGCTGCTTATGGGATCCTTGGATCTTTGGCCCTTTACACGGCACAGGCACTCGGTTTCCCAGAGCCGACCCGGCATTTCATGCGGTACCTGTTCGAGGGAGGACTGCTGGCCCTGCCTCTGTGGATCTTTCGGGGCCATCATCTCCAGAGGTTGCTCTCAGAGCTTGCTGGGGATAATAGAGGGGAATTCTGGAGCAGATCAACCAAGATCGTCTGGGGGGTTCTTCTTTTCTTGCTTGTCGCCATTATCCTGGCTGATTTGCTCTCGTTTCACGGCCTGTCCGTCTACCTGGTCCATTCGACCGTGACATCACTGGGGGTTTTCTTCCTGACAATGATATCTGGACTGGGTCTCCACAAGTCGGTTCACTACTTGTGGCACCCCAAGGATGGATACCTCGCCCGGCGCTCTTCGGTCAGTGGAGAATGGCTGACACGCCTGTATGACTGGTCCGGTAAAGCAATCTCCTGGTTGGCGTGGGCCACGGCGATAATCGGCGGCCTGCTCGCCTGGGGGATCACCCCGACGACGGCCGTCGGTATCCTGAAAGGCCTCACCTGGGGAATCGACATCGGACAGGTCAAGATAACCCCCCTCAATGTGGGCCTACTGGTACTGGTTTTCTACGGCACCCGGTGGGTTTCCATGTTCGTTCGGAGCATTCTGGAAACCAGGGTGTTTCCCCGGACCGAATGGGACCTGGGGATTCGCTATACCATCACCACCATCTTTCAATACATGATCGTGGTTCTGGGCATCCTTATCGGCTTGAGCATCCTGGGATTCCCCCTGGCCAACCTGGCACTCATTGTGGGAGCTCTCGGCGTCGGAGTGGGACTCGGTCTCCAGGACATTGTGGGCAATTTCGTAAGCGGCCTGGTTCTTTTGTTCGAGAGGCCCATCAAGGTCGGGGACATGCTGGTCATCGACGGCCAGTGGGGCGAGGTGAAGCAGATTCGCATGAGAAGCACCGTCTTTCAAACCTTTGACCGTTGTAGTCTGATTATCCCCAACTCCCAACTCACCTCTCAGAGGGTTCTCAATTGGACCCATGAAGGTCGAGGCCCCACCCGTCTTCAGCTCAAAGTAGGGGTTTCCTACGACTCCGACGTGAACCTGGTCACGCGCTTGCTTTTGGATGTGTGTGCCCAGAACCCCCGAATCATGGAAGATCCTCCTCCTCAGGTCTTTATCCAGGCTTTTGGCGAGAGCTCCCTGGATTTCAACCTGTGGTTTTTCGTTCGAACCCCCGAGGATCGCATTCCCGCCACTCATGAAATCAACCAGGCCATATACGAAACTTTTCGAGAGCATGGCATCAGAATCCCTTTCCCTCAACGGGATATTCATATCCGGAACCGGATAGAGGAGGGAGTCGAGTGGACGGTAGATCGATCCTCGCGCAGCGGGGTGGAATTGGAAATGCCTGCCAGAAAGTCGTGAAAGTCGTGAGACGGGGTGCCACGGCCTTCCCTGCCTCGCGAGGTTTGAACATTTCCGTCCCCAACAGGCATTCGCCGATGAGCAGGTAGGCAATTCCCGCTGAACCCCGCTGTCCTGCGAGTTGTGGGGGTGCATTGGGTTCATGGAGATCGAGGTTGGGAGGGGAAGATGGGAAATTGAGGTCTCATTCCGGGGTCGACCTGGAGGAATTCGGCCATATAGAACCGCTGGGCGCCCGGTTCAGGCAATGGAAATCCATTGAGACCGTGGACACATACGGCCGTCATGACCCGGATACCCGGATCGGCATAACGAGAGACGAACCCACGGCAACCTGTTTTGCCGGTTCGCCTATTTCCGGCTTTGCCGGTTTTACTCCGGGCATCCACAGCACATACCACCGTGGTTGGGCATTACTACCAACCGATCTACTTTTTTCACCAATTTTCACGAGTTCAGGTTTCCCCCTCTCTTTCCTCGTTTGAGTTTGCCTACATTAAACAAAGTTTTGTTTCAGATAAAAATTTGTTGACTTGGTTCTTTGGGTTCATTATGCTCCCTAATGGGCTAATGTGGCATGTTACATTTATATATCGTTAAGTCAGTAGGTCCTGATTTATCGTACACTTGGTTTAGGTGGTTCCTTCCCCATCTCGCCTTTCCACTTCCCAGAGGGAAGGCGATGGATGAAGGAGAATGGAGTGTAGTTAGTCGATACCATTAATGAAGTACTTAATGATAACCACCAGAATCGGCGACACGGAGGAAACTGCTATGGCCGGAACCACTCCTAAAAAAAAGGATGCAGAGGAGCATCCCATGGGGGATCCACGCTTCAAGGGAATTGATCGGGTCTTGAAACGACAGCAGTATCAACAGGACGCGCTCATTGAGGTCCTCACCGCGGCCCAGGAGGCCTTCGGTTACCTGACCGAGGATGCCATGATTTACATTGCGCGGCAGTTGAGGCTTCCCTTCAGCTGGGTCTATGGCGTGGCCACTTTTTATCACTTCTTCTCCCTCAAACCCCAGGGCGAACATTCGTGCATCGTATGCCTGGGTACTGCCTGTTATGTCGGAAAGTCCGCGGACATCGTGGCAACCTTGGAGCAGCATTTTAACGTGAAGGCCGGTCAGACTACCGATGACGGCAAACTCACGCTGACCACCACTCGGTGCCTGGGCTGCTGCGGGTTGGCACCGGTAGTTGTTTTGGACAACGTGGTGCATGGGAAGGAAACCCCCGAGACCGCGGTGGAGAAGGTGCGTTCCATCGTCGCGGGTGGCAACGGCGGTAACGGCGGACCTGCTTGATTCTTGGGATCCGCCCCCATAACGGAACATTCTCGGGGAGGAGACCACATGGAATAGAAGCCGAGCGCCGGGGTAATTCCCGACAAAAGGTCGGGGGAAATCCACCGGGGGATCATGGGCGAATCCACATGACAACGTCAGAATCTGAGGAGAAAACAGCGTTATGAACCGAGAAGAACTCAAGGTAACGGCCCAGGCTGAACTGGACCATCAAGCGAAGTTTCGCTGCCGAATTCTCTGCTGCATGAGCACTCCATGCATCTCCTCCGGAGCCGAGGCGATCCTGGCGGCTTTGAAGCAAGCCATAGAAGCCGGCCAGGTGCAGGCAGAGGTGGAGTCGGTCGCCACGGGTTGCATGGGCCCTTGCAGCCGAGGACCGCTGGTCACAGTCAAGATGGAAGGAAAGCCGGACGTCATTTACGAAAGCGTGACGGTGGATATGGTGGAGTCGATTGTCGCCAGGCATGTACAACAACGAGAGGCACCCGGCTTGGATGACAAGATTCTGCCCAATGACATTCCCTTTTTCGCCAAACAAGAAAAGATCGTCTTGTCCGCCAGTGGACTGGTGGATCCTGAGCGACTTGAGAGCTACATCGCCAAGGGCGGATACGCGGCCCTGGGGCATGTCCTGCAGGAAATGACCCCCGAGGAGGTCTGTGAAGAAATCGTCGCCAGCGGGCTTCGCGGGCGCGGGGGCGCCGGCTATCCCACCGGCTTGAAGTGGCAGATGGTGCGCAAGGCCCCGGGAGAGCGGAAGTATGTGGTGGCCAACGGGGACGAGGGGGACCCGGGAGCGTATATGGATCGGACTCTCATGGAATCGGATCCCCACCGGGTGCTCGAAGGCATGGCCATCGCCGGCTATGCCGTTGGTGCCGATCAAGGTTACATCTACGTGCGCGGAGAGTATCCCCTGGCAGCCAAGCGCCTGGAGAAGGCCATACGGCAGGCCGAGCGCAAGGGGCTGCTCGGAAACCGCATCATGGACAGTCCTTTCAATTTCCGCATCGATTTGCGCATGGGAGCGGGAGCCTTTGTGTGCGGCGAGGAAACGGCTCTCCTCCAGTCCATCATGGGGCGCCGCGGCCAGCCGGTGCCGCGTCCTCCCTATCCGGCCCACAAAGGCCTGTGGGGCAGTCCGACCTTGATCAACAACGTGGAAACCTTCGGCAACATTGCCATGATCATCAACAAGGGAGCCAAGTGGTACGCCAGTTTCGGCACAGAGAAGAGCAAGGGTTCCAAGATCTTTGCCCTGGCCGGAAAGGTTGTGAACACAGGCCTGATTGAGGTCCCCATCGGGATCACTCTTCGGGAAATCGTCTTCGACATCGGCGGAGGCATCCCGGGCGGACGTGCTTTCAAGGCCGCTCAGACGGGAGGACCCAGCGGCGGTTGCATTCCAGCCGAATTCCTCGATGTTCCCATCGACTACGAAAGCCTGGCAAGGTTGGGCTCCATCATGGGTTCCGGCGGGCTCATCGTCATGGATGAAACAAGCTGCATGCCCGATGTGGCCAAGTTTTTCATGGAATTCTGCATGGATGAGAGCTGCGGAAAGTGTAATCCTTGTCGCGGCGGGACCGTGCAGATGCACCGGATTCTCGAACACATCACCGATGGTTCCGCCACCATGGACGACCTGACCAAGCTCGAGGAGCTCTGCCTCATGGTGAAGGAAACCAGCCTGTGCGGATTGGGGCAGACTTCTCCCAATCCCATCTACAGCACTTTGCGTTACTTCCGAGACGAATACGAGGCGCACATCAAGGACCATCATTGCCCGGCCGGTGTATGTCAGTTCGGCAGGAAATCCCCTTAGAAATCTCCAGGAACTCACAAACGGGATAAATCTCCAACGGAGGTGCCATAATGACGGTTGTCACCCTTACCATCAATGAAAAACTGGTCAGTGCCCAGGCGGATAAATCGGTTCTGGACGCTGCTCGGGAAGCCGGGATCGAAATTCCCACCCTCTGCCACCTGGAGGGGCTCACGCCCCGCGGCGGTTGCCGCCTGTGCCTGGTGGAGGTCGAGGGTAACCCCAGGCTCATGGCCTCGTGTGTTACCCAGGTTCAAGAGGGAATGGTGGTTCGTACCCATACCGACCGGCTTATCAAATACCGAAAAATGATGATCGAGTTGCTGCTGGCCGAGCGGAACCATGTCTGTGCCGTTTGCGTCATGAACGGACATTGCGAACTTCAGGCCATGGCAGCCAAACTGGGTGTAGACCATGTACGCTATGACTACCTGCATCCAGCCCTGTCCATGGATGCAAGCCATGAGCGCAATGTCCGGGACCCCAACCGGTGTATTTTGTGTGCGCGGTGCATTCGAGTCTGTGACGAGGTGGAAGGGGCCCATTGCCTCGATATGATGGGGCGGGGGATCCACTGCAATGTCATCACGGGGATGAACCAGCCGTGGGGCGAGGCCAAGAGCTGCACCTCGTGCGGCAAGTGCGTCCAGGTCTGCCCCACAGGAGCCCTCTTCAAGCAGGGAGCCACGGTGGCCGAAATGGAGAAGCAACACGACTTCCTGATCTGGATTCTGGATGGTCGAGACAAGAAGGTATGGCATTGGTCCAGACAATAGGAGAAGCACAACATGACCACACAAAACAGCAAAGTACGGTTGGCCACCACGTGGTTTGGCGGTTGCGCCGGCTGCCATATGAGTTTTCTGGACTTGGGCGAAGGACTCATCGATGTTCTCGGCCTGGCGGATTTGGTGTATAGCCCCGTAGCCGACATCAAGAAATTTCCCGACAACGTGGATGTGACCCTTATCGAAGGGGCGGTCGCCAATTCGGATCACCTCAAGGAAGCCCGGGAGATTCGCCGGAAGAGCAAGATCGTCATCTCCTTCGGAGATTGTGCGGTGACAGGCAATGTACCCAGCATGCGAAACGTTCTGAAGATCGACGATGTTCTCACGGCCGTCTATGCCGAAGGCCCCGGCAAATCTCCCCCCAGTGAAGAATTCCTCGACATCATGCCGGTTCTCCTCCCCAAGGTGGTTCCTGTCCACCGGGTGATCCCCGTGGATATTTACCTCCCGGGTTGTCCTCCCAGCCCCGAGCGCATTCTCGCCGCGGTCTCGGCGCTGCTCAAGGGAGAGCCGGTGGTTCTTCCCGAGGAACTGCGGAGCTTCGGATAAAACCGCCCAAAACGGTTGGAGGACGAAACCAGTGGTCTCTATTCGTTCCGGCACAAACCTGAACATCTGTCAGTAAAGAAGGACGATTATGGCACAGACAATTCATATAGAACCAGTCACTCGTATTGAGGGCCATGGCAAGATTTCTATTCATCTGGATGACGCCGGCCAGGTGACCGATGCAAGATTCCATGTGACGGAATTCCGGGGCTTCGAAAAATTCTGCGAGGGAAGAACCTATCCGGAAATGCCCGGGATCACCATGCGGATCTGCGGCATCTGCCCGGTGAGTCACATGCTGGCCTCGGCCAAGGCCTGTGACGCCATCCAGGGCACCAAGGTCCCAGTAGCGGCCATCAAGCTTCGCCGCCTCATCAACCACGCCCAATACGTTCAGAGCCATGCTTTGAGCTTTTTCCACCTGAGCGCTCCCGATCTCATCCTCGGGATGGAAAGCGATCCCGCCATCCGCAACGTGGTGGGGATCATCCAGGCAAACCCCGACTTGGGCCGCCGAGCCATCCGACTGCGTCAGTTCGGCCAGGAGATCATTCGAGGGGTGACCGGCAAAAGTGTCCACCCTGCCTGGGCAACCCCCGGCGGAGTGAGGGAACCCCTTAGGAGGGAACAGGTCGACTACATCAAGAAAAACCTGCCCGAGGCCTTCGAAACCACGGAAATCGCCTTAAATTGGGTCAAGGACAACTACAACAAATTCAGCCGGGAAATGGCATCCTATGGGAACTTCCCCAGCCTTTACCTTGGACTCGTCTCTCCCGAAGGCGGCCTTGAACACTACGACGGCGTTTTGCGGGTCATGGATGCCGATGGTAAGCTCCTGGAACCTGGATTGCCCTTGGACCGCTACCAGGAGGTTATTGCCGAAGCGGTGGAGCCTTGGAGCTACCTCAAGTTCCCTTACTACAAACCTTTCGGATACGCCGAAAACGGTAACGGTGTCCGGCCCGGCATGTACCGGGTGGGACCTTTGGCGAGACTCAACATTTGCGATTTCGCCGGAACACCCCTGGCGGACCGGGAATTGAGACAGTTTCGAAGGTTGGCCAGCTCCCCCGGCAAACCCGTGAGCGGCAGTTTCCACTTCCACTATGCCCGGTTGATCGAGCTCACCTTCGCCCTCGAGCGGATCGCCGAGCTGGTGGAGGACCCCGATGTCATGGACTCCCGAACCCGAAGCCAGGCCAGGGTCAACGAGCTCAGGGGGATCGGCATCATGGAGGCGCCCCGAGGTACTCTCATTCATGACTATCAGGTGGACGAAACGGGTATCCTCCGGAAGGTCAATCTTCTTGTAGCGACGGGAAACAACAACCTGGCCATGAACAGGACCGTACAGCAGATTGCGCGGGAATACCTGAGCGGAGCGACCATCACGGAGGGACTCCTCAATCGGGTGGAACACGGTATTCGGCTCTACGATCCCTGCCTGAGCTGCTCGACTCATGCGGTGGGCAAAATGCCCCTGCATGTCCAGCTGGTGGATTCCAAGGGAGAGGTTATCGACGAGCGCTACCGGGATTAAGGCGAACCCACAAATGACGGTACCCTTCTTCCCCCCAACCCCGTCGAGGGTTGGGGGAGGAGGGGGGAACCCCGGGCCGGCGAGGTATTCAGAGGGGAGATCCTTTGCCGTTCCTGTGAAAGCGGGAATCCGAAGTGCCAAGCTACAAGGAGGTGGGGAGCGGTCCTTTTCGCCGGAGGACGGGTTTCTGCCCGAATCGCCTCAACCTGGGTCAAACAAGAACTTGCGCCAGGAACCATACTGTGGTCTTGATCTTAGGATATGGAAACAGCCTGCGCCGTGACGACGGCGCGGGCTTGTTGCTCGCGGAAAAGCTAGATCGGCTCTGGAGAAATGCCGGAGCCCAGGTAGAATGCCTTCTGGTACACCAGCTCACCCCGGATCTTGCCGAGGTGATTTCCCGGGATATCGTGACCATCGTGGTTTTTGTGGACACGCGAGTGGCAAGCGACCCGGGGGATGATCTGCAGGTTCACCTCCAACGCCTTGAACCTACCAAAATGTCACAGAGCCTCGGCCATCAATCGGACCCGGGTTCCCTCCTGCAAATCGCTCGGGATCTCTTTGGACGGTTCCCGGTTGCCTGGCTTCTTACCGTTCCCGGTATAGACTTTGGACTGGGGGAAGGACTGAGTCGAACCCCCCAGGAGGCTTTGCATCAACTTCCCTTCTGGTTGGCAATCCCTGCAACTCATTGGGATGCCGGCTTTTCCAGGCCCTGACTTCCACTGAGGCCGCTTCCGTCTGCGGGTTCCATGGAAAAATCCTGCCGGCATTCGCCTGCGGAAGACAGCTTTTCTCGCGAGCAACAACTTGCACAATGACCCCGCGCCCCTTGCCTCCAGTAGGTATGCAGGTGAGCCCAGGAGTTTTTCACTCTTGGCCCGAGGTGGATGGACCTTTGTTGTTCGAAGCTTTTCGCGTGAAATGAGGGAGGCGTCGGGGGGTGTTGTTCCCCAGCGCATGTGAATTTTTTTGTTATGCGAAACATCTATTGACAAAATTTTCTTTGCAAACGTAGTATACAACTCCTGTAGTTTGTGCACAAAGTGCACAAGACCGGACAAAGGGATCCGGGAGCTCATGGCTTTTCAACCCAGGTGGGAAAGATGCTCAGCAAGGTGCTCCATTGTTCCACGCTCATTCTCGGGTGCGGCAATCCCCTTTTTGGGGACGACGGATTTGGACCCGCCGTCATCGACCATTTATCGAGCCATTATCGTCTGCCGGATCATGTCGCGGCGGTGGACGTGGGGACAAGCATGGGAAGCTTTCTGGTCGACCTTCTTCTTTTCCCACGAAAGCCCAGGAGAATTTTCATTCTGGATGCCGTTTCCGATTCCGGTCGCAGGCCGGGCGAGCTTTTCGAGATCTCCCTCTCTAGTCTCTCGGGTAAAGATACCACGGTCATTACCCTCCACGAGTTTCCTTCCGTCCAGGTCCTTCAGGAGCTCGAGCAACAGGCGCGGGTCCAGGTTCGTATCCTGGTCGTCCAGGCCCAATCTATTCCAAAGGAAGTTTCGACGGGGATTTCCCCCGCAGTACAGGCGGCCATACCCCAAGCTTCCTTGTGGTTATACCGTCAAGTGGAGGAATGCCCATGATTGTCCTAAGAGTGAGCCAACTGGCTGAGAGGCTCGGAGTCCACCGAAACACCATTCGCAACTGGATCAAGAGCGGAAAGCTTCCCACCCGTTCGGTGGACGGCAAGAGATACCTCATCACCGAGGAGGATTTCTCCAGGCTGTGCCAGCAGTTTGGCCTGGACGGCTCTTCCATGAAGCTGAAATACGTGCCGGGGGGACCCCTCATCGAGAAGCCGTCCGTGAGGACGGATGAAAACCTGAGAAAGATCGGCATGCGTTCGTTGCGCCTGCGGCCGGATCCCCAGTGGGCCGACGTGTGTGTCACGTGCGGAAGTTGTGCCAGCGCGTGTCCTCTTTCGGGGGTGGACGGCATGGATCCCAGGAAAGCCGTTCGCATGGCGGTTTTGGGCCTTGAGGACGAGCTCATCGAGTCCCAATGGCCCTGGAAGTGCACCCTGTGTGGGAAATGTGAGGAGGCCTGCCCCATGCGGGTCGAGATCGTTTCCCTCCTGCAGCTGGTCCGAAGTCTGCGGCCCCGGGATCGGATTCCCGGCCCCTTGCACAAGGGGGTCCTCATGTGCATCGAGAAAGGGAACAACCTGGGAATTCCCAAGGACGATTTTGTATCCTTACTCCAGGAAATGGGACGGGAAATGGAGGAAGACGGCTTCCTGGGGTTTACTACCCCCATAGACGTCCAGGGGGCCAACCTCATGGTGACGGTCAATTCCAAGGAGCCTTTCGCAGAACCCGATGACATGAAATTCTGGTGGAAAATCTTTTATGCCGCGGGGGAATCCTGGACCATTCCTTCTGAATACTGGGAAGGTGTCAATTGGGGATTCCTCACGGGGGACGATGAAGCCATGAAAACCATCGTGGGACGAATCGTCCAGAACATGCACCGGTTGGGTTGCAGGACCCTGCTTCTCCCCGAATGCGGGCATGCTTACTACGCGACCCTTCTTGGGTTGCGCCGGTGGTTCCGGGATGACCTGCGCAAATTCGAGGTGGTCTCTGTTTTCGATCTCTTGTACCGATACCTCCAGGAAGGCCGCCTTCGAGTGGACTCCTCCCGACATCCCCAGCTAACCACCTACCACGACTCCTGCAGTTACGGGCGCAAATCCTTGAAGGCTTTCGGAAAAGACTACTTCGAGCAAGGCCGGTACATCACGCAGCAGTGTGCCCCCAATTTTGTGGAAATGTACCCCAATCGCGCGGGCAATTACTGTTGCGGGGCAGGTGGCAGTGCCTGGGCGGTACCCTTCAAGGAGGAACGCGTTTTTCACGGCCGATTCAAGGCGCGACAGATCGAGAACACCAAGGCCAGGCTGGTGATCGCCTCCTGTCACAACTGTCGGGACCAGATCATGAAGAGTCTCCGTAAGGAATACAACCTGGACATTCAGGTGAAATACCTGTGGGAATTGGTCGCGGACTCGCTGGTCCTCTAGCGCTGCACCCAAAACTTGCGCCGACCCGAAGAGCGATGGAACGGGAGTCCACCTAAATGCTTTTGCAGGAAAAAATCGGGGCCGTCATGGTGGTGGGAGGAGGCATTGCCGGCATTCAGGCGGCCTTGGACCTCGCCAACAGCGGGTATTATGTCTACCTGGTGGAACGCTCCGGTGCCATCGGGGGCGCCATGGCCAAGCTGGCCAAAACATTTCCCACCAACGACTCCTCCATGTGCATCCTTTCCCCGAAGCTCGTTGAGTGCGGTCGGCACCTCAACATCGAACTGAAGACCCTCACGGAGGTGGTGAAGATCGAAGGGGAGGTCACCAACTTCACGGTCACCCTTCGGCAGCATCCCAGATATGTGGACACGGATCGATGTATCGCTTGCGCCAAATGTTCCAGGAGATGTCCCCGGGAGGTGAAAGACGAGTTCAACGAACGCCTTGGATTCCGCAAGGCCATCTACATCCTCTATCCTCAAGCCGTTCCGCTCAAGTACCAGGTCGACCCTAACCATTGTGACCGATTGTTAGGGGGGAACTGCCGCATTTGCGAGGAGGCCTGTCCCGCACAAGCCTTGCTCTTCAATGACCAGGTCCGGGAATACTCGGTTCGGGTGGGATCCATCATCATGGCCCCAGGCTACCGAACTTTCGACCCGCGAGGGATTGCCACCTGGGGCTACGGGATCTTCCCCAACGTGATTACCTCCATCGAACTCGAGCGCTACCTTTCCGCCTCGGGGCCCACGGGGGGACGACTTTTTAGACCTTCGGACCACAAGGAAATTAAAAAACTCGCCTTCCTTCAGTGCGTGGGCAGCCGGGATTACACCCCCCCCTCCCACGGTTACTGCTCGTCCGTGTGCTGCATGTCCGCCATCAAAGAGGCCATGATCGCCATGGAACGGGTGAAGGATCTGGAGGTTTCCGTGTTCTACATGGACATGCGAACACATGGGAAGGATTTCGAACGCTACTACCAGAGAGCCAGGGCTAGAGGAGTGAAATTTCACCGGTGTCGCGTTCATTCCCTGGAACCCGTGGGGGACCATCGCCTCTATTTTCGCTATATCACGGACGAAGGAAAACAGGAGAAGGACGAATTCGACGTGGTGGTGCTCTCCGTGGGCATGGAGTCACCGCCGGCGGGCGTGCATCTGGCGAACCTGGCGGGTGTGGAGCTCAACCACAATCGGTTTGTGGTCACTTCCTCCCTGGCCCCCGTTACCACGAGCAGGCCGGGAATCTTCGTTTGCGGCGCGTTCTCGGGCCTGAGAGACATTCCCCAGGCGGTAGTGGAGGCATCGGCTGCGGCGGGGGCCGCCGCCATTCCCCTGACCGACGTACGGTACAATCTGTGGCGTCAGAGGGAGTTTCCTCCCGAGCGGGACGTGTCCGGCCAGGAACCCCGGATCGGCGTGTTTCTATGCCATTGCGGCTCCAACATTGCAGGCGTCATCGACATGGAAACCCTGGAGCGTTATGCGGCAACCCTCCCCTGCGTGACCTATGTGGAGAGAAATCTGTTCAGTTGCTCCGAGGATTCTCAGGTCGCTTTGCGCCGGCGAATCGAGGAAGAAGGGCTCAATCGGATCGTGGTCGCCGCCTGTTCCCCCCATACCCACGAGGCGCTCTTTCGGGATACCCTCAAAGCCTGTGGTCTGAACGAATCCCTCATCGAGATGGCCAACATCCGCAATCATGTGTCGTGGGTCCATGCCTCCGAACCCGAAGCCGCCACGAACAAGGCAAAGGACCTGGTCCGCATGGCTGCTGCCAAGGTCGCACTCCTCGAGCCCCTGCCCATCGTGTCCGTCAATGTGAACCCCATTGCTCTGGTCATCGGGGGAGGAATGGCCGGGATGGTGACCGCCCTGGGACTGGCCGATCAGGGTTTTCCCGTTCATCTGGTGGAGAAGACCTCGGAGTTGGGCGGCAATGCCAGACACCTGTTCAAGACCTGGAAAAACGAGTCGGTCCCACCCTTTGTGAGCGATCTCATCACTCGGGTCAAAGAACACGAGTTGATCACGGTCCACCTGCGTAGTCGGGTAGTGAACGCCGAGGGATTCGTGGGAAACTTCCGGTCCACGATCCTCAAGAACACCACCCAGTCCGTCATCGCCCATGGGGCCGCCGTCATCGCCATTGGAGGCCAGGCATACAAACCGGATGAGTACGGATACGGACAGTCTCAGCGGGTTTTCACCATCCTGGAGTTCGACAAGCTTCACCAGGTGGGGGATGAAAGGGTCAAATACGGGAGAAGTTTCGCTTTCATTCAGTGTGTGGGATCGAGATCCCATGAGAGGCCGTACTGCTCGAGGGTTTGCTGCACCCACGCCATTCAATCCGCCATCGCCCTGGTGGAAGGAAATCCTGAGCGCAATGTGTTTGTTCTCTACCGGGACATCCGTTCCTTTGGCCAACGGGAGGAATTATATCGGCGAGCCCGGGAGCTCGGGGTCATTTTCATCAACTACGAGATTCACGAAAAACCGGAGGTTCACATTCGGGAAAATGAGCTCCAGTTGGTGGTCTGGGACCACGTCTTGCATGAGCGGGTCAGTCTGAGTGCGGATGTGTTGGTGCTGTCCACAGCGATCGTGCCCCAGGGGGAGGTGAGGGAACTGGCCAACCTCTATAAGATTCCCGTGGATGCGGACGGCTTCCTGCGGGAAGCCCATGTCAAGCTGCGCCCCGTGGATTGCGCCACCGAAGGGATCTTCCTGGCGGGCCTGGCTCACTATCCGAAGCCCATCGAGGAAGCCGTAGCCCAGGCACAGGCAGCGGTATCCCGGGCAGTGACCGTCCTTTCCAAGCGCCGAATCGACCTGGATCCCGTCCGGGCCACGGTGGACGTGGAACGTTGCGACGGGTGCGCCTTGTGCCTGGATGTGTGCCCCTACCATGCCATCACCATGGAAGACCCAACGAGGCTGGAAGGAAAACAGCGCATCCACATCAGCGCCGCCAAGTGCAAAGGATGCGGGATCTGCCAGGCAACCTGCCCCAAGGAAGGGGTCAACGTGGGGGGCTTCACCCATCGCCAGCTCTCTGCACAGATCAAGGCGGCCATGTCCAGGTAGTACAGGTCGGCAAAATTCAACGTCCACTAATTGCGGACACAACCCTTCATGTTGCTTGCCGGGACAGGATGAGTGCTTCTGCCCAGCCGTGCCGGGCTGTCCAGGCTCCTGACCCAAGTCGGTTTCCAGGTTTTGCATTGCTGGGAGGACCCAACCATGACTTTTGAACCCATCATCCTCGGCTTTGCTTGCAACTGGTGTTCCTATCCGGCCGCCGATTTGGCCGGCACGGTTCGTATGCAGTACCCGACAAATGTTCGTATCATCCGGGTCATGTGCGCGGGGATGGTTCATCCCAACCTGGTGGTGGAAGCATTTCATCAAGGTGCGGATGGCGTGATCGTAATGGGGTGCCCGCCGGGGGAATGTCACTACCTGGAGGGCAACAGCAAGACCGAAGCGAGGATGGCCGTTCTGCAAGATGTCTTGCCGGTCCTGGGGATCGAGAAGGATCGTTTTCGGCTGGTTTGGTTCTCCTCGGCGGAAGCGGAGCAGTTTGTGACCATGGCTAAGGAAATAACCGAACTGCTGAAAGGACTGGGGCCGTCTCCCTTTCGCAGGAAGGAGGAAAGCTCCGGGAGGCTTTCGGCTTCCCCCGCCTCGTGATCCTCCACCTTTTCCCGATTGCCTCAGAGGGGAACATCGATGTCTGGCCCAGCTCCCGCATCAGGCACAATGCACACGGATTTTGCACAAGTATCAACGGCGATCCCGCGAAAGAAGCTTGCATCCGAGCCACCTCCGGCTCTATAAAGGGCAAAGTTCCTCTAATGCATTCCGCCGCCACACATCCTTCGGGGAATCGGGGGTCCCGATGAGCGCAGGGTTTGGTCTCATGGATAGGAACCAGCCAATGATGAGGAGCCATTCATGAAGCGAGAAGGCAGAAAGTCGAAGGTCCGAGCGGAACGGGTGGACACCAAACCAGGGTCCATTGGGCACATGACGGTAGACCAGATCAAGGAACGCACCATAGGCGAGAATTTGAACGTGACCTGTCCCGAATGCGGAGAGATTCATCTTACCCTGGAAGACATCGAAGAAGCGGAAAAGAAGAAGATCACCAAAACGGCCAAGTATCGGAAAATCCGAGCCGAGGCCGTAGCCCGCACGGATCGGTGACCTTTCCCGTTTGTCCCGGGGTGCACCCAGCCCCTGGATTCACGAATCACCACAATGGCTTTTCACTGAGGTCGGGCCCATGGCCGAATGGGCGGAGGAGTTTCTCCCCGTCTTCCCCCGGATGGTGTCCCGGTTTGCCTGTCGCCCGTTTGGCGGTTTGGACTTGATTTTTGAGGGTCCCTCGGGTAGTCATTTGTGGCGAAGCTTCCGCCTCCCCAC
>JAGPLX010000092.1 GCA_018053185.1 Syntrophobacteraceae bacterium
ACTGCTGGGGCTGAAGCCCGTGCCGCTGAACAAGGTCGGAACAGTCCCTGTGGTGAAAGGTGATCCCCCTCTCGCTGAGAGTGGCCATCACTTCTCTTTGGCCCGGATAAGGATTGCAGCATCGGGCGAATTTGTGTACCGCCGTATCCAACTCCTCCACCTTCAAGATGTTAGTCTCAAGGGTCGCGCCTCCGCCGACGGCGCTACCCTTGGAACCCGCGTCTTCTGCCGGGCGGTTGACCAGGTAATAAAGCACCAATTGGGGAGAGAGCAGGTCCTGGCCGATTTTGGCATAGAGTTCCGAGGATCCCTTGAGGTTGAGAAATTCTGAAATCAGTTTGAGGTGATCCTCCTCGATGCTCCCCAATGAGATGCCGCGGCGCTCGAGTTCCTGCCGCAGGATCTGCCGTCCGGCATTCTCCGCAAACCTGCGCCTTTTCTGCTGAAGATGCCTGTTGATGGCGGTTCGAGCCTTGGGGGTCTTGCAGACCGACTCCAGGTGAAGATCGGCGTCCACCGGGTCCGAGGAAGTAACGATCTTGACCACATCCCCATCCTTGAGGTGTCGGGTGGGAGGAGCCCACTCCCCGTTGATCAGGGCTCCCCGGCAGTGGTCACCCAGTTCCGAATGGATTCGATACGCAAAATCCAGGACGATACTGTCCCTGGGCAGGTAGTAGATATCCCCCTGGGGAGAATAAACGAAGGTTTCCTCCGTTTCGGAAAGGCGAATGAGGGCTTTGCGCCGAGGGCCGGCACCCCCGTACTCTCCGATGGACCGCAGCAGTTCGCTGATCTCGTGCCAGTAGTCATCACTGAGCTCCCTTTGAGCGTTCCACTCCTGGAGAACCCCCAGGGCGGACCAGCGATCCATTTCCGAAGTTCGGATTTTCATCAGGAAGTTCTGGCCCCCCACATGAATCCGCACATGAAGGCTCCTGTATCCGTTGTTCTTGGGATTGGCGATGAAGTCCCGAACCGTCCTGGGGATCGTGGAAAATGCGGTGGTCACCCGTCCGAGAGCCGTATAGCACTCCAAAACATCCTCGGTTGGAAGAACGATGGAAAAATCTACATGATTCTCGGCGTTACTGAGATCGAGGGTCTTCTTCAACGGGCTGTAGTAGCTTCCCAAACCCTTGGTGCGCATCCGAATGGTGGGGGCGGGGGAGGCGGATTCCAGGAAAAGGCGGTGCAGAGTGTTCTCGATGTGCAGTAGTTCAGGAGACCCCCGAAGCTCCCTCAGGTACTGGAGGATCTTTCGACTCTTCCTCGGGTAGAGGAAGGAGAGGGCGAGGTGGTAAAGTTCCCGCTTGAGGGAGAAGATATTGAACCTGGCCGCGATGGGTGCATAGACCTCGATGGTTTCATGGGCAATACGTTGCCGCTTCGTTTGAGGCAGGTAATGCAAGGTTCGAAGGTTGTGAAGGCGATCTGCGAGCTTGATGACCAGCACACCCCACCGGCGACTGGCGCTGAGGAAGATCTTGCTGTGGGTGAGATCCTTGAGAGTGGCCCGGTCCAGATGGCTTCGCGTCATCTTGGTGCAGCCGTCGACCAGTTCCGCCACTACGGGTCCAAATTCCCGGTCGATGTCCTCGACGGTGACCGAAGGAATATCTTCCACCACATCGTGGAGGAGCGCGGATGCCAGGAGATGGGAATCTTTGAGCTGGAGCTCCCGCGCCAGGATTTCGGCCACCGCACACGGGTGGCTGATGTAAGGAGCACCCGACCTTCTACGCTGCCCAAGGTGCAGCTTTTCGGCAAATTCCAGGGCGGCGAAGAAAACCCTGTTATCCTCGCAGGAGGGATCCAGGTATTTACTCATGCGGGCGCGATAGAGAGACAAGTCAAAAAAATGCGTATCTCTCGTGGTGGCGGGCAGGGCCAGGGGATTCTTTTTTTCCATGTTTGGCGGGTCCACGACTACCTCATTTCCAAGCCTGACTCACCCCTGCCCGCAGCACATGGAATATACCCGGACAGGGGGCGTTCTTCTAAAATTATAGAATAATCGCCGACCCCTAAACAAGTACGTTGAGGTCCCAGACCGCACTGGGAAGGGGTTGGGTTCATGCCGACTCATTTCTGATATATCGCCGCCGACACCCCTCCATGATCCGGTCCTGGCCCAAGTTGCCGTAATCCCCCGGCACGAGGAGGCCTATGCCCTCATGCTTGGGAAGGCGGATCGAGGACTCCTTTCTGAAGGGCCTCCCGAGCCAACCGGTCGCACCGTTCGTTTTCGGGATGACCTGCATGGCCTTTGAGCCATTGCCAGTGAATCTCGTGCTTCCGGGCAAGATCATCGAGTGCCTCCCAGAGGTCTTGATTTTTCACCGGCATCCTGTCGCTCGTCCGCCACCCGTTGCGCTTCCACCGGGCGATCCATTGGGTGATTCCGTCCCGCAGGTACCGTGAATCGGTATAGAGGGTAACCCTGCACGGCTCTTTGAGGGCTCGAAGTGCTTCGATGACCGCGGTCATTTCCATCCGGTTGTTGGTAGTGCGGGGGGAAAACCCGGAGATCTCCTTCTCCGTGTCTTGGTACCTCAGGATGGCTCCCCATCCCCCTGGTCCGGGGTTTCCCGAACAGGCCCCATCGGTGAAAATCGTAACGTTCTTGCGGCGTGGAGGCGGCATGGTGAGGTTGTCTGGACTCAGGCGAAAGGGGAGAGTCGCTGGCGAATGAAACGTTCGATATGGGTGGATGTGCGTTTCTCCAAAACCTGGGCCAGGTTCTGCACGGGGATTTCAACCCGGGCCATCGCTTGATGCCCCCCGGCACATCCCAGGTTGCCAAAAGCCCTCCGAACGATTTTGCCCGCGTCTTTTCGATATCCATCATTACGAACGACGACCACCAGGTTGTCCTGATAGATTCCGGAGGTTATGCTCCAGGAGATGTCGTGGACCTTTAGGAAGAATTCACCGATGATCACCAGGATATCCGCCGTGGGGACTTCATCCAGGTGGACGAAGATCCGGTCCTTGACCACGTGTTTGCGGTCCACGGCCTTGTGGAAATACTTCAAATCAGCGAGGGAAAGATCGGAGATCTCGATCTTGCGCAGCACATTGTGATTGGCAAGGGGGAAGAGATAGCGAAAAGCCCCGATATCCTCGACCCGTGTATGACGCTCGAAGCTCCGCGTATCGGTCTTGATCCCGTAGAGAAGCGTGGTGGCCAGGGTTTGGGAAGGTTTGATTCCTGCGGCCCTCAGGTATTCCGTGAGGATGGTGGAAGTGGCTCCATAGTCGGGCCGGACATCTGAGAAGGCCACATTATCGAGGTTCTCCGTGAGCGGATGGTGATCTATCACCACCGTGTAGGGAATATTTGCAAAAAACGGATTGTGAGCGGGTTGACCGTCTACCAGGAGAAACTTGTCATGCTGGTGTAGGTGTTTTTCCTTGAGGAGGATAAGGGGGATTTTGAGCAAGCGAACCATGGTGCGGTTGTTGAGCCTTCTAATGGGGCGGATGATCCCGATGGTCGTGGTCTGGACCTTGTGCCAGAGGAGTCTCTTGAGGGCGAGAGCGGAGCCGATGGCGTCGGGATCGGGATCGATGGTGATGAGGACATGATCCTTGAACTGAACGTGAGAGTAGAGTTCCTTGAGAGTCTCTTTGGCGGATCGCTTTTTTCCCGGGGTTCGAGAGCTCGTGCGAGATGTGGAAGGCTTTTTCATGGACACATGGGGGAGAACACAGGGACCATTCAAGGGGTTTCTATAGATACAGGGCGCATGGACCGCACGGATGATCGAAATGGAGCGGGAAACGGGATTTGAACCCGCGACTTCAACCTTGGCAAGGTTGCACTCTACCGCTGAGTTATTCCCGCTCGGGTGCGAGAAGAATAGTTACTGAACGGCATGGCCAAAGTCAAGGGGAAAATAGGAACACGACATAAGGTCCGATAATATATGTTATGTTATCTAACCTTAAGGAGGCGGGAATTGGCACCCATTTCGCCGAAAACTCTAGCAAAAACCCTGACTTACCTTGCTTATACTGCACCGGGTGAGTTCGGCCTTTTCTGGAATCCCGATGGAACCATGCCCTGGAAAGAACTGTACTGGGCCTTGCAGGAGGATGAAGGACTCCGGTTTGTTCGAGAATCCCACCTCAAGGAGCTCCGTCTTCTGGGAATCGACATGCCCTTCGTGCTCGAAAAATCGATCCTGCGGCTCAAAGACGAAATCCTTCCTCCACGCTACCCCCTGGAAACGAACCTCCTTCCCCGAAAGCTCTACGCAGCCTGTCGACCCAAACAAATCCCCGCAATTCGGCAAAAAGGCCTGCCGACAAGCTCCCGCCCCTTTCTTCCCCTGCCCATGGACCGGGAACTGGCTCTTCGCATGGGACGAAGGCGGTACCCCGACTCGCTGGTCCTCGAGATCGTCACCGATGAGGCAGTCGGGGAGAATACTCTCTTCCACAGGGCGGACCATGGACTCTACCTGGCCCGTGCGATCCCTCCATGCCTCATTCACTTTCCCCTGTTGCGTCGGGAGGATTTCTCAAAGCCGAATTCCAAAAAGAGAACACCGGCCGGGAAGACATCCTCGGCCCCCTCCACTACCCCGGGATCTTACTTCCTTACAGCCGTGGACCTGGGGATGGTCGACTCCCACCAAGCCGTTGAAACAAAGAAGCCCCGAACCGGCAAAGGCAAGAGGGACTGGAAAAGAGATGCACGATCCGAAAGGCGCAAGCGAACCGTCTGAACGGTCGCCGCTCCGTGTCAGCCATCCCCGCGTCTCAGGACCCGAACATCTCCTTCTTCGTACAGAGTATAGGGAATTCCGAAAAACTCGAATTCGTCCCCGTAGCCGTAGGGCAGTCCGAGGTCTTCGGCTTCGGACATCGACTCGAGGAGGAAAGAGAGGATCTGGGCAATTTCCTGAAGGTTTTCCACGATATCTCGGGTTTCAAACCGAATCTCTTTGATGCCGAACAGCTCATGCAGACCCTGTGTCTGCAGTTGTCCAGACGACGGGTCCATG
>JAGPLX010000006.1 GCA_018053185.1 Syntrophobacteraceae bacterium
GGGCAGGATTTGAGAAACCGTCCCCGAAACTCGACCACTTCCAAGACTTCGGGGTCCGGTGCCGAACGATCGGGAAGACGTTCCACAACCTGGAAATCGGCGTGGGGCAGGGTGTCCTTCAAATGGCGAACCAGTTCAGTTCCTGCCAGAGCGGCTTCGACCAGGATTTTTCCGGGGGGCTTCACCGAGATGGTCATGGAACGCCTGTCGGGGAATGGGAAAATTCGGAGGGATACAGAACCTTCTCCAGCTCCCCGGACTGTGCCAGCCTCTCCGCTGTTTTCACCCCCTTGGCCAGCTCCCCGCTGCTGGAAAAGATCAATCGGATCTGCCACCGCTCTCCTTCGAAGTCCCTCGGGGGAACCAGTTGCACATCCTCGGGAAGTGACAATGCGGTCACATCCTCCTGGAACCGATCCATACGGGAATGCAGCCTTGGAAAACGGCGTCGGGCAAGCATTTCACGAAATTTCCGAGTTTTTTGGCGGTGATTCTGATGGGGGGTCGATAAAAAGGAGCGCAAAGCCGGATCCCTCAAGACTTCGATTTTGTCGCGCTTTTCCCGTTCCGCAATCTCGACGATGCGCTCCAGAATCTCCACCTGAACGCTGGCGCTGCACCTCAACACGCGGAACCATTCCAGGACTTCCCTGGTTGCATCGACATCCCATCGGGCGAGCTCGAGGGCCGCCCGTTCGCAAATCCCGCCCGACGCCGCCTCTTCGAGCAGGTCCGTTCCGGACGCCCCCAACCGTTGCCATAGCTCGAGAACTTCTTTGCGGGGAGAAATCCCTAGAGCCTGGAAAAGCCTCGGAAGGGAACCGTCCTCCGGAGAAAGCCGGGAAAGAAGGTGCACCAGCCGAGCTTTTTCCGCAGGGTTTGGCGGCGGGCCCAAGAGCTTTTCCTCGACCCGGAGCCGGATCAGCCGCTCGCAGGGGGTATTCCGATCGAAAACAAGGCAGGAAACGGTTTCCAGCCCGGACTCGAGTGCCCACCTCAGGCGCATGAATCCATCCACGACGACCTTCCTCCCCCCGGACTGTTCCCACACCCAGGGCAGCCCCAGGATTCCATACCGGTGCAGGGACTCGAGCAGAAAGTCCTTGGATGTGAAGCCGGGCACGGCAAAGCGGGTGTCTTCCCACGCCACCTCTGCGAGCCGGATCTGAAAGAGGTTCCGGTTCATCCCAGCGATTCCAGACCCCGTCCCGTCAGCCGTTCCAGGGCTTCCAGGTAGCGGGAGCGTGTATTGGCTACCACCGTGGGGGGGAGCTCGGGGGCGGGATCGGTAGTCTTCCATCCCGAGCGAATCAGATAGTCCCTCACGTATTGCTTGTCGAAGCTCTCCGGGCTGGTTCCCACTTCATAGCGGTCCGCAGGCCAGAATCGGCTGGAATCCGGCGTGAGCACCTCATCTACCAGCATAAGCGTCCCGTCCTTCAACCCGAACTCGAACTTGGTGTCCGCCACCAGGATTCCTTTTTCCGCGGCATAGGATGCCGCCGTCTCGTAGAGGGCGATGCTGAGGTCCCTCACCTGTTGGGCGAGTTCTCTCCCCACAATCTCGATCATGCGCTCAAAGGAAATGTTTTCGTCGTGGGCGCCCTTGGCCGCTTTGGTGGAAGGAGTGAAAAGGGTTTGGGGCAGCTTTTGGGCCTCTCGAAGCCCCGAAGGCAAAGAAACACCGCAGAGGGTCCCCGTCTTCCGGTAGTCCTTCCATCCGGACCCCGCCAGGTATCCCCGGACGATACATTCCACGGGCAAAACTTCCGCCTTTTGGACCCACATGGTTCGACCGGCAAGAACATGGGCATGGGGGACGCATATGGAAGGAAAGTCCTCGATACGGGTGCCGATCAGGTGATGGGGGACGAGCTTTCCCAGGAAATCGAGCCAGAACGCCGACAGTTGCGTGAGGATCCGGCCTTTGTCCGGGATGGGAGTGGGCATAACCACGTCGAAGGCCGAGATCCGGTCCGTGGCCACGATGAGCAGAGTATCCCCCAGGTCGTAGATGTCCCTCACCTTTCCCCTGGAATGGAGTTTGAGTCCCTTCAAATTGGTTTGGAGCAACGTCTGGCTGGACATGCCATGCCTCCTCGAGAGAGTGGAATTCCCGTCCGCGGCTTGCCAAATCCGGGTTGACCCCGATGGGTCCATTTGTTATGCTGCCGGCAACTGGATATCCAGTATTTCTGAGTAGATGTCAAAGCAAAATGAGGTTGATCCGCCATGAAAACCTCCCCCGACTCATCCACCGGGCGATTGCGCGGTATAGCCGCTCTCTTTGACGATTTCGAACGAAAAGCGCTCTTCCATAAATATCTTTTCTTCTTGGGCTGGATCGAGATCCTCATTCTTGCCACCTGCTGGCTGTACCGGCTGAGCGACAGGGGTTCCGATCCATCCGGTCCCGTGGATACACCATTCCCCTGGAAAGTGTACTTCCTGGTCGCCTTTCTGGCGCCCGTTGCCATCACCTTCCTCCTGGGCGTGGTCATTGTCGGTTTCAACAAGTATTTCGGAGAACCCGAGACCATTGGGCAGGCCGTCTTTGGGGAAACGCCGTCCGAGGGCGGCGGGGAGAGAACAGGCGGGGTGCACAAGCTGCACCGGTGGGTCCACTGGATCCAGGGGCTGCCTTTCCTCGGATTGCTGCTTCTCCTGGGAGTGGCCGTGGGCTTCTTCTACAGACTGGATGATCTTCTGGCCTTCCTCAGCAACGTGGGGGAAAAATCCGTCAAGATCGTGCTGATTTCCGCGGCTGCGCTCGTGGCCCTCATCTCCGTCTTTGCCCTCATCCTCATTTTGCTGAATTTCCAGCTTCGCAAGAAGTCCATGGAGTACCGCTATCGGAGTGAAATGGCCGAGCGGTTTGGTTTGATCATTCTCGAAGACAACACGGTGCTCAACAACGAGGGGAAGCTGGTCAGCCACGGGAAGAAGCTGCTTCCCCTTCTCCCCTCCGAAGCTCCCCAGGGAGACCGGCCCGAGATCCCCGGCCGGCCCCTTCGGACTCGATCCGATCCCGACCCCTCATGATCCATCGTCACCCCCTGGAGAAGCTCGTGTGGGAAGCCGTTAGCCGCCACGAGCTCATCTCGCCCCAAGACCACGTGCTGGCAGCAGTCTCGGGGGGACCCGACTCGATGGCTCTATTGCACGTCCTGGTGTTCATTCAAACAGAGCTGGGGGGGCGCCCACCGACAGTCCTCCACTTCAACCACCGGCTGCGTGCCGGGGCATCCCTCGCGGACGAGGAGATCGTCCGGGCTGCAGCGCGAAAACTGGGTTGCGTGTTCCGAGCGGGAACGGAAGACGTGGGGGAGTATCGCCGAAAGCACCGGATTTCCCTCGAGATGGCGGCAAGAGCTTGCCGTCACCGCTTTTTCGATCAGGCACGAAAGGAGCTGGGCGGAACCAAGATCGCCCTGGGACACACGGCCAATGATCAGGCCGAGGAAATTCTTTTGAGACTCATCCGGGGCAGCGGGCCATCGGGCCTTTGTGGTATGGCGCCCAAAGGCAGGAGCGGGATCATCCGCCCCCTCCTGGGTGCCACGCGGGAACAGATCCTGGCTTACCTCGAGGATCGGCGAATTTCCTACAGCGAAGATCCTTCCAACTCTCAACCCTTCTGCCAGCGAAATGTCCTGCGACTCAAGATATTTCCTACCCTTCTGCGGCGCTTCCATCCAAAAGCGATCGAAACCCTTTGCCGCCATGCTGAACTGGTGCGCAGGGACGAAACCTACTGGAGGCAGCGGATTCTCGAATGCTGGCCGTCCGTTTGCCTCGAGGAGACATCCGCCCACATCCGGCTGGATGCGGAAGCTCTTCTCGAAATTCATCCCCCTCTTCGAGTACGCGTGATGCGCTGGGCAGTGGAGAGGTTCAGGGGGAGCACTCTCGGCCTCTACACCCCCCATTGGGACGCCATGTGTCGGTGGGTTTCGGAAGCAGCCGAGAGAAAGACGCTGCACCTGCCGGCAAGGCTACGGCTGACGCGCTGCAAGAAAGCCGTGGTCCTTTGGACTGAGGAGCCGAAAGTTTCCCCAAAACCCGGGGAGGCGGCGATTCTCATTCCCGGCCCCGGCACCTACACCTTTTCCGGTTACTCGATTGCCCTGTCCGTGCGTGGATTAGGGGAAGCTGAAAAAAACAGTGGGCTTCGAGCTTTTTCCCAGGAAGTTTGCCTGGATGCCGGCACCATCTCCTGGCCCATGTGGATTCGCTTCTGGAAGGAGGGAGACCGCTTTCGTCCCCTGGGTTTGGGCGGCTCCAAGAAGCTCCAGGACTACTTCACGGACTGCAAAGTCCCTCGAGCCATGCGACATCGCATTCCTTTGCTCTGCGATGGAGAAAAGATCTGTTGGGTGGTGGGCCACCGGTTGGATGAACGGGTGAAGGTGACGTCCTCTACCCAGGAAGTTCTCGTCGTCGAGATTCGATCTATCGAGGCGCCTACTCGGGAAGATACGGCAGACCCTCCAAGGACGGATCGAGATCCCGGATCACTCGATCCAGAGTCTCTTCCAGGTCCATCCGGCGACAGGTGAAGACCTCTCCCGTCTTCCGAATCTTGATTTCCACTTCTCCTTTCCGGACCCACTTTTGGCTGATCACCACCCGCACGGGGATTCCCAGCAGATCCGCGTCCTTGAGCTTGACCCCGGGGGATTCGTTCCGGTCGTCATAGAGGACCTCATAGCGGGAGCGGATGCGCTCGTACACCTCCTCCGCCGTGGAGATCACCTCTGGATGCCGGCCCAGGGAAGTCACGGTCACCTGAAAGGGAGCGATGGTTACGGGGAAAATCATGCCGCTCTCGTCGTGATGCTGTTCGACAACACTGGCCATGAGACGCTCGACCCCAATCCCGTAACACCCCATGACGACTCTTTGCTTTTCTCCCACCGAGTCCAGGTAGGTGACATCCATGGAGTTCTCCGCCGTATACTTGGTGCCCAGCTTAAAGGTGTGTCCCAACTCGATTCCCCTTCGAATCTCCAAAACACCCGTTCCACACCGGGCACAGATGTCGCCCTCGCGGACTTCGGTGACATCCACCCGGGAAACCTTGGGAAAATCTCTGCCGTACAGGACGTTCTTCCAGTGGACGTCCGGTTCGTTCCCACCGGCAACATAGAGGGTTTGATCGTCCACAGAGGTATCCAGAACCAGGCGAACCCCTTTTAGTGCCACGGGAGAGAGAAATCCACCGTAGAGGCCTTGGGAGCGGAGGAGATCCTCCGAGGCCAGTTCCAGGCGGACGGCCTTCAGATGGTTGGCAAGTTTGGTGGCGGAAACGGCAAAATCCCCCCGCACCACAACCAGGACCAACTCTCCGTCCGCTTCGTAGGCTACCGTTTTGAGAAATCGGTCCTCGCGGATTCCGAAAAATTCCATGAGATGAGCGATACTCCTGACACCGGGCGTGGAGACCTTTTCCATGGGCGGGATTACCGGGGGCAGGTCCGGAGATGAGGATTTGAGGCCCTTTGCCTTTTCCGTGTTGGCTCGGTAATCGCACCGTGTGCACACGACAAACCGGTCTTCTCCGTGGGGGGATTCGAGCATGAACTCATGAGATCCTGTTCCTCCCATGATACCGGGGTCTGCTTCGATGGGGATCGCTTTCACGCCGCATCGAGCGAAAATCCGGAGGTAGGCGTTGAAAATCAGGGGATAATAGTCGTCCAGGTCCTGAAAATCCGGGTGAAAACTGTACGCATCCTTCATGAAGAACTCGCGAACCCGAAGCAGTCCGGCTCGAGGGCGAGCTTCGTCCCGGATCTTGGTTTGAATCTGGTAGAGCATGACGGGCAAATCCCGGTAAGACTTCAGGAATTGTTTGCCTATGTCCGTCACCACCTCCTCGTGGGTCATGGCAAGAACAAAATCCCGGTTTTTACGGTCTTTGATCCGAAAGAGCTCCTGGCCGATATCGAAATAGCGGCCTGTTTTCTTCCAGAGCTCGGCGGGGTTCAGAACCGGCATGGTTACTTCCATGCCTCCGATTCGATCCAGCTCGTCCCGGATGATGGCCTTGACCTTTTCGGCAACGCGATGCCCCAAGGGGAGCAGAGAGTAGATTCCTGCAGCGACAGGGTGGATGTAGGAACCCCGAAGAAGCAGGATATGGGACGGAGTTTCCGCTTCCTTGGGTACCTCGAACAAAGTGTGAATAAAGTATCTCGAATAGCGCATAGCTACTGTACTCCTCGTCTTTGCAGGGATGTATCGCCCAACCGATGGAGCGTTCACCGCTGGGGATCCTCCTTCCGGGATGCATCGGATTTCGACTGAATCGAGCAATGCCCCGGAAGTTCACGGATCAGGCAAGGCCCTCTAATAACATGTCTTTTTGGGAATTCACAATCCCCAATGTATATAAATGCCGGGAGGAAGCGTGAGAGAGATAGAGGGATGCCGGGGCCTTCTCCATGGAACACTCCTCCGGTTGCACGGGCGTCTTGGGGGCTTTGGCTTGACACCGACGACCCACTTGGTTAAGCTGGAAATGAAATGTTGGAATAATCACAGGATATTATTAGAGAACGACCCTGGAGCCGTAAGACCGCCGGGGGTTTTTTGCAGGAGGACATTGCCATGGATAGCCGTTTCCGTACGACCTTGTTATTGGCCGTGCTGACCTTACTCATTGTCTGGATTGGGCATTTCATAGGGGGATCGCACGGAATGCTCATCGCCCTCGCCCTTGCCGCCGTCATGAACCTCGGGAGTTACTGGTTTTCCGACCGCCTGGTGCTGGCCATGTACCGTGCACAACCCTTGGACCCGAGCGAGGCCCCGGAAATCCACCGGATTGTGAGGGAACTTGCGGCGCAGGCGAACATCCCCGTGCCGAGGGTCTACTGGATTCCGGAGGAAACCCCCAACGCCTTCGCCACCGGGCGAAATCCTGAAAACGCCGTCGTGGCCGTAACGGAGGGTCTCCGGAGATTGCTCACCCCGGAAGAAATCCGAGGCGTTCTTGCCCACGAGATAGGACACATCAAGAACCGTGACATCCTGGTGAGCTCCATCGCCGCCACCCTGGCCGGGGCGGTGATGGTCCTTGCGGATATGGCAAGGTGGGGGGCGATCTTTGGGGGATTCAGAGGCGGTGACGATGAGAACGAGGGAGGAGGGATCGTTGGATTTCTCGTCATGGCCATTGTGGCTCCCATTGCGGCCATGCTCATCCAAATGGCCATTTCGCGGTCGCGGGAATATCTGGCGGATGAAACGGGTGCGCGCCTCTGCCGTCGACCGGAGGCTCTGGCGCGGGCGCTGGAAAAGCTCTCCATCGCTTCCCGTCAGATTCCCATGGAAAACGCCAAACCCGCCGCCGCCCACTTGTTCATCGTAAATCCTCTTTCGGGGAGGAGTCTGGCAAACCTTTTCAGCACCCATCCACCCATCGAGGAGCGGATCCGCAGATTGCGCAGCATGAGAGCGGTGTAGACCGGTATCGAACAAGCCACATTCCGTGCCGGCCCTAACCTTGTCCTGGGGGGTCCTCTTTGTGGGTCGGGGCCTTGGAAATGGAGAGGTAGAACACGGCCCCCGTATCGGACCGCGGATGCATCCAGACCCTGCCTCCATGCTGTTCGGCAACCTCACGGGCAATGGCCAGTCCGAGACCGGCCCCTTCGATACCCCGGGAAGATGGAGTGCGTTGAAACATCTCGAAAATCTTTTCGGAATCTTTCATGGTCACTCCCGCCCCGTCGTCACTGACAGAAAAGATGTGAAAGGTTTCGGATTCCTCGTAGCCGATCCGAATCTCGCTCAACTGCTCTCCGCCATACTTGAGTGCATTGTCCACGTAGTTTCGCAGGGCCCGCAGCAGCCCCATCCGGTCCGCCTGGATCTCGGGACCTGCCTCCGGATGGATCCACGCGATACGGCGGCAAGAGAGTTTGGATGAAAACTCTTCCATGAGGGTCTGAAAGATCTCCCGCGTGTTGACGGGCTCGATGGTGAGCGGACTTTCTTTGGTGGCGATGAACGTGTTGATTCTTTCGACAAGGGCCGCCACGTGCTCGGCCGCCTTCATGATCTGGTCACAAAAGAGCATGCTCTGCTCGTCCATGGCATCACGGCACCGCTTCTTGAGCAGATTCGTGAGACCGTGAACGGCGATGGCCGGGCTTTTCAGGTCGTGCATCACGGAATAGGCGAAGAATTTCAACTTATCCATGGCATTGCGCTGGGCTTCTTCGGCTCTTTTGCGCGTCTGGATCTCTGCCAGCAGTTCCTGGTTTGCCGCGGCCAGTTCCGCCGTTCGAAGCTTCACCCTCGATTCCAGTTCGTCATGGGCTTTCCGAAGGGCGTTTTCCATTTCCTTGCGCAGGGAAATGTCGCGGCAGGTGTACAGGACGGTCCCTCCCTTGATGTTGACCTGTTTGACATTGACAAGCAGCACATGTTTTTTCCCTTCCTTGTCCAGGATTTCCCGTTCAATATTCTGCAGCTCCCCCGATTGGCGCAGGACCTCGGGATTAAAAAGGTCCGGGCCCAGGAGACGATCGATGTTGCCCAGGTCCACCACGTCCCGTGGAGATAGTCCGAATATACTTTGGGAGTCGGCAGACACGTAAGTGAATGCTCCGGTGTCGTCCGTGATGAAGACCGCGTCGGAGATATTGCCCAGAACGATCCCGGCGAGTTCCTCCGATTCCCTGAGGGCCTCGGAAGTTCGCTTCTGGTCCGTAATGTCCACCATCACCCCCTGGAGAAGGAGGGGCACGCCGGTTTCATCCGGCACAACCCTGGCCTCGTCCCGGAACCATACCAGCCGGTCATCCCGTGCGATCATACGGTATTCGGACACAAACGGTTCATGGGTGGCGTGGCACAGGGCCAACTCTTCCAGGACCCGTTCCCGGTCTTCCGGGTGGAGCCTCTTTCTCCAAAGATCGGGATCGAGGTCGTAGTCGGCTTGACCAAAACCAAGGATCGTCTGAGTTTGAGGGCTTACATACAGGGTGGTGCCGGTTGGATCCAGGGCAGCCGTGTAGGTGATAGCCGGAATCTGTTCCACAAGCGTGCGATACCTGGCCTCGGATTGCCGCAGTGCCTCTTCCATCCGATCTCGTTCTTTTTGGCGAAGCTGCAGCTTGTCGGCCATTTCATCGAACGCCTGCGCCAGTTGGCGGATTTCACTTTTTCCGGGCACAATGCCGGTCCGGTGACTCAAATCCCCCTCGGCCAGATGCCTCGAGGTAGCCACCAGGGCGTCGATCTTTCGCATCATGAAGAATTGCCCGAGTCCCCAGGCGGCGATCAACGCAAGCAACCCTGCAGTGCCGGTGGCAATGAGGTTTCTCAGGAGAATGGCATTGGCCTCTGCCAGTACGGCGCTTTTGGGGATTCCCAAACAGACCGTCCCCTGCTGTGGGCCCGCCATGTCCGTGCAGGCATAGAGCCGCTCTTGGTCCTCGGTACCTTTCGCCTCTATGATTCGATCTCCACCGAGGGGGAAGAGCCCCTTCACCTCCTTTTCCGGGAAGGATTTCCCGACCCAGTTTTCTGGGTCTGGATAATGGGCCATGATGATTCCGTTGGAGTCCAACAGGGTTAGAGTCGACCCTGGGGGAAGTTGCGCAGTAGTTCCAAGCTCATTGAGCCATGCCAGGTCCAGGGCTGCAACAACCACCGCTTCCACACGGCCTTCGGGGTCCAGGACCGGATACGCGAAGGTGAGGGATGCCTTGCCGCTGATTCGGCCTACCTGAAAATCCCCTATGACCAAATCCCTCGTAGTCAAAACCCGCTGGAAATAGGGACGGTCCGAGACATTGACCGGGTGTCCGGAAGGAGCGACGCTGCAAAGGAAATTCCCGTTGCGATCGATGAGGCCGAGATTGGTGTAGTGCCTGTACTGCTTGTGCAGGTTCGAGAACAAGAGAGCACAACTGGACCTGTCGCCGCTTCGTACTGCAGAACGTTCGGCAAGGGCAATCAAGAGGTGGTGGGTTTCCTGAACCAGGAGCTTGTAGTCCATGGAAGCGACATGAACAAGGCTCACCGCATGCTCCCTGGCCCTGGCGACAGCCATGCGTCGTTGATCAAGGCCGGTTCGAAGCACCAACAGAAGAGCCGGCAGCACCGCCAGGAAGACAATCAGGATGATTCGAAAGCGCAGGCTGAAAAGGAAACGAGTCATCTGGAACTTATCCTTCTCTCCCCGAATTACCTGTGGAATTCATTCGGTTCGGCTAGTGGACGTCACAGTGGTTCAGACCCGTCGAGTGGTTGATTCGTATTCCGGATGGCTGGAACAGGAGGAAGCGCAACAGTCCCGGCATTCCTGAACCCCATGGAAGGAGGCTTTGGGCCGGGGGGTTCAACTGAAGTTTTTGTAAACAGCGTCACCAAATCACCGGGCTGCCGGCCCAACCCCGAACATTTCTTCACTGATTTTCACACCCGAAAACGGGTAAGACCCTCTACAGCCTCCAAGTCTATGCGGCCGTCATCGCCCATCCTGGCCGCAAAGAGGTTATCGCTTAACCTCCCGAGCCTATCTTCTTCTTGTGGTTTCCGCCAATAGCTTTTGATCGACCCGTTCAATCAGCAGGTCGTATCCCGATCGGGCTTCCCTTCTTTGCTGTCCGAGATGGCCCGTTCGAAAGATAAAGGGTTCGAACGCAACCGTTTTGACTTGTCAAAGGCGCATATGTCGTCACGCCCATCAAGGGCTTTAAGGACCTGCTGCCACGAGGAGATTGGCGTTACAACAGCTTTGTGATTGCCTTGCTCATCTACCAGGTACTGCTCGTCAAACTGGATCATCCTTTCACCTCAAAGCACGCTTATAGGAAGAAATGTGCACCCAAAAAGACAATTTGGCAACCGTCTCTCCCTGGTGCCCTCGGAGCTAACGTGACGAGCTGGGTGCTCCGGCGATGATTAGAAAAGCCGCCTTCGGCGTCTTGAAGGACAGGCGCTGGCGAGGCAGCTCGCCTCATTAGCGACGCTCCGGAGAAAGGAGGCGTGCCCCTGATGAGAAAACAGGCGGAGGCGTCTGTTTCTGTTCTGGGTCCTGGAGAACTGAGGAATCAATCAACGTCCCCAATAACGGTCCAGGGAAGCCTGCCTGAGTCCACCCCATGCTCGAAGCTGCGTATGCCTGCCTCTTCACAGGCCAAGCAGGCTCTCAGTTCAACCTTGGTATAAGGACTTCTTGGTTCTGGGGTTCTGGAGCAGGTTGGGAGGATTTCGCCCTGGCGGAACACCGAAACGGTACCCCAGGAACCCTACATCAAGAAAACGAGCGCAATTCCGACGTACATGACGGGAGGAGGAACCAATCCTTTTAGCGCGGACCTGCTATCCTCAAATAAGTATATTGGGTCTAATTTATTTTTAAGGCCAACGCAAGACCTTTCCGGAGATCTTTTTCAACCTGGGATTTTAGGGGTCTACAGGTCTAATGAATGGTTATCAAGGCTTTGATCGCGTTAGAAGTGCGTGGAAAATGCAACTGCCTTGTGCACCGGCCCGGCGTGGGCGGCGAAATTTCCATGGAGACTGTTTCCCAGGGCCGCGTGAATTTTATGTCGACGTTGAAAGTTCATTATGGTAGGGTCAAATATATCAGTCTTTTTTTTTGTGCTTTTCTTTATCATTTGTGTGAATGACCTATCTTCCCCAGGGAAGAGGAGGGTGGTTGCACGTTCACCAGGGCCGAGAAACGAGCGTGGTGTGATCCAGGGATCGACCCGTGATGGGGCGCGCTCGTTTGGCGGTGTTGACGGGTAGAGTGTAACAAAGTCTGGTTGGTCCCATTTTCGCGAGAGGATGCAACGCACGTTGATCGCTCCTGAAAAGCACGAGATTCTTCATCGAATGTCTCAGGTCAAGGACCTCCCTCCCTTACCTTTGTCCCTCCAGAGACTTCTTGAGATCGTTCGATCTCAGGTGACCACAGCGGGAGAGCTGGAGAGCATCATTCTCTATGATCAATCTCTCGCATCAAGGATCCTCCGGGTGGCCAACTCCGCCTATTACGGAAATCGTGGGAAGGTGACCACCGTCTCGCGGGCTATCAGCCTCATGGGTTTCGACCAGGCGAAGTCCATTTGTCTACTTGCCTTACTTATCGAGATGTTTGAAAACCGTCCGGAACTTTCGGTTTCCGAACGGGAAAACCTATGGAAGCACGCCTTCTGCACGGCAAGGCTCGCTGGAATAATGGCGGCCAGAAGACCGTGGGCTACCAGAGAAGAGGCTAACCTGTTCGGGTTGCTCCATGATCTTGGAAAGCTGGTGATGGTGCTCTACTTTCACGATTATTATCGGGAGATCCAACACATGGCCGAGCAAAGGGGGCTCCCCTTTTGGTGCATGGAGCTTCAATTCGGTTTGACTCACACCCAATTGGGAAAATGGGTAGCCGTGAAATGGAGTTTCCCACAGGTCTTCCAGGACGTCATGGAGTTCCATCACACACCGTGGAAGAGTACTTCTCATCGAGCAGAAGTGAAGCTCATCACCCTTGCTGACACACTGGCCCATTCCGCCGGACGTTCCGACGCCGCTTTGGACCGGATGGTGGCCCATTGCTGCAGGGATTTGCTAATCGGTCCGGATGAGTGGAGCGAGTATCAATCCGTGGTGCGGGAGGTATGGGTGGAGGTTGAACAGTTGTGGGGTTTGCTAAGCTAGGGGAACGCAACATGGACCGGGTCATGGAAGAAGCTGTGCGATTGGGTTTGATGAGCGCCCAGACCCAATCAGAAGAGGCAACCCAGTTTCTGGGGATGATACAGAGGTCTGTGGAACTCCTACCTCAAAACTACGGCGTGGCGAAGACTTGCAAGGAATTGGTTCGAATCGTTATTGAGGAAACCAATCAGGACAACTGCTCCATCCTGCTGTGGGATCCCGAGAAGAAGAAGCTGGTTCTCGAGGCCGCTTATGGTTTGGAAGACCTTTTAGGCACTCGGTCTCCGTTCTCCTACCACCGCGATCTCGCATTTGAAAGGGGAGAAGGAATTGCAGGGCGGGCTTTCGGCGAGCAGAATCCCTTCTTTGTGGATGGACATACCCAGGGTTCCATCCCTCCCAAAGTCAATGCGACGGTGCAACCCATGTCCCTGGCCTGTCTACCCCTTCTGGACGTGGGAGTTTTATGCATCAGTTCGTTGCGCCCCTATCGATTCACCGTCCGGCTCAAACGCAACTGGGAACACTTGAGCAAGATCATGGCTTATCTCATCGTGGGCGCTTCCTTGATGGAGCCGTCTACGCCGGAGACTATCCAGCCGCCATCGAGAGAGGGAAATGGGAGAACGAAGCCCCGGGCTCCCCTCACGACTTCCCCGGCCCAGCTCTCAGACCAGGCGCTCGACCGCGCTCCCCAAGGCATTTGCATCCTTGACAGCCAGGGCAATATCCTTCGAATCAACCAAACGATAGAAAGGATTCAAGGCGGGATCGGGGCGGATCTGCTTGGACACTCTCCCGGCGTTCTGTTTCGAGATCCCCGGGTTTTTCACAGGTTGTTCGATGAAGTGAAGCGCTACGGTCAACGGGAGATGAACGACGTCTCCCTGATCAGCTCCAGGGGAGCGCTCTACCAGGCCGATGTTTATCTCGCCGGCCTGACCCAGGACGGTCAGGTTGCTGCTTATCTTATGGTTATCAATGATATCACCCAGAAGAAGGCCTTTGCCGAGAAATTCGTTCAAACAGAAAAACTGGCCGCCCTCGGAACGATGGCGGGTGGGGTTGCCCATGATTTCAATAATTTGCTCATGGCCATTCTTGGAAATATCCAGCTGATATTGCCCAATGTGGGTGACAAGGAGATTCGGCAACGTCTCCAAAACATCGAGAAAGCCGTCCACGACGGAGCACATACGGTTCGACGGCTCCAAAAACTAACGGAAAAAGATCGAGATCCCGTGTCGGCCGCGGTTCCCTCGGATTTGCGGGAAGTGGTGTCCGATGTGATCGAGCTCACACGACCCCGCTGGAAGAATGCCATGGAAAAGCACGGACACAGCATTGCTTTCAGGATGGAGATCGAACCCGATTGCCTTGTGGCCATCCACCCCTCAGACCTGCGTGAGATCCTCACCAATTTGATCTTCAACGCCATCGAGGCAATGCCCGAGGGAGGTACCATCATTTTTCGAAGCCGTGCCACTGCCGGGGAGATTATCCTCGAGATCGCCGACACGGGCGTCGGGATGGGAGAGGAGATCCAGGGGAAAATCTTCGACCCGTTCTTTACCACCAAGGGCATTGGCAACTCCGGGTTGGGACTCAGTGTGTCCTGGAGTTTGGTGAATCGAGCCGGAGGAGAAATCTCCGTTCGGAGCAAGCCTGGCAAAGGAACGGTGTTTTCTATCCAGCTCCCCAAAGCCCAGGCATCCCGCAAGAAGGTAGACTCGGAAAGAAACGGCGAGGCAAAGCGGACCTGCCGTCTTCTTGTGGTGGAAGACGATCCGCAAATCCTCGGAATTTTGCGGGACATGCTCCGACTCAAAGGACACAAAGTGGTGGCAACGGACAACAGTGAAGGCGCTCTGAACCTCATTGCCGAAGAAAACTTCGACCTGGTGCTCACCGATCTGGGAATGCCTGTTGTGAGCGGATGGGACATCGCCAAACAAGTGAAGGCAAAAAATCCCGAGGTTCCCGTCGTGATGATCACGGGGTGGGGGGCGCAATACGAAGAAGAGGACTTAACCCAGCGAGGGGTGGACCGACTCCTGTCCAAACCTTTGAGCTGGGACACGCTTCTGCATAGCATCGAGCAGCTTCTCTGGCGTTAGAAACCGGTACATCCAGGTACAGCTCCGCAGAATAGAGTCTCCCTCAAGTTGCCTCATTTAGCGGTTCGGGAGTAGTCATAATCTTAGTGACGGATTTGGTGGTCCAAACGTACTTGACCAAATTACTCAGACCTTTTCCGTCTTTTATTTTCCAGGTGTGTGCGATGGCGAACGCAAAGGCCGGTCCGACCGATCGATCGAGCTGCGGGGATCGGTGCCCTGTTGTCTTTGAAGGTAAAGGGTGCATCAGCCATGACAATAACCACCTTGGCATGGCTCGGCGGCTTGAATTCGGTGAACATCTTCCGGAATAGCCGGCAATTTCCGGATGTGACCTAAGTGTCTGAAATGTCTACAAGAGTATGTGGAGTTCTTCGTAAACTTATCGGGGTTCAATGCAGAGAATTCAACAGGTTGGACTCATTTCTTCCGGGAATTGCCGTCATCCAGGTAATTTTGGTAGTAGCTGTTATTCTATACCGCGAACGAATAGGTGCTGGACTTTTTGAATCGAGGGCGATCCAGCGGTGTATCACCTTTGCCCCTAATGATGAGTATGGCGACGAACTGGAATCTTGGATAGCTTGGAACTTTCAATCATTCCAAAAAGTCAAGGTCTTAACCGTTTAGAGTATAACCTTCAAAGAGGAGATGGATTCCTCAGGGGGCTTTTTTGGAATCAAGGCGGTCCAGGATCTTTTCATAGTAGTATTGATCCTCCTCGAGAAGGGGGGAGACCGGGCGGCTCATGTTCAGCTTCAGGATCAGGTAGTTGAGCTTTTGGATCTGACGATACTTCTCCTGGGTGTCCGTGATTCCCGCCAGGAGAGACCTGGTAGTCTGAATCTCTTTTCTCAGCTGTACTTCGGGCGGCAGGCAATCCGCGTTCTTTAGGATCTTATAGGCAATACGGAGGTCTGCAGGTACTTGGCTGTCATCCTCGAGACGCAAAGGCTTTCCTTTGCCCGGCAGGTCATCGAATTCCCCGCGATCCATGGCTTCGAGGATTCTCTCTTCAGCTATCTTATCGAGAATACTAAAAATATTCCCCATCCGCCTCATCCCGAGCCCTGCGTCACCCCCTCAAGGCTTGTCCTGCAACGTATGGAATATTCATCACCAAGTCTTTTCCCGCGCTCCGAACCACGGTACCATGCCGAAAAGTGGACATGTCATTTATGCACCAATGTATCAAATTCGAGTTCGAGGAAAAGAAAAAAATGAAAGATTTCATCACATCACAAGGGGCCGATTCGCTGCCTCCCAGGGAGATCTGGGTCCTGGGTCTCGGTAAATTTGGGATGCTTGCCTGGAAGAGACTGAAAGACAGATTCCCCAAGGCATCCTACTTGCTCGTGGAAGAAAGAGAGGAGAAAACCCGAGGGATTCCCGAAGGGGAAATCACGAAGCTCGTGATCGAGGACGCTGTCGCCTTCCTGTCGGGCACTCCGGTTCCCGGGGATGCCTGGATCATTCCCGCCGTTCCGGTCCATGTGGCCTTTCGGTGGCTTCTCAACCGGCTAAAACTACGGGGACAGGCATCCTCCATCTCTTTACCGCGGCAGATCGACCTGTGCCTGCCCAACGCCATGAGAAGCGGTGAAGAAGCGGTCTACACCAGTTTTGCCACCTTCTTGTGTCCTGATAACTGCAGCGAACCCGACCGGATCTGCACCCATACCGGAAAGCCCCGCCCGGGCAATCTGTACGAGGAGTTGGGCCGCCTGAGTATCCCCGGCTTTTTCACCCACGTTCTCCGCAGCCTGCAACTATCCCCCGGCGTGGGCGGCTACCCGGGGAGATCTCTCGAAAAACTCCATCGAGAGGTCCTGGAGAATCCGGGGGATCATCTGATCGCCACCAGTTGCCGCTGTCACGGTGTCGTCCATGCCTTGAGGTGGAAAGAGAGCCCGAGATGATGGGGGCAAGGGCTCTCAAGGCCGAGGTTCCTCAATGCGGCGCTCGGAAAGGAAGCAACCGGAATGCTTCAGCTCTGACTGCCGCGTCATGAATCCATCGGATGGGAGAGACTGTGGAAGGGTTTCGATTTTCGACCTTCCCCCGTTTGCCATACGACCTGAGCTCATTACAGGCTCATCATATCCGCTCTCAGACCGTTACTCGAAACAGCCGTTCCCTACTCAGTGCCCCATGGCTTGAAGCAAATCGTGGAGGCAGTCTTCGGAGCGGTATCCTTTCAACCGCGCCAGGTTGACCAGGTGCAGGAGCAATTCGGCAAAATCCCTGCACGAGACGTCCTCATTCTCCTCGATTCTTGCCGCCAGGTGGTCCAAACCGTTCCTCAATTTTCCGAGAAGTTGTCGAACATCGTTCCATGGGTGATTTTCCTCGCACGAGAGCCGGGACCCTATCCGATACGCCCGCACCAGGGCCGGCAGGGTGTCGGGAATTGCCGAGCTGTTCCGGTTTTTGTTCCTCTTTTCGTCGGCCTTGATTTTCTCCCAGTTGTTTTTGACTTCTTCCGCCGTCCGGGCCGCGACACCCCCGAACACGTGGGGATGGCGACGGACCATCTTCTCGGTGATCTGTTCGCACACATCTTCCAGGGTGAACCGGCGGTCTTCCTCGTAGAGGTGAACAAGAAAGAGGGTCATGAAGAGCAGGTCTCCAAGCTCTTCCGCCACCTCCTCCGAGGCGGCCCCGCTTCGAACCGCGGCAGCCGCTTCGTGCGCTTCCTCGAGGAGATAGGTTTGAACACTCGAAGGGGTCTGCTTCCGGTCCCAGGGACATCCCCCTTTCCCTCTCAATCGATCGATGATTTCCCAGATCCGTCGGACCTTATCCCATCGCTCACGCGGTTCATCTTGCTTCATGGGTTGGTTTCTCTTTTCTTTCCTGTCCGGGTGAAGGCCGGAAGGGGGCTCCCGATCGGCCCGACCAATACTTTTCGATCTCTTTCCGCTTTTGAGCGAATTGATCTTGAAGACGTTGAGGGGTTGCTGTGACCAGGAGACGGGTGGCCTCATTCACATAGGGGAGCAGAACCGACCGGCGCAGATGCGGGCTGTTTGGGGGCAGGAAAAGGGTCAACAGCCACACCAGGATCACGGCAAGAATCCCGGCTTTTACCAATCCCACGGTGCCTCCCAGAAGACGATCCAGTAAACCGAAACCAGTCAGGCGAAGCAACTTTGCCAGGAAATAACCCGACATCCCCACGCAAAACCATGTGAGAAGGAAAATCAGGAGAAAACTCAAGATGGGAGCGCCTCCGAACTGGGGAAAGACGCGGGTGATTTGGTGGGCCGCGCTTTCATAGTTTCGGGAGGCCAACAGAAACCCACCCAGGACCCCGGCAATCCCGAATACCTGAGAGACGGCTCCCCGACAGATTCCACGAAGGACGCACATCCCTCCCATGACAGCAATGACCCAATCCAGCCAATTCATATAGGCTCCTGTCCCACACAAGAATCAAAAATCTCCATCCGGGAATCTCTTTCCACGTGGAATTACGCATCCGCCCGGTTCCCTGGTCAGTTCCACCGACCAGGTGACGATGCGAACGCGGGTTCACGGCTTATCCCTTGCCGAGGTATAGTTGATCTCCCGCGAGGTTGGGATCATACCTCGATTTGATCCCACTTGAAATAGGTTGAAGGGTTGGGGGACGAGAGGATTCTTCCAGGCAGTCGACCCAGGACTTCAGGTCCGATTGCAACCATTCTGTGAGGAGTGTGAAGATGATTTATCAAGAGGTTCAGAGGGGTCGTACCATCATGGGGCGCCTTGTCGGAGGGCAGGACCTGCTGCTGGCTCTGGAACAGGTTTGCACCGGGGCAGGGGTGGAACTGGGGGAGTTGAGGGCCATCGGGGCTGTCAGCAAGGCACGAATCGGTTACTATGACCAAGTGGAAAAGAAATACTTTTTCGTGGAATGGAATCGCCCGATGGAGATCCTGTCTCTTTTGGGCAATGTCTCCCTGAAGGACGGAAAGCCTTTCGTCCATGCCCACCTTACACTGGGGAATGCCCAGGGGGAAGGGTTTGGTGGCCACCTGGCCGAAGGCACGGAGGTATTTGCTTGTGAATTCGTCCTTCAGGAATACCTCTCCGCGGGAAAATACCGACGGGAATTGGACGAGGCGACGGGCCTCCAACTGTGGGTGAAAGGAGAGTGAATCTTCCCGGCTGCGACCTCCCTCACCCCGCATGCTCTACCGGTCTGAGGGCCGAGGAAGGGTTCCTTCCCTACCCCCGCGGCCATGGGGGACGGATCAGGGTCGTGGCCGGGGGAGACAGGCTGAGGGGGGATGCCTTATGAGGGGGTCTCCCTCTCCGCTGCCCTTTTCTTTTCGATATACCGGGAAAACTCCTCCATGATCCCCGTCTGATCTTCGCAATTATACGCCACCACATTTCTCAAATGGATGAAGGAATCCAGATCCATCTTCTGGAACTGGACGGCGACCCCTTCTTCCGTTTCCCGCACCACGATCCCCTGCAAACAGATGCTCAGTTCCGAAGAGTTCCCGGACAGGAGAATCTCCAATTCCACCGGCTCCCGAACGGGTATCTTCTCCGAGGTCTTCAGAAGCAACCCGTTCAGGCTGAGGTTTTCCAGATCACACAGGATGGTTTTGTCCGAAGACTTCACGATCACCTCGGACTGAAAGGGGACTCGGGTGAAACTCCGCTTCTCCGGATTGGCCGACTTCATAGAGCAGTACACTCCTGTTGGCTAAAGGCTCATTCCTGGCGGATCATCCGTGGGCAGCCCCGCTGCCCGGAGGCACATTGAAACCACATTTTCCAGCATGGGGATAATCTTTGCTTTCGGACAAGATTAATGCCGAACGGCTGGAATGACAACACGAAAATAGCTCCCGCCAATCTTGGGACTTCCGGTCATGGGAACCGGCAGGACCAGCGAAGAGGCAATTTTATCCCCGGAATCCCTCATCAAGGGACCCTGTGCTTCCTGGTTTTCCGCGAAAAATGAAAATCTGCGGAAAAATGATTCGGGGTTGGGCTGACAGACCGCTGATTTGATGGTGGTGTTTACGAAAGCTTTGGTTGAACCCCCTCGTCCGGGACCTCTTACCAAGGGGTGCAGGAGTTGCTGGTGTGTAAGTGATGCACATGGTTTGAAATGAGAGGGAACAAAAGCTATAGGCCTTAAGAATTTCCACTCATGCGGAATCCGCTGCGTCAGGCAGTCTCGGAAGCAGGCAGGTCATTTGGGTCCCTTCCCCTTCCTTGCTTTCCACCTGGACCTTGCCACCCAATCGATCCAGGATTTCCTTCACGATCACCAGGCCGAGTCCCGTTCCTTCTTCCACCAGCCGCTTGGCATTTTCAGTTCGGAAGAATTCTGAGAAGAGCTTCGGGATATCCGCCTCGGGAATGCCGATTCCCGTGTCGGAGACTTCGAACCGAAGCCGACCCTCGTCTCCCGGCCCGAGAAATACCTTCACCCGGCCACCGCTGGGAGTGTACTTGACGGCATTCGAGATCAGGTTGGCGAAAAGGTCTTCCAGGAGAGTCTCATCCGCCTTGACCCACAACCCCGTACCCGTGATCTGGAAGGTCATCTCGACGCCCTTTTGCACACCCTGATCGTGGAACAGGGGCTCGATCCTTTGCAGGACCTCGTCTGCAGCCACAGGGTGAAGCTTGCCCTTCCCGAGTTCGGTGCGTTCTTTGCCGATTCTCAGGAGGTCACTGATCAAATCTCCGAGGATGCCCATCCGTACTTCGCATCGCTCCAGCAATTCGCCCTGTTTCTCGTTGACGGGTCCGAGATAGCCCTTTCGAATCAGCTTCACCATACTCAGGACCGCCCCGATGGGAGCACGAAGATTATGAGCGACCTTGGCCATGAACCAGGATTTGGTCAGGTCCCATTTGACCCTCTCGATGGCAATGCCTGTAAGATCACTCATGAGAGCAAAGAAATTTACGTCGTCCTCGTCAAAGAGGGAATACCGATCACCGTAGATGCAGAAGACTCCCAGGGTCATGTTGTTGCCGCGCAAGGGCAGGCAGAGCATTGACGAAATCCCCTCCCGCTCGATGTTTTCCGGGAATTGAAAGTAGTCCTTTTCCTCGATCCTTCCTACAATATAGGGCTCTCCCTCGATGATTCGACGGTTGATGGGACTCCTTTCCAAATCCAGCTTCCCCATGGACAGGTAATCCTCGCTCAGACCATAGGTCGAAGCAAATTCGAGGAATTTCTTGTCTTCGTCCAGAAGTTTGATGGAACAGGCCCTGACACCCATGAGGTTGGCCGCCTGTCGGGTGGCGGAGTCCAGGAGTTCTTTGAGACTCGATTGACGGCCGATTTCCTTGATCATTTCGTAGAGGGCGATGAGCTTGGCATTGGAGGATTCGAGCTTTTTGGAGATTTCCAGGAGATTCAGTCCCTTGGAACGCAAGCCGGCCCTGATCGATGTGGTGAGAAACGCAGAAAACAGGATTGCCACCGCAAAGATCAGGTATTTGAACAGGAGAGCCATTCCATGTGCGGGAGATCCCGAGGCGCCGGAGAAGGGTCCCGGCACTACGAGTCCCCCACCTGAATGGCGTGCCGAGAGAGTCAGAATGCCTGCAAGCAGCAGCGTGGCGCCTCCAAAGAGATACGTCGATGCGGGTGGAAGTAGAATGCCGGCCAGAATGATGTGGAAGATGACAAAGATAAGAAACGGACTGTCTATTCCACCCGAGAGCCAAACGGCCACGAAAACCGCCGTCAAGTCAAAGGAAATCTGGACGTGGGCGAGGATGGAGTCCAACCCGTCCACACGCTCGATCCACCTGGCAACCACGGCAAAGGCCGCATTGTAGACCAGTGCGGCGGCGCAGACTCCCGCCAGAGGAAACACCGGACCCCTGAGACCCATGGAGGCAGCCAGGGCCAATCCCGTCAGTGCGAGGGCCGCAAACACCCAACGGATCTTGATAACCCACAGGACTCGTTCACGGAGTTCCTTGCGGAAAAAAACCTGTTCCTGAACGAGCTCATATCCCGGCCGCATAAGCTCCCTGTACTCCTGGATTCAAATCACGGGGAAAAGAACTCGGCAAGAAAGGTGCCCTGCTTTTCGAACACATCCCCCCCTCCCGATGTCCCTGTATCGGACCTCCCACCACTTCCGGCACAGGGAGATGCCGGTCGTGGGCACACTCTCATGTCCTCTTTGCCTCCTTCAGGGCATCCTCCACCGCGACGACAATTTTCTCAGGGTCCACCGGCTTTTCAAAGAATTTGGCCACCGGCCACTCGTCCCCGAGAACGCTCTGAAACTTCTCTGGTCCCACCCGGGCCATCTCCCTGGGAAAGCCGGTCACCATGATAATGGGGATGTCCCGGTATTCGGGATCGGCCTTCAGGAAGTGAGCCAGATCGAATCCTTCCGTGAGAGTGGCCATCATGACATCCAAAACAATGGCATCGGGTTTCTTCTCCTTGATGGCCTTGGATCCCTCCTTTCCATCGTAGGCCGTTCTCACGGTATAATTCCTGCTCTCAAAAATCACCTTCATCGCGTTCACCAGGTCTTTATCATCTTCGATAATCAATACGTTGCGTGAGCTGCTCATGGGGCCCCTCCTTGGTGTGTAAAGTTCCTGGAAATGAGTCGGCTCATTGTGCCGAACCGGCCGACTCCAACGATACGGTGTTACCGCCGTGCATGTAGAAGTGCTGCGATCATCCCCCTTTCCATACAAGGTTCGTGATCCTGGCGGAGTGGATTCATTAACCCACCCCCTCCACCGACTCATACCCCGGGGAACGTCTCCCGGAGGCCGATTGTCGGGGTTTGCCGTCAATTGAAGAAAGCCATAGAATCTTTTTTTAAAACCAGGGAACGGTCATCCGAGCCAGGGTGCCTGTGCGTGAGAGAGAGAATTTTCAGGCCGTCGAGCACATTCCGTGCCTCTTCGGCCGCCTCTCCCGTCCGGCAACTTTGCGCTCAGCGCGTGGGAACACTGCCGGTGCTTGTTCCCAGCCAACCTTTGGTCATGCCGTCGGATTCGGTAGAGCTTTTGTTGATCCTCTGAGGTAGATTTGTCACTTTCAGGGTAATCATGTTGGCTCCCGTCATCAACCCCAAAAGTTGACCATCTCGGGATCGAGGCTTGCCGGGGCGGTGCGTGCAGGAAGGTGGATCTCCAGGAAGGCCGGCCATGTGAAGGGGGATCATCCTCACAGGTCGTATCCGGGCGGCCGAGAACGGCGGTCTTAAACTGAGTGATTCTTACCGGTCATTCCCCGTCAAACGGAGCTCCTGGCGGGAGGGGATGAACCCTGCTCCTACAATGATCGGTTCGCCTGGCATCTTGTAAGAGCGGGGTTTATACCCGCCCTTTGAAACCGTACAACGACAAAGAATCGCTCATTTTGGGAGCTTTGCCGTCGGACAGGTCTTGTTCGGGGGGATGAGCCGGGAGGACATCTCGGTCTTTTTCCATCCAGGTGTGGTCAGGGGTCCACCAACACTTCATACACTTGCACAGGGGTTTCCAATCCCTTGACCCGAATGAGCCCTCGAGACCTCGAGGGTACATGACCCTGCACCAGGGTGTGGGTTCGTTCTGAGACAAGGATGCCCCCCACCGGGGCATTGGATTCAAGCCTCTGGGCGAGATTGACGGCGGACCCGAGCACGGTGTAGGACAATCGCCTCTTTGATCCCATATTTCCCACCACCACCTCCCCAGTATTGATCCCAATGCGGATTTTCAACGGCATCCCCCCGTCCCGCGCCCATGCCGCATCGAGCTCGCGAACCCGCTTCTGCATCTCCACGGCTGCCCGCACCGCACGGAGGGCATGGTCTTCCTGGGGGTTCGGGTCTCCGAAAAAGACCATGAGCCCGTCTCCCATGTACTTGTCCACGGTCCCGTCATATCGGAAAACGATTTCGACCATGGCGTCGAAATACTCGTTGAGTGCCCTCCGGATTTCTTCGGGGGATTGCCGGGACGAGTGGGTGGTGAATCCCTGGATGTCGCTGAAAAGAATGGTGAGTTCCTTGCGTTGCCCTCCGGACTCGATGACCTCGGGCCTTGCCACAAGTTTCCCGACCACGGAGGGCGGGAAATAGGCCTCGAAGAGCCTCCGGAGCACGGCTTTTTCCCTGGACACTCGGATGTAGCGAACCCCCGTGATGTTTCCTGCCGAGAAAAGGATCGCCAGAAGCGGCCTCAGAAGGGGGATGAGGGTATGGAGGTAGAGAAAGGAAGCCAGGGCCGTGCCGGCAACCCCCAGGGCCAGGGCCAGGCAGAGCATGGGAAAGGCGTAGGAGGAGAAGAGGGTCGCCAGGAGGAGAATGCATCCCGCCAGGGTCGCATCCAGAAGAATTCCCTCGCTGAAAGTAAGCTCCCGTAAGAAGGCTTCGGCCAGGATCGTGTTCAAAACGTTGGCATGCAGGCCGCTCAGGGGCAGGTTCGCGTCGGTGGGAACAGGGCCCTGGTCCGCCGATCCCGTCGCCACGTCAGAGATGAGCACAATCTTTCCCGAGAGTTCCTCTTTCCACAGTACAAGTTCATCCCGGTCTTCGGAAGCCTTGTAGATAGCAGCGAAATTGTAGTGCTTCATTCGTTCCCAGGGGCCCACATAGTTGATTCGCAGGTTTCCCCGGGCATCGATGGGAATGCGAATGTCCCGACGGTCTTCCCCACGAGGGTGCCGGGCGCCTGCGAGAAGAATGTGCCTTCCCGGTGACAGGGTGATCCGGTCTGGGCCGACGTCCAGGTAGTCGCAGGCCACGCGAAAGGGTAAGCTCGGATAGAATCCGTCTTCGAATTTCACGACCAGGGGGACCCGGCGGAAAACCCCGTCGGGGTCCGCCGTGACATTGAGGAAGCCGAGACCTCGAGAACGCAGGGCTAGGTCGGGAAAGGTGGAGAGCGGGTCCGAACCCCGGTAGAGCCCGGAGGGATCGCCCTCGATGCGGAGTCTCCAGCGGGTGCGTTCGAGGGTTGCCGTCCCTTGCGACTTTCCCCAGGCGCTTTCGGCTTTTTTGCCCATGGAGTCCAGGACAAAGGCCACACCGAAGTAGGCGTTCCCCGACCTGGCGGTGGCGGCGAGAAGCAGTTCGTCGTCCTCGGCATTGGTCCTGGCCGGAAAGATGAAGTCATAGGCCTGGGCGAAGGAGTTCATGCTCGCCAGGTTTTCCATGAGCCGGGCGAAGTGGGCCCGGTTGAGGTAAAAGTTGCCCATCCGCTCCATGGTGGAATTGGTGATGTCCACGTGCACCACCGTCTGGTCGTAGGGAGGCTGCAGAGATGGGAAGGAAGACCGCAGGATGAAAAATCGGTCGAACAGCTGGTCGTTCCAGGTCGTGAACACCCGTGGAAAGATCAGGAAAAGGAGGTGTGCCCCGAGAAAGGAGATCACGATCCACAGGACCGTGATCCTTGCATGGCCTGGATCACTGATGCTCGATGGTGAAGGTTTTGGCATAGAAGCCCGTCGAGGATGTGATCACCTCGGCAATGGGTTCGATACTCAGCCGGTTTTCCCCCTCGGCCTTTTCGATGCCTCGAATGGCTCCACCGATGGCTACAGGGCGTTCGGCGTTTTCGGCGAATTCCCGGTGGAGCATTCGTTCGTTTCGAATCTGGGCCAGGATCTGGGTGGTGATGGCGGGTTTCTTCTCGGGATCCGCGGATTCGTAGGTTTTGAGCAAGTTCTCGATCTCGACCAGTCTGTGAACGGAAGCGAGCAAATAGAAGGTTTCGCGCCCCGGGTGCCAATCAAGCTGAAACCATCGTTCCCCTTGGGGAATGAAATACTTCCTGTTCAGGTCGAAGCCGGTGGGGAATTGTTCGAGGGAGTAAGGGAAGAGCATGACCATTTCCCCCTGGGAGTTGTGGTAGATGACGTAGACGAAACATCGGGAGCGGGGTTCCACCATCATCTTGAAGTGATCTCCGGATTTCATGATCCGGTCGTGCCGAATGGGCTCGAGCCGAAGGGTAGGCCCTTCGTCGACGAGGGTCCCGAAGGCCCACCGGAAGCTGATGGTCTCGTCCTGGGCCGGAGAGAAGGATGGGAGAAAGGGGCAGAAAAAAAACGTCAGGAAGAGGATCAAAAGGATCCGACTCCCCCGAAAGGTATCCTTCCGATGGGTCCGTCGCATGGTTTCCTCCATCTGCGCATTTTGCTAGGGTTCCCGCACCAGCCGGAAGCCCAGATCGTCGTTCATGCCGTTGGGAAGGCCGCTGCCCCGGTCCGCGCACCGCACGCTTCGGGGATTTCCGTGCCAGTATCCGCCGCGGATCACTCGATCGGTACCTCCGCCGGTATCCACGAGCAGAGGGCTATTGCGGTCGTGCCGGGTGTAGCCGTCGATGCTGTAGGTGTCCTCGCACCATTCCCAGACATTGCCCAGAATGTCGTAAAGCCCGAAAGCATTGGGCTGGAAGGCCCCCACGGGCGAAGTGGCTGCGTATCCGTCGTCGCAGTCGTGGGTGTCTTCCCATCCCCACTGGGCCTTGGCCGTCTCATCCGCCACATTCTCGAAGGTACAGGCCCGGTTCGGATCGTCTCCCCAATAACGCGCGGCGTTGGAACCGGCCCGACAGGCGTATTCCCACTCCGCTTCGGTGGGAAGCCTAAATTGATATTTGCCGCCATTCCGGGCTTTGAGCCACTGGGCGAATCCGTTGGCGTCCTCCCAGGTCACATAGACGGCAGGCTGGTTGTCTCCGTTGAGGGAGAATCCATCGTAGTCCCTGCTGTCGTGCCCGGGTTGGAATATCCGGAACTGGCCGTTGGTGATTTCCGTCTTCCCCATCCAGAACCCCTCGAGGCAAACCTCGTGAACCGGTCCCTCGTCGGCGTCCCGTCCCACTTCCGTCAGGGGGCTTCCCATCATGAAACAGCCGCCGGGAATCCATACAAACTCGATGCCCGAAACGGGTTCTTTCCAGGTCTTGACTGTTTTCGCGAGAGTTTCCCCCCGAGTGTTCGACGCAACCAACGCTGCAGGTTTTCTGGCCGTGGCGGGATCCGAAGCGAGAAGTTCCGGGCCTGGTCCCGGCCTGAAAAAGAAGTCTCCCTCGAGTGAGGAGGACTCCCATGGGATCTGCCTTCCCTGGGTACTCTCGCGGACAGCGGAGCGCACCTGCTTGAACACATCCTCGATCTTGATTCCCGGGGTTTTCATGACACGGATCAACTCTGCGGTGTACACCCCGTTGTCCCCGGGGCCGTCGTTGGCTACGGAGCCGGGGGCCGTGGCATAGGCGATGAGGGTCCCGATGGGGGCGTTGACTGAAGCGAGGCCCTGGGCACTCGATCGGAAGCTGCGAGCGAAGGGGTTGTCGCGGCAGGCATCGAGGATGACGATGTTCAGCCGGTTTCTCGCGTATTCCATTTCCGACAACACGGACCCGACGTCCACTCCTTCGTACTCGACATGCTTTTCGTGTTCGATCTTGGCTCCGATAGGGATGAGATAGTTTTTCCCGTTCACCTGCATGCCGTGTCCAGCGTAGTAGAAGAGACCCACACCCCCTTTTTGGAGCTTTTGGCCGAAGGCCTGGATTTCCCGTTTCATGTCTTTCTGGGTGAGGTTTTCCCGCTCGGTGACGTCGAAACCCAGATCGATCAATGCCTGGGCGACGGCTCGGGCATCGTTGACGGGATTGCGAAGAGGGGAAATCTCGTAGGACCCGTTGCCGATGACCAGGGCCGTGCGTTGTTCGCTGTCGGGGACGACGGGAGGACTCAATGGCGACCCGCCTGTCGTCTCTGTCCCCCACAGGTTGCTCATAACCCCGCCCAGGGTGGAGAAAACCAGGAAGGCGATCACGCCGATCATCCGATTCATAAATCTCCTTGCGCCAATGCCCCTAAACCAAAACAGGGAGTCAGCCCACCGGAAGGTCGGAACTCCCTTTCTCGTTCGTTTTATGTGAAAAACCGGAGGATTGATGACTCACCAGGTCCACCCCCGTTTTCCTCCTTTGGTGTGGCTCCACCGGATCGAGGAGTTTGAAAAGGAGAATCCCCCGAGCTGCGGAAGCGGACCGAAAACTGCCTGTACATGCCGATATCCAGGTACCTCAAAAATGCAGGGCGAATTCTATTCCCCGCATTTGCCGAAATCAAGCCCTTCGTGTTATCAGTTGCCCTGTGGGCCCCGAAGGGGTTTCGTAACGTTTTGCCGGAGAGCGAGCCGGGTTGATCCCATGATTACCTCGAGTCTATCGTCCATGGCGTTTCCTTCCATACCCGAGGGGGTGGCGGCGGTTTGTGAACGCTATCCCTTTCGTGCCGGGGGCTACGTTTGTGGATTGATCCGGCATCGGGGAGACCCCATCTGGAAGCAGATCATCCCCGACGTCAGGGAGCTCGATGACCGGGACGGCCTCGAAGACCCTCTGGCGGAAGAGGATCTTTCTCCCGTTCCCAACCTGGTGCACCGTTATCCCAACCGGGTGCTGTGGCTGGTTTCCCGGGAATGCGTCGCTCACTGTCGGTTCTGTACGAGAAAGAGGCGATGGAAACGGCCCGTTCCCATGACCGGGGAAATGCTGGATGCCGGCCTCGAGTACATCCGAAACCACGGGCAGATCCAGGATGTTCTCCTGTCGGGGGGCGACCCGCTGTTATTGTCCCCCGGCAGGCTCGAGCACATTCTTGCCTCCCTGCGAGGGATTCCCCATGTAGGGATCATTCGAATCGGGACGCGCGTGCCCGTGTTTTCGCCCCAAACCGTCACGCCGGAGCTTGTCCGGACCCTCTCCCGCCGTCATCCCCTCTTCATGAACCTGCATTTTAACCATCCGTGGGAACTTACCCCCGAAGTCGCGGAGGCGTGCCGCATGTTGGTCGAAGGGGGGATTCCTCTGGGAAGCCAGACCGTTCTTCTTCGAGGAGTGAACGACGAGGCCGGTGTCCTGGGCGAGTTGTTTCAGGGGCTTTTGAGGTTTCGCGTGCGCCCGTATTACTTGATGCAGATGGACCTGACGCGCGGAACTGCCCACTTTCGGACGCCCCTGGCCAGGGGCATCGAGATCCTCTCGCAGTTGCGCAACCGGATTTCCGGGCTGGCCATGCCCCAGCTGGTGGTGGACCTCCCCGGAGGCCACGGGAAGGTCCCGTTGACCCCCAACTGGGTGGAAGGTCGGAAGGAGGATCGTCTTATCTTTCGGGACTACCAGGGGCGGCAGGTTTTCTATCCCCTGCTTCCAGGAGAGGGGGAAGAGCTGGGAAGGTGGCTCGGGACCAGAGTCTGAGTATTTCCATAAACCATACAGGAATTATGCAGCGGCCGGTTTTTGACCAGCTTCCTCAATCGGAAGGCCGCAATCAAGGTGCGAAAACCGGCGAGTGGTTTGGCCGATAGATGGTCTCACCCTTTCATCGACTCACCGGTTCAAAGTTCGTTTATGAAGATATTACAGCTGCCTGCATCCCTGGGATCTTTGGAAAACTTCGAGGAGTTCGTTCTTCAGCCGGCGGAGGACTTCGGTGCGTCTTCGGCCCTCCTCGATGACATGAAACTGGTCCTGGAAGAGGTTCTTGTGAACATCGTTTCCTATGGATATCCGGGATCGGGGGGCGACATCCGGGTGGAGTGGACTTTCGAGGAAAACGGAGAATACCGGATCCAGGTCCGGGATTGGGGTGTGCCGTTCAATCCCCTGGAAGCTCCTAGCCCCGATCTGGACACGGACTTTGCCGGACGGGATGTGGGGGGATTGGGAATCCTTCTGGTGCGCCGGTTGGCCCATGAAGTCGGCTACGAGCGCAGCGGCGGCTGCAACGTTTTAAATCTCACCTTTCTGCTGCGACCATAAGGGATTCCACGAGCGCGGGTCAACCTGTTCCGCAGGGTTCGAGAAGAAGTCGGACCCCGAGGTAGAACGAGCGGACGGGGGATTGCATCATCCTCCTGGATCAGACAGGGGTCGTCATCCAGGCAAAAGCCTGGACTCAGGGTGTGGGCGTGGCGTTCTGAGTTCTTGCTTTTACGGGAAGGACGGGGGAGCTGCCTGAAGCTGCATTCCTCCCTGAGGGCTGGAATCAAGACCCCGTGGGGACGGTCTCCTTTTCAGCGTCCGCGTTTTCCCTTTCCACCATCCATGCCTTCCTTGCCGGTGTTCTTGGCCATGAGCAGGTCAGCGAGGGTCCCTAGGGATCTCGGACTGCTTTCGGTGTAGGATGCGACGTTCTCTTCGGAATCCTGCGTCTCCTCCGGCTTCTCCCACTCGATGGCGAGGGAAATACGCCGGGCGTCCGGGTCCACGGACTGGACCTTCACCGTGAGCGATCGGCCCTCGGCGACCAGCTGGCGGGCGTGCTTGACCTTTCTTCCCGCTCGAAACTCCGAGATGGGCACCAGCCCTTCGACTCCCGGTTCGAGTTGCACGAAGGCTCCGTACTCCATGGGCCGGGTCACGATCCCGAAATGCACGGACCCCTCCGGGTACTTGAGGGGCACATCCTCCCAGGGGTCCGGCAGGACGGCCTTGATGCTGAAGGAAAAACGTTCCTTTTCCCAATCGAGCCGAGTGATCATGGCTTCTACTTCCTGTCCCACCTTAAGCCACTGGTGGATGTCTTCCACGCGTCCGTATCCGATTTCAGAGATGGGAATCAGTCCCTGAACGGTTCCGATATCGAGGAATGCCCCAAAATCCTTGATGGAAACCACCGTGCCGCGGACCACCATTCCTTCCCGCAGGGACTCCTTGAGGGAGGCCATCCGGATCCGGTGCTCCTCTTCGAGAATGGCCCGGTTCGACAGGAGGACCCTCTGGCCGGCTCTATCGTACTCGATCACCTTGAAGGCGACTTTCTGACCGGTGGGATCCGTGCGGGTGCGAGTCCGTGGCATTCCCATCTGGGAATAGGGACAGAATCCGCGGATATTTCCCGGCAGCTTTACCTGGTAGCCTCCCTTGATCTCCTTCTCGACGACGCCTTCCACGGGAATTCCTCCATCGAGAGCGTCTGCCAGATAGGCGGAGGCAACCCCTTTCCCGGTGATGCGGGTGGTGAACAAAGCTTCATTGGCTTCCGAAGACAAGAAAAAAGCTTCGATGAGGTCGCCTTCCTTCACCGTCAGGCGACCTTCCTCGTCCTCGATCTCCCTGGTGGACAGGCAACCTTCGCTCTTGCGGCCAAGATCGAGGAAGGTCCATTCCGGGGTGATCTTGAGGATGACCGCCTGCACCTTTTGGCCCCGTCGGAGGGGGGTGGAAACCGGGGAGCTCTTCTTCAGAAGTTCCTCGAAACTTTCTTCCTCTTGCAGATCGTTCTTCTCCATGTCTTCCATGGTATTTTGTCACCCTATGACCTGTGACCCATCCGCGAAACAATGGAATGAATTCCCTCGGCGGCATTCGTGGGCACCGGGATATTTTGGGGCAGGGCGCCCATGAAATCCCGGGGATTGATGCGGATGAGAGGAGCCTCGAGGCGCGCCGCCACCTGTTCAGATTGCCGACGAACCGTGGCAATGGCCGTGCCGGCTCCCACCTCGACTACAACGGCGGGGCACCGGGCCTGAATCACGGAACGCAGCCATTCGGACAGGCGTCGGCCCTGGGATTCCGTGCGTCTGGAAACCCAGGACCAGTCTCCGAACATGAGGACATTGGGCCGAGCAATTCCTCCGCACTGGGGGCAGCGAGGAAGGGGTTCATGAGCCTCGAAAACCTTTTCATCCACTTCGACTTCCACCTCCGAGCCGTCCCAGATCTCCTCGGTACAAGGATCTGTGCACTGAAGGTGGTGAATGGAGCCGTGGCATTCCACGATGCGAGACCCGTCGTAGCCAGCTTTTTGAAATTGTCCGTCCACATTGGAAGTGAACACGAAGTATCCCAGGGGTTTGGTTTGAGCGATTTCCAGGAGAAGCTTGAACCCTTCATGGGGAACGGTCCTGCGATAGAGGTTCAGGCGGTGCCCGTAAAATGCCCACGCCAACTTAGGGTCCCGATGAAACCATTCGGGATTGGCCATCTCCACAAAAGACTTCCCAAGCCTGGCGATGGCAGGGTAGGCCTTCCAGAAACCATGGTTTCCCCGAAAGTCCGGAAGACCGGAATCCACTCCCATACCGGCTCCCGCCGTGATGAAAACGGCTTCGGCTTCCCTCAACGCCCTGGCTGCTTTCTCGATGTTCTCGTCGTAATGCATGGGAACCTTCCTCGAGGGCTGCTGTCCGGACATCGGGACAGGGCTGCATTCCACTCAAAGTATGTTTTTTATCAAAGCTTGAGTGATTTTTCCACCTGGATGTGAGCTTCCGGGTCACTGCAGAGGGATCGTAAACCTTCCAGGCCTTCTTCCCTGGAACTCGGAGTTCCAATCCAAAGCACCCCGACATTGACTCTCTTGTGAGCTTGTGGTAGGTGCTGTCTCAACGTCGCTGTCCGGCGTGAAATCCTGGTGGGCCTCTTCGTCACAATGAGGATAGACGGCATGAAGAACCATCCCTTTCTGAAAAGACTTCAGGCGGGTGAAATTTTCATTGCCGATGGAGCCATGGGCACCAGCCTCCTGGTGCGCGGTTTGCCCCGGGGCATTCAGGGGGAGGCCTGGGTGCTCGACCGACCCGAGGAGATCATCGGGGTACACCGCGGTTTCATCGCTGCCGGGGCCCGGATCATTCTTACCTGTACCTTCGGAGCCTCTCCTGCCCGGCTGCGGGGCTCAAAGCTCGAGGGACTGACCGAGCAAATCAACCGCCGGGCTGTGGAGCTGGCGAAAGAAGCCGTTGACGGCCGCTCGGTCCTGGTTGCCGGCTCCATGGGGCCAAGCGGCAAGTTACTCAAGCCTTTTGGAAAACTTTCTCCCGAAGAGGCGTCGGCGTCCTTTTCCGAACAGGCCGAGGTTCTGGCGAGTGCGGGTGCCGATCTGCTGGTGATCGAAACCCAATACGACCTGAAAGAGGCCCAACTGGCCGTCAAGGCGGTGCGTTCCGTAAGCACTCTCCCGGTGGTGTGCACCTTCAGTTTCGATCGAGGTTCGCATACCATGATGGGGGTGAGCCCCGCTCAGGTGGGCAGGGAATTGGAAGCGGTGGGGGTGGATGTTGTCGGGATCAACTGTGGACGGAGCCTCGACGAGAATCTTGCTGCTCTCAAAGAACTGAGAGCTCATTCGAACCTGCCCATCTGGTTCAAGCCCAACGCCGGCTTGCCCGAGGTGGACGGGGAAGGCATTAGTCGCTACAGAACAACGCCCGAGATGATGGCTGCCCAGGTCCCTGCCTGGATGGAGGCAGGAGCCCAGGTGATTGGCGGATGCTGCGGCACTTCTGCAGAACACCTCGAACAGATCGCTCGAGCGGCCGGGAAGGGTTGAACCGGCGTGGGGTAGGGAGTTGCCGGACCCTCTACTCTTCTTATGTTCCGGGGCTGAGATGCGCCTCGGTGATCCCCTGCTTTTGAATTGTACCATGGTCTTGCCTTGCCAAGGGCTGTGGTGCTTGCTCCATGGCCAGCTCCACGGGAGCCGTCATGATCCGCCATTTCAACGACCGACAGATCCTGATCATGGTGGAAGCCGCCTTGTGCCGGTAAGCCCCGGCTGGAGGGTTGTCTTTCTTCCTGCCGGCACGGCTGTTCATCGAGTGTGAGGGAAAAGGACATGAACTTGGAGTTTGAACCGAGAATCATCGCTTTCTGTTGCAACTGGTGTGCCTATGCCGGGGCGGACCTGGCTGGGGTGAGCCGCCTGCAGTATCCCCCCTACATCCGTGTGATCCGCGTGATGTGCTCGGGAAGGGTCTCGCCGGATTTCATTCTGAAATCCTTCCAGCTGGGGGCCGACGGCGTCCTGGTGGCAGGTTGACACATAGGAGACTGCCATTACCAGGATGGTAATGAAAAGGCCCGACGCATTGTAGAGATGACGCGGGAACTCCTTGTCCTGATGGGGATCGACCAGGAAAGGCTGGCTCTCGAGTGGGTTTCTTCGGCCGAAGGGACCCGCTTCGCGGAGATAGTGACCTCGTTCACGGAAAAGGTCAGGAAGTTGGGAAGGTCTCCCCTTGGAGTTGCGGCATGAATATCGACGAATCGGTGAAAAAATATCAGGCCTATTATTGTTTGGACTGCGGTGTGTGCACGGGCAGCTGCCCCGTGTCCCGGGTCCTGTCCACCTTCTCCCCTCGAATCATCGTCGAGAAGGCCCTTCTGGAACTTGGAGATGAGCTGCTGCGGGACCGGGAACTGTGGTCCTGCCTGACCTGTGGCCGCTGCTTCGAACGGTGTCCGACCAAGATCAACTTCCCGGAATTCATGCGCGCCCTTCGAGAGGAAGCCTCGAGACTCGGGACCAGGCCCGTTCTCTCGCACCACGGAATGCTTCAGATCATCATGGAGATGCAGTGCCAGGGAGTACGCCAGAACAAGGTGGCGTGGGCCCGGGAAGCGGGCAGGATCGCCGACCGGGGAGACACCTTTTTCTTCGTTGGCTGCATGCCTTACTTCGAAGTCATCTTCCGGGACATCGGGGTGGACAGCCTGTCCATCAGCCGAAAAGTGATCCAGGTGTTGAACGCTGCGGGAATCGTCCCGGTGGTGAGCAACGAGGAAGCCTGCTGCGGACACGACATGCTGTGGAATGGGCGTTTCGACCTGTTCGAGAAACTGGCGGCCAGAAACCTCGATCTGATCCGACAATCCGGCGCCAAGCGGGTCGTGTTCAATTGTCCGGAAGGCTACTACACCTTCCTCCATCACTATCCTCAGTACTTCGGAGAGCTCGGCTTCCAGGTGGTACATTTCTACGACCTGGTGGAACAGATGCTGGCCGACGGGACCCTCAAGCTCCAAAACGGCAGCGGAGTGACCACTTATCAAGATCCGTGTCGCCTGGGACGCATGGCGGGGATCTACGAAAGCCCCCGAAGGATACTCGAAAAGCTTCCCGACACCAGGTTCGTCGAGATGGAGCGCAATCGTGAGAACGCGGTCTGTTGCGGAACGAGCGGCTGGGCCAATTGCTCGACCTGTTCCAAGCAGATCCAGGTGGAGCGACTGCGGGAGGCCGAGGCTACGGGGGCCAAGACCCTGGTGACGGCGTGCCCCAAGTGCCAGATCCATTTGAATTGCGCCCTCGGCAACATGAACCTGGACTTGAAGATCAAGGATCTCATCACTCTCATTGCCGATGGAGTGTCCGGATAAGGACGGAGGTGCGATGCCTCTTGGGGGTCCAGGTGTGACGAACGATTCCAAATCGAAACAGGGACGAGGTGACCGGTGAACAACGATGTATTGGTGGTCGGCGGCGGTATAGCCGGAATCCAGGCTGCCCTGGACCTGGCCGAAATGGGCATCCGGGTGCATATGGTGGAACGGCTGCCCAGTATCGGTGGGAAAATGGCCCAGTTGGACAAGACCTTTCCCACCAACGATTGCGCCATTTGAATTCTTTCGCCGAAATTGCTGGATGTCGGTCGACATCCGCGGATCAACCTCCTGGCCTATAGTGAGGTGGAGGAAGTCAGCGGCGGGATCGGGGCTTTTCGGGTCAAGGTGCGGCGCAAGGCCCGGTACGTGAACGAGAACCTCTGCACGGGCTGTGGATCCTGTGCCGAGAAATGCCCCACCTCGGTGGTGGACCTCTACAACGCCGGGTTGGGCAAACGCAAAGCCATCTATAAGTATTTTCCCCAGGGAATTCCTTCGGTATTCACCATCGATGCCGAAAGATGCCGCCAGTTGGGGGAAGGGAAAAAATGCGGGGTTTGCGCCAAGGTCTGCCAGGCCAAGGCCGTGGATTTCGAACAAAAAGACCGGGTGGTGGACCTCGAAGTGGGTGCCGTCATTTTGGCTACGGGCTACGAGGTCTTCGACCCGTCGGTGATTTCTGAGTACGGCTATGTGCGGATCGCCAACGTGGTGACGGCCCTCGAGTTCGAGCGTCTTCTGAGCGCCAGCGGGCCCACGGCTGGACACCTGGATCGACCGTCGGATATGGCGATCGAGGCCGAGATCGAGGAACTCGAAAAGGAAGTGAATAAGCTCGGTCGTCAGATGAAAGCCTTCGAGGACAGGCACGGAAAGAGCTCCGCCCGGGTGCTTGAAGAGGTCCGATCGGGAGCGCTCGACGATGATGAATCCCGGAAATGGGCCGCTGCGGCCGAAAGCCTGGCCCGGGTCGAAGCCAGGCTCGAGAGCATGAAACAAAGAAAGGCTGTGGCTCAGCCTGCCAGGAAACTTGCGTTCATCCAATGTGTGGGTTCCAGGGATTTCCGCTACAACCGCTTTTGTTCCTCCTACTGCTGCATGCACTCTGTCAAGGAGGCCATGATCGCCCACGAGCACGACAACGAGGTCAGGTCCTCTATTTTTTGCATGGATCTGCGGGCTGTAGGCCGGGGATTCGAGGAATACAAGCTTCGAGGCGGCAGGCAGGCGGGCATTCGATACATCCGGGGGCGGGTGGCGGAGATCACCGAGGACGCCGCTGCAAACCCCATCGTATGGTATGAATCCACCACCAGCCGGCAGGTGCTCCGCGAAACTTTCGACCTGGTGGTTCTCGCCACGGCCTGTGTCCCGTCGGCGGGCACGGCAAGGCTCGCCGAGCTCTTTGGGATCGAGGTGGATGAAAACGGGTTCTTCCGGACCGATCCCTTGCTCCCCTTGAACACCACACGGCCGGGGATCTTTGTGTGCGGGTGTGCCCAGGGTCCCATGGACATCCCGGAATCTGTCGCCCAGGCGAGCAGCGCCGCGGCCAGCGCCGCGGAGGTGGTTGCCTTTCCCGACGGGGGATTCGCCACGGCGTATCGATATGCGTGAGACGGGGAGCAGGGTCGAGATGTGCACCCTTTCCTTTCCTCCCGTAAACCCGGCGTGAACCAAGAGGTGCTAAATTGGCTGAGGAAATACGTATTGGAGTATTTGTTTGCGACTGCGGCAGCAATATCGCGGGTTACCTGGATGTGAAGGCCCTGGCGGAGTATGCCCGGACCCTGCCCAACGTCGTGTTCGTAAAAGAGAATCTGTATACCTGTTCCGAAAGCGGGATCAACGAGATCAAAACCGCCATTCAGGAGCACAATCTCAACCGGGTGGTGGTGGCCTCCTGCACGCCGAGGACCCATGAACCCCTGTTCCGGGCTACCTGTGCCGAAGCGGGACTCAACCCCTACCTTTTCGAGATGGTGAATATCCGGGACCAGTGTTCCTGGGTGCACATGCAGGAACGGGAAGACGGGACGGCCAAGGCCAAGGACCTCATCCGCATGGGGGTGGCCAAGGCGGCTCTGCTCGAGCCCCAGGAACCCATCCAGTCGGAAATGGATGCCAAGGCCATGGTGTTGGGGGGAGGAATCAGCGGGATGACGGCAGCCCTTGCCCTGGCCAACCGGGGTTACCCGGTGTTCCTCCTCGAGAAGGCCCCTCAGCTGGGCGGACTTCTTCTTAGGCTGAACCGGCTGGCGCCCTCGAATACGGACGCCTCGGAGCTGGCGGCGAAATACGCCGAGAGGGTTCTGAATCATTCGCGCATCCAGGTCATGACGTCGACCGCTGTTGAAGAGGTCAAGGGCTACATCGGGCATTTCCAGGTCACTGCTTCTCGAAACGGGGTCAAGGAAGAATTCGGGGTGGGGGCGATCATCGTGGCCATCGGAGCCGAGGTTCTCCGGCCGCATGGGTTGTTTCAGTATGACGGCAAGTCCGTCATCAACCAGCTCGAGCTCGAGGAACAGCTCAGGGCCGGGAGCTTTTCGGCCGAAAGCGTGGTGATGATTCAATGTGCGGGGGCTCGCAACGAAGATCGCAAGTACTGCTCCCGTATCTGCTGCATGGTGGCCATCAAGAACGCCATCGCCCTCAAGGAACGGAATCCCCGCATAGGCGTCCGGGTCCTGTACCGGGACATCCAGGCCTACGGAACGGAAAACGAGGCCATGTTCCAGCATGCCAAGGAGCTCGGGGTGCTGTTCATCAAGTACGATCCGGCGAGGCCGCCCCGAGTGGAACCCGGAAAGGTGGTGGTGTTCCATGAGCTGCTGGGGCGCGATTTGGATTTGCCCGCCGAGCTGGTGGTCCTCTCCACCCCGCTTGTTGCCGGTCAAGACAATGAAACCGTCTCGAAGCTCCTTCGGGTCTCCCTGGACGAAAACAAGTTCTTCCTCGAGGGGCACGTAAAACTGAAACCCCTGGATTTTGCCACAGACGGTATCTACCTGTGCGGCAACGCCCATTATCCGGCGACGGTGCGGGAAGCCATCTCTCAGGGGCTGGGCGCTGCATCCCGGGCATCCATCCCTCTCTCGAAAAAGGTCATGACGGTGGAGCCCATCGTGTCCACCCTGGTGGACGAGGATGCCTGCAGGGGTTGCGGCTTGTGTGTGGCCCTGTGTCCGTACGGGGCCCTCGAGGTGGTTCGAACGGAAAAGGGGCGGAAGGTAAGGGTCATTCCCGTGGCTTGCAAAGGGTGCGGGGTTTGTGCCGCCACCTGCTATCAGCATGCACTGAGTGTGAATTCCTATAGCGATGAGCAAATTGGAGCACAGATTCACGCTTTTCTGGGTGACTGAAAGAATATTTCGAGGGGTGCCCGAATGTTTTCCTGTTCCCCGACCGGGGGATGAAATCACAGATAGGAGGTAGGAGCATGGCGGATTTTACGCCCAGGGTCCTGGTTTTTTGTTGCACCTGGTGAGGTTACGCTGCGGCTGACTTCGCTGGAGTTTCCAGGATGCAATATACGACGGATGTGCGAATCATCCGGTTGATGTGTACCGGTCGGGTGGACCCCACGATGATTGCCGAGGCTTTTGTGGATGGGGCGGACGGTGTGATGGTGGTGGGCTGCCATTTTGGAGACTGCCATTACATCACGGGCAATTTCCAGGGGCAGGTCAAAGTCGCTTTGGCGGCTCGAATCCTGGAATACGTGGGTCTGAACCCCTCGAGAGTGGCGTTCAACCAGTGTTCCTCGGCTGAGGGCGAGCGATTCGTAAAACTGACGACCACTTTTGATGAAACCATACGCGCCCTGGGACCTTTGGGCAGTTCCGATCCGGTGCCCATGCCGAAGCTCAAAGACAAGCTTCTCCTTGCTTTGATTTCCTTGGCCAAAGAGAAGCTGCGCTGGGTCGCGGGCAAGTTCACCGAATTCGAGACCCAGGGGAACAAATACGGGGAGCGCTTCACCGAGCACGAGATGTGGCGGACCCTGGACACCATCATCATGGACGAGGTGGCCACTCACGGAATCCTGCGCGAGTTGGGGCAGGGTCCGGCATCGGTTAAGGAGCTGGCGGCAAAGCTTGAATTGCCTCCACCCCGCGTATTCCGATATGTCCTGGCCCTTCAGAGGAGGGGATTCGCCCGTTTGGCGGGGGTGTCGAATCACTCGCCCCTCTATGAACCGGCGGATCCATCCGGAGCGGCGGCCTGAGCCGCCGGCATTTTCCGACCCCGAAGAAATCGAGCGGAGAAGATCAGGATCCGCACCCATCATACGTGGAGGATGGAACGGTGGCAGAAAAACGAGTCATTGTCATGGGGGGCGACCCGGCCGGTGTGGCCGCGGCATTGGCGGAAGCCGAGGCCGGCGGCAAGGTCACCCTGGTGGAGTCTTCCCCGAGCCTTGGGGGGGAGCGAATCCCGCGGACCTGTCTCCTGCGGGGGGAGAGCTCCTTTGTGGAGCCGAATCTCGAGGCGCTCAGGCGTCACCCCAATGTCCGGGTGATCACCAATGCCGCCGTGGAACAGGTGATTGTCGGAGATGGCCGATACCGGTTCAAAATCCGGCAGAGGACTCCCCGGGTGGATTGGAAGAAATGCAATGACTGCAAGGCCTGCATTCGGGTATGCCCCATCCACATGTACGATGATTTCAATGAAGGAATAGGGTTCCGAACGGCTATCGATTTTTTCAATCCCGAAACGGGGCAGTACAACATCTTCAAGGAAGACATGCCCGTGTGCCAGGCCACGTGTCCGGCTAATCTGGACATTCGGTCCTATGTGGGATTCATCGCCGATGGGAAGTACGACAAATCCCTGGCCAAGATTCGGGAACGGTTGCCTTTTGCCCTGTCCATCGGACGGGTTTGTCCCCATCCGTGCGAATCGGCCTGTAATCGGGGATATGTGGATGAACCCATCTCCATCTGCACCCTCAAGCGGTTCGTGGCCGATTACGAGATGAACGGTGGGATTCCTGCACCCCCTGAAGTTCCCGACCAGTTTTATGACGAAAAAGTGGCCATCATCGGGGCCGGGCCCGCGGGGCTGAGCTGTGCCTACTTTCTGGCCAAGGCCGGCTACCATTCGGTGGTGTTTGAAGCCCTGCCCGAACCCGGCGGCATGTTTCGATACGGTATTCCCGAGTATCGGCTTCCAACGCCGACCCTGATGTATGAAATCAACTGGATTCTCTCGCACGGAGTGGAACTCCGGTGCAACACCCGTGTCGGGAAAGACATCCGCTTCGAAGAAATCCAGGAACAATATGATGCCGTCTTTGTGGGGGTTGGGGCCCATGAAGGCATGAAGCTCCAGATCCCCGGCGAAGACCTGCAAGGTGTGGTGGATGGTGTGGATTTTCTCCGCGACGTGAACGCGGGAAAGAAAGTCAACGCCAGGGGCAAGGTCATCATCATCGGGGGCGGCAACGTGGCCATGGACGCGGCGAGGGTGGCCTGGCGCGAGGGATTCGATGAGGTCCACATCCTCTACAGGCGCACCAAAAAGGAAATGCCGGCCAGCCCCTGGGAAATCGAGGCGGCGGAACAGGAGGGGATTAAGATCCAATACCTGGTGGCTCCCGTCGAGGTTATCGGGGAAAACGGCCGCATGAAGGCCCTGAAATGCCTGCGCATGGAACTGGGAGAACCCGACGCCAGCGGGAGGCGGCGTCCTGTGCCCATCCCGGGATCGGAGTTCGTGATCGAGGCCGAAACCCTGATCCCGGCCATCGGTCAGCGCCCGGACCTGGGATTCATCCCCAAGGAGGGGGGACCCACCATCACACGGTGGAGCACCCTTTCGGTCGATAAAAATACTTACATGACCAATGTTTCCGGGGTTTTTGCCGCGGGCGATGCCGAAACAGGGCCGGATATCGCCATTCGCGCCTGCGCGGGAGGCCGCAAAGCCGCCGCCGGCATCGTTCTGTACCTCGAGTCCAAAAGGCAGAAATAGGGGTTGGGTCGCCATGATTTACGAGAAAAAGGGACGCTATATTGTTGAATTTCAGGACATTCCCACGCCACGCCGGCACCAGGTCGAGATCGACGTGGACGAGCGGCGGGGAAACTACCGGGAAGTGGAATTGGGGTTCCCCGAAGACCGGGCGATCCAGGAAGCCAAGCGCTGCTTGAGTTGCCGGCGCTGCCTGGGTTGTGCCTTGTGCTGGGCCGAGTGCAAGCCTGAAGCCATCCAGTTTGAGATGGAAGATCAGGTGTTCGATCTCGATGTGGAAAAGGTCGTGGTTTCAGTCGGGGTGGACCGCCCCGTGGAGCGGATCGACCGTCGGTTCGGCTTTGGGACTTTTCCCAATGTCATCCTCGACCTGCAGCTCGAGCGCATGTTGAGCCGCTCCGGGCCGAGCGGTGGCTTGGTACTTCGCCCTTACGACGGGGAAATCCCGAGGACCATCGCTTTTGTTCAGTCCTATGAGTCGGCGGCTCCCGCCATGCATCGCAAAACCCTGTGTTATGGAGTGAACGAAGCCGTCCTGGTTCGCCGGAAGATGGCGGATACGGAAACTTGCATCTATGCCGACGGCCTGGAAGTCTTCCGGGAAGAATTCGGAAAGGAGCTCGAGAAAATCGAGGGAATCGAGATACAGGAAGCCCGAATCGCCAAGGTCGAGGCCACTGAGGACCAGTGTTTGAAGCTTTTCCTGGAACAGGCCGGGCAAACCCTGGAAAAGACCTTCGAACTGGTGGTGCTTCTCACCCAACCGCAACTTCCAAAGGAACTCAAGGATCTGGGCAAGTCTCTGGGTATCGGTTTCACCTACGCCGATTTCCTTTCGGGAAACGGGTCGGGGCTCATCCGAACAGAAAAGGAAACCATCCGGCTGGCTCCCCAGGCCTGATCCCGACACCCCGGAAAATCCCCTAGGTCCCGCTCTTCCCCACGGCGGGTCGGGCGCGTCCCTTTGCGACCTGACCCGGCCACACCGGACTCTGTGTGTCGTTCAATCGGATTCCTCCCTTTGATTCCTCACGTCATCGGACTTCAGGGGGCCTCTGACGAATCGGTCATGGACACGGCGTCAGCCGATGCCGTGTCGTCGTCAAAGAGGCCGCCATCCGAGAGCCCTTGTGTTTTAGGGGCTCCCGCCGGGGCAGTGCCATTTTGCACGACGAGATTCCCTGCTTGGTCGTATTGATAGGTCACCTTACCCGATGTGCCGTAGTCGGCCGACTTGAGCTGACCTCGGGCATCGTATCCGTACTTGGCCGTCGTCACGGAGCCGGCATCGGCAGCCGTCGCAAGTGCCGCCCAAACCACGACGGCAAACAAGGCTCCTTCCGCCAGGACCCGTACAAGTCTCGATCGTATCTGCCGTTCCTGCCTGACTGCTCCATTGCTGGGTTTCATGTCGCTTCCTCCCCTTGTGTCTACTCCACGGTGCACCCATGGAGGCCGTCCCCGAAGTTGCTCCCATGGAAGCTCTTGGCCAGGTCGTCCAGGTCGGCATTGAGCTTCGCCAGCTCCGCATTGAAATCGTTCCGCAGTTGCAGGCCCTTGAGATGCCCCAGGTAACGGGCCCGGGTTTCAAGGTAGTTGTACTCGGCCTGCCGGGAGATCTCATTCTGGTAGATAGGTGCTACGTAATAGGTGACGGCGTAATCCGTCGCGGTAAGCCCTGCCGAAGCCGGCGGGCACACGATTCCCAGGAAGCTCGAGTTGAGAGCCATGCCGGTATCATGAACCACCGAAAGGGCGTCCACGTCGCCGTTTCCCAGGTCCTTGATGAAACGGCTCGGCCCGTGCTTGATGCTGTAATTGTAAGTGGTCGAGGCTGCATTGTAGACGTTGATCCCAATGTCAAGACCCGTGAGCACTTTGCCGCCAACCGACATGACCTTGGCACTGGGAGGCTGGAACTTGCCCAGGGGGATCGGGCTCTTCAGCTTCGTGAGATCCTTGGGAACCACGTATTTGATCCCCGTCTCCGTATCCCTCAAAATGTCGTGGCTTTTGAGTGCCTGCCACACGGCCCATTTCTCCCCTTCCGACAAAACCAGGCCGACCGCGTTCATCCCCAGATCCACGGTCGAAACCCACACGGGAAGGGTGGGGGCCTGATTCGTTTGGGTTGCGTCGCCCGAGGGTTGAACCTGTCCAAGCCCATCTTGGTCTTTCATACCGGAAGGATCGATCCTGCCGATGGGATTCCCGGCTGCGTAAGCATACAGGTTGAATCCGGAAAGCGGGCCCAGGGGGTCTTCGTTGATAAATCGTGCGATTTCAGGATCATAGTAGCGAGCGTTCATGTAGCAAAGGCCGTTCTCGTCGGTGCGAACGCCGTGAAGACCCAGGAAGCGCAAATCGTTTGTCATATCCCCCTTTCGAGCCAGAATGCGTCCGTAGGGATCGTACGACAGGGCTTGCACCACCTTCTGGGAACCGTCGGTGACGGCGGTCACGCTGCCGCGCTCATCCGTGTGATACACCCAAACGTCACCGTTTTCACTTACACTGTAAAGGAGGGACCCCCCGCGAATGAAATATCTTTCCGCGGTTCCGGAGGGCTGGTACTGGTAGAGGACGGCGTTTCCATCGGCCAGGTACCGCTCCCGGACACCATTATGGATCTTGGATGACCGGTTTCCTACACCGTCGTATGTGTAGCCGGTCGTGCCGGAGGGACCCTGGACGCTTATGAGTCGGTTCAACGCATCGTAGTCGAAAGACGTTGTCGCCTTACCGGCGGTCTTGGATGTCATGTTGCCGCTCTTGTCATGGGAAAATTCGGTTGTCTGACCGGTCCGAACGGCCGCCAGTATTCGATTTGCCTTGGAGTATGTGCTCCGTGTCGAGTAGCCGCTCACCTTGGGAGTCGTCGGCTCCTTGCGAACGGCCTTAACGATCTGACCCGCATTGTCGTAAGTCAAGGCGTAGGAGACAAGGGTCCGTCCGTTCGAATCGGTGTGTATCAGTTTGGTGAGACGGCCCATGCCGTCATAGGAACGGCCGGCCTTGCTGCCGTTGGGAAGATCGATGCGGACCACCCGGTTCAGCTTGTCGTAGAAATAGGTTGTCGTATGCCCCAGCCAGTCTTTCACCGTAGACAGTCTTCCGGCGGCATCATAAGCATAGGTGACCTTTTTCCCTCCCGGATAGGTGATGGCGGCCGTTCTTCCTGCCGGCGTGTACTGGTAAGCGAGAGTTTTTCCGTTCTCATCGGTCAGGGTGAGTACCCGCCCCATTTTGTCGTAGGTTCTCTTGACCGTCCCCCATGGGCCCTTGGAACTGAGGGTGCGCCCTGCAGCATCGTAGGTGAACGAGATGGTCTGGGAGCCGGGAAGCTTGATCTTTACCACCTGATTGTTGTCGTCGTAGACATAAGTGGTCACGTCGCGGTTGCGGTCAGTGCGACCGACGAGTCGCCCGCTCCCGTCATAGGTGTAGGTGAGGCTCTTTCCCTCCGGGTCCGTAACTTTGATCAGCCGGTCCCCTTTGTCGTAAGCGAACTTCCAGGATCGCCCGAGTTCATCGGTAGCCCGAACGAGGTTTCCCACCGTGTCATACCCATACTGCCATTTGCTCCCATCTGGAAACACCCTGGTGATCAACTTCCCGGCGGCGTCGTATTCCATCTTGGTTACACGCCCCAATTCGTCCTTTCGCGAGGTCAACCTCCCGAGATCGTCATAGCTCATGCGGATTTTCTTGCCATTGGCACTTGTAATACTGATAAGGTGGTTTTCCGCATCGTAGGCCAGTCGGGATACGGCTCCGACAGCGTCCTGGACGCTCGTCCGATTGCCGTTGGCATCATAATCGTAGGTGGTGACGCCACCTCCCGGATGGGTCACGGCAGTGAGTCGATTGCTGTCATCGTAGCTGAAGGCGGTGGAAACCCCGTCGGGGTCCGTGATGGAAACCACATTCCCCATGGAGTCGTATTCATAGGTTGTGACGCCGTTCTCGGGGTCAGTGATGCTCGACACTCGGTTGAGGGCGTCATAGGCGTATTGAAACCGGACTCCGAGAGGATCCAGGTTTCTTTCCACGAGGTTTCCATTGGCGTCGTAGACCATCCGGGTCACACGACCCTTGGGGTCCGTGGTCCTGATGGGATTGCCGCCTGCGTCATACTGGATGTCCACCCGGATGTTCTGATCCGGCGCGATGAAGGTGGTGGGTCTTCCGGCTTCATCGTACTCGATGGTTGTCTTGTTCCCCAAGGCATCCCTGACCGTAGCCGGCAGGCCCTGAGCATCGTATTCGAAACTGAGCGCCCGACCTTTGGGATCGACCGTCGTGAGCAGCTGGCCGGAGGCATCGTTGGTATACTGGGTTGTCCGACCCAGGGGGTCGGTGATGGAAAGGAGGTTGCCCCTGTCATCATAAGCTGCCGTCATGGTGTGGCCGAGGGGATCCTTGATGGCGGTCGCCCTGTTGAGGCTGTTGTATTCGGCGGTGGTGGATCCCTGCAGCCGATCGACCATGCTGACGGCGTTGCCGGCGGCGTCATAAGCCTTTTGAATGGCAAGACCGTTCTTGTCGCCGGCTTCCACGCACTTGCCCGCTCCATTGTATTTGAAGGTTGCGCTTCCCCCCTCCCCGTCCACTACCTTAATCAGGTTGAAATTCTTGTCGAAGGTATGGACCACCGGCCGGCCTCCCGGCGGCGTGATCGTCGTGGAATTCTCTGAAGTCGAACTGGTGTAAGCAAAGGTCGTCACCTGGCCCAGACTGTTTTTCTGGCTCACTACACGCCCCTGGTCGTCATAGGCATTGGTGACGATCTTCTGACCCTTGGCGTCGATATACTCGACTATCTGGTGCTTGCCGTTGTAAGTGAAATGTCTGGATTTGCCACTCCTGTCGATAATGGCCGCCAGGTCGCCGGCGGCGTCGTACTGAAAATCCACTTGGGTGAGCGGGCCGGTGATCCGGGTGAGGAATCCTCCGGAATAAGAAAAAAGGAGCTTTCTTCCCGCCGTATCGGTGACCTGCGTGACGTAGTATGGATAGGTCGTGTCGGTGTAAGCCAGCTGAATGGTATTGCCATTGAGGTCCCCAATGGACTGCAGCATCCCGGCGATGTTGAAGATGTAACGGGTACCGTTGGGAAGCGTTGCCTGGTACCCTCCGGTGTCCAGGTCGCTCACGGTCACATCCGTGTAGGATTTCACAGGCACATAGACCTTCTCGCCCCGCTGAAAGCACTCCTTGTGGCCGTCCCCCCATTTGATGGTGAGGACGCTCTCGCTGTCGAGGGAAGCAGTCACGTTGAACGTATGCGTCCATCCCATTCCGAGAGGCCCGGCATAACCATTGTCCCTGGAATTGTAGGTCACGAAGAAACGGATGGGGAGCCCCCTGCCCGGATAGCTGAAGAGTTCTTTGGAGAAAATATAGTTGCCGATGGCCGGGTTTACGGGTTCCGCAATGGGGAGCTGATTGCCTCCATGCCCGAAGATGCTCTCCAGGTCCACGTCCCCGTCATCGGATTCCTCGATGAGGGTGTTCACCGGGTCGGACTGGACATCACTCTGGCCATCGCAAGCGGCCGTCACCTGGTTGGTGATCTGTGTTCCCAGCTGGGCGTTGGGGTCGATACGAACCCGGAGGAAAAGGGTTTCCCCCTGACAGGGGGCGAGAGTGTCGATGGTCCACGTAACCTGGTTCCCGCTACGCGTATGCCTTCCCGAAGCGCTCACGTACGTGGTCCCCGCAGGGACGGGTGAGGTCACAACCACGTTGGTCAGCTTCGCATTTTGCGCGCTCACCAAGATGGTGTATTCGAGAATTTCGCCCGGTTCGGCTTTCCCATCGGCCGCCGCCGAGACTCTCAGGTTTTCATTGGAGATCTGCTGGGGATCGTAACTTCCCGAACCACCGTCCGGACCGGGATTGCCGTCGAAGTTGCCGCACTCACCTCCGGCTCCCCCACTTCCCCCCTGGACGAAAACGCGCTGGGGAAGCATCTCGATGCTGGACGCTTTGACGGAAATGGTCCCTCCATTGCCGCCCGCACCGCCGTCTCCTCCAGGATATCCCTTCCCACTACATTCTCCGCCGGCGCCCCCCTGGCCGCCTTCGGCATGCAGGAGACTGTAGTCATCATCCAGAATCCCCGCCAGGATGATGACCTCACCGGCCTGGCCTCCCTTCCCGCCATTGGCCCCACCGTAAATGCTGCCCTCCTGCTCATCCTGGGCCCGGCCCCCGGTTCCTCCCCCTACCTCCATGTGGGGCTGCAATAGGGTGCATCCCGCATTCACCGTCACCTTACCGCCGCTCCCTCCAAACGCTCCCGCGGTATTGGGATGACCGGGAGTTTTCGACCAGTTCGGGTTATACCCCGACATCCCTCCCTTTCCACCGCTGCCTCCCTTGGCGGAGACACCGAAATAGCGCGCGGGATAATAATCGTCCGCGATGTAGCCCGTGGTGTTGATCGTCACCGTGCCCCCATCCCCGCCAGGGCCCGGGTTTCCCGCAGGACCACCGGCTCCTGGCACCGCCTTCCGGATGGTTTCATTACACTTAAGTTGATCGCATCCGGGAAAGCCCCCTCCACCGCCGCCCCCTGCACCGCCTGAGCCGCCGTTGGTGACAATGCCCAGGCTATAGCCATAAAGTTCCCCCACGTGGGACAGCGTGAAAGATCCCCCCTTGCCGCCCATGCCCCCGTTACCGCCGGGCCCTCCGCTGATTCCCTCCACAAGTTCTTGATCATGGCATGCGCCACACTTGTCGTTGCAGCCCTCAGGCAGCCTCCACCCGCTGTCGCAAACAGTACAGCCGGTGATACACTGATCGTCGTCGTAGTAGGTGCAGCTGCCGGAGCAGTAGCTGTTGGGGTAGCAGTTTGGGGAGCATGTTGCGACGGCGTCCTGTCCGTGAATGCCTTCGGTTCCGGAGCCTCCGTTCAGATTCACTGCCCCCCCCGTGAGGTTCACCGGACCTGTGAGGTTCAAAACCAGGTTGTACCCGTTCGGGCCGTTTGTGCCCGGCTCTGTCGGCTGATCCAGCTCACACTCAATCTTTCCGGTGAAACGAAAGACTTCGAGCTGAGGCGAAGGCATGCCCTTTCCCAAGACGGTGATTTGTGTGTCTCCGTCTAGAATGAGGGTCCCTGCAATGCCCAGGTTGGAAAAGGTGAGCGCACCGCCCTTCCCATGGTCGGCCAGGTCGTTCGTGTGAACGATAGTACCCTCGGGGATCCACTTTTCGAAGGTCTGGGCAGGGTCGTAAACCGTGATGGTCGCCACGGCGGATTTGCATCGGGTGTCACTGAAAATGTGGAGGACCGTGCCGTGAGGTTCCTGATCAAAAACGGTGGTTTTTAGTTCACCGGGAAGAAGAGGGAACGGCCAGTTACCGTACGCACTGTTCTTCTCATCATCCCGGGTGCAGTTCTCGCCGAAAGAGATGTGGGTCAGGATGCTGGACTCATTGATGAAGCTCACCCAGTCATCGCTGAACACGTGGATATCATTGGGGGTCATGTAATTTTCACCTAGGCGCACCAGGATCTGCCGTGCCTCGACGGGTGAGGGAACCACCGGCAGGATACTCGTGGCACATGCAGCCAGCCAGGAGATGACCAGACACTGAACAAAAAATCTCCCTCCGCGGCGATGCTGCGTCTTCAAAGCCTTCATGGTGTTCCCCTTTTCAATAAGCTGGTCCGTGATGGAAGATCAATGGCGAGGATGTCGTCATTTTCCGGCAGGGCGGTTCTTCAGTCAATAAAAAAGGAGGGAGTTGCTGTCATGGTCTTGATGGACAATCGCTATGTCGATCAAGGGATTTCACGGACGTCTGGTCGAAAATGACCGTGAACCGTTCGCTTTCAGTACGCGGAACCGCCCGGGGTCATCCGTACAAGGTCCGGCAAATGGCAACCGACGTGATGACGGCCATGATGTCCCCCGTCAGTCCGGCGGCAAGAGCGTGGCGCATTCGCTTGACCTGTACCGAACCGAAATAGACGGCCAGGACGTAGAAGGTGGTCTCACTGGATCCCTGGAGGGTGGAAACCAGGTAACCGGTGTAGCTGTCGGGGCCGATGGCAGGATTGTTGATGATGGAGGCGAGTATCCCGTATGCACCGGAGCCCGAAAGGGAACGCATCATGGCCATGAGAAGACCTTCGGGCGGGAGTCCGATCCTGGATGTCCAACCACCGAGGCTGCCCACGAAGGCATCCATTGCCCCGCTCGCTCTGAGCATACCGACGGCCACGAGAATGGCCACGAGGTATGGGATGATCTTCACTGCCACTTGAAAGCCGTCTTTTGCACCTTCGACGAAGACTTCATAGATGCGTACCTTCTTCACCACGCCAAAGCACAGAAAACCGACCGTCAGGCCGGGGATGATCCAGGGTGAAATGGTTCTGCCGAAGACAATGGTCACAGGGATAAAGGCGACCAGCGTCCCCAAGGCCACAAGGCTCATCCAGAGCGGGCAGGCTTCGGACGATCTGGTGAGCTCTTCCGATCCGCCCTGTCTCTGATGGATGCCTCCTTCTTCGAGTGCCTTCTCGATAGTTCCTGCCGCCTCCCGCACGGGGAAAAACCGCTGATAGGCTTTCGTGGCAAAGATGGTGAAAATGGTCGAACAAAAGGTCGCAAAGAGGGTGGTGGGGAGGATTCCTGCGGGATTGGCCGACCCGGCCGCCGCTCGAAGCGCGATCACCCCGGTTGGCAGCAGAGTGACACTGGCGGTATTGATGGCGATGAAGAGGACCATAGCGTTGGTGGCCGTGCCTGGGTGCGGATTCAGCTTCTCGAGCTCCTGCATGGCGCGAATGCCGAAGGGTGTTGCCGCATTGCCCAGGCCCATGACATTGGCCGAAAGATTCAGGATCATCGCTCCCATTGCCGGATGATCGGCAGGTATGTCCGGGAAGAGCCATACCATCAGGGGGCGTATGAGGCGGGCGATCGCTGTGAGAAGTCCTCCTGCTTCGGCCACTTTCATCAAGCCGAGGAAGAGCGTCATGACTCCGATGAGGCCCATGGCCAGTTCGACCGAGCCTCCCGCCGATTCCACGACGGCTTTGGACAGGCGTTCCATGGGGGCAAGAGCATCGGGTGTCGGAACCCACATGATCTGGTGCCATGCAGTGGTGAGAAACGCAATGAGCACCATGACAAAAAAGATGACATTCATGCCGGTAAAGCCACTCCCCCGAGCCGGATTCCGTCCTTATGCCCGAAAACCGCGAAAGGAGTCCTTTGCGATGCGGGTGTGCCTGCACCCTAACCCCTGATCTACCAAGACCTCTTTCGCAACTAGCGCCTATCCATATGGGAAAGCCCGGTGCAAATCAAGCGTTATGAACGAAGTAAGGGAGTAGTCGGCAATTCCCGGAAGGATTAAGGTTAAGCTATTGAATTCTCTACGTTCGGCTCCGATAAGTGTACGTTGATCTCACATACTATTGTTGATATTTTTCAAGTTAGATTGCATCCGGGAATTGCTGGGTAGTAGTAGACCCTCCGTGGGCTGGAGGTCGGCAAAACTCAGCATCCATTTCCTGCGGGCACAGCCCTTCGTGCTGATTGCAGAGCCTGGATGTACAGTTCTGCCAAGCTATTTCAGATGCGGGAAGATGTTCAGATTCAGCTTGTTTTTTTTACCAGATGAGATATTGTAATAAAACTCTTATTTTCCTCTCAAATATTGATTGCTTGTAAAGTATGAAAAGCTGGGTTTTAAGACCGGCAACCCTGTCCGATTATTCTAACCGGAACGGTTCAATCTCAGGGGTGCAGACCAGTCATCAGCTCTGATAGGTCAGGGCATCTCCCATATGAACACGACACAGCCCCTCTTCCGTGTGACCAACAGAGGGAGAGGTGCCTTGAGGCCTGGGAAGCGGGGGTTATTGGTCGGTATTTTTGGAAGAAATGCTAGAAAGGAGGAGAATCATGCAGTGCGCTATATGCCGGCGAGGAGAGGTCTATCTCAAGTGTGACGGGTGCAACGTTCCTGTATGCAAGGACTGTCTGAAATACGGTCTTTACGGAACAGGGTGCGGATGTATCCAGCCGCTCTATCTTTGTCCGACCTGCTACGATGACCCTGGGATCAACCCCGGCTAAGGGGAACCACAAATCCTTATCGGTCATCGCTTCGTTTTGGCCGCAATGAGCCGAGGAATCCGCCCGGCAACCGATTCCAAAGCAGGTCCCAAGAGTTTCAGACCAGACCGCCAACGGTCCTGGAGTGATTGTTGCGCTTCTCAGGCCTTCCGACCGAATGTTCATCCCCTGGATCGTGCTGATCCTCCCACGGTCGAGATGCGACCCTTGTGTCCCCGCTTTCCGTACTCTGGTTGAGGCAACAAAAACATCGGCAAGCTCCGGACACCGCTTTTTTCTCGAGAAGCGGGGTGAACGCCCATGTCGCTGTCATCGCAAGGCGAGCCGGCGTTTTCCAATAATTTCTCCCACCGCCTGAATGAGGCACCACCACGTCACCTCAGGCACAAAGCCTCGCGGCACCCCTGTCTATTCCTCTTCACATCCTTGAAGTTTCTTGATGTGGGGGACGACTATGATATAAGGACCCCGTGACACGGGGGAGGAAGGGCGAAAATACCATTCGGAGAGAGGACGGCGCATGAAAGTTGCCTATTTCAGCATGGAGATCGGACTCAATGAACACATTCCCACCTACAGCGGAGGACTGGGGATTCTGGCCGGGGACCACATCAAATCGGCGGCAGACCTGAATATCCCCCTCGTGGCGGTCACGCTCCTCTACAAACGGGGTTACTTTGTGCAGAGCATCAATCCCATGGGGCAACAGGAGGAAACCTATCCCTATTTTGACCCCCGGGCATTCATGGAGCAGTTGCCCTTCAAGGTTACCATCAAGATCGAGGGACGGGATGTTCACATCAGCGTGTGGAAATACAATCAGATCGGTCTGACCGGCAGAGTTCCGGTGTACTTCCTCGACACGGACTTGCCCATCAATTCCGCCGACGACCAGCTGATCACTCAATTCCTCTACGGAGGTGATCAACACACCCGGATTTGCCAGGAAAAGGTTTTGGGAATCGGGGGGTACCTGGCCTTGAAGCGCCTGGAGCCGGGGGTGACCACCTATCATATGAACGAGGGCCACGCATCTTTCCTGACCCTCGCCCTCTTGAAGGACATGGACGGCAACGAGAAGAAAACCCGTGAGAAATGCATTTTCACCACTCATACCCCCGTTCCGGCGGGCCACGACAAGTTCCACTACAACATGGTGGAAGAAGTGCTGGGCGATTACCTCCCCGCCAATATCAAATCCCTGGCCGGAAAAGACCTTCTCAACACCACGCTTCTCGCCCTCAACCTCTCCCGTGCCGCCAACGGGGTGAGTGAGCTCCACGGTGAGATTTCCCGGAAGATGTTCCCTGGATTCAACATCGGGCATATCACCAACGGTGTCCACCATTTGAGCTGGACCGGAAGTGAATTTAAAGAGTTGTTCGACAAGCACCTCCCCACCTGGCGCCAGCAGCCCACCGCCCTGAAGGGAGCCGTGGACATCCCCTCCGAAGAAATCAGGGAGGCGAAGCTGAGGGCCAAGAAGCGACTCATCAGCTACGTGAATTCCGCCACGGGAGCCGGCTTCACTCATGATCTGCTGACGATCTGTTTCGCCCGGAGGGCGACCGCCTATAAACGAGCCACTCTCTGTTTCAGGGATATGGAGTACCTCATCAATCTTTCCTTCGATCGGGTGCAGTTCATCTTTGCAGGGAAAGCCCATCCTCAGGATACTTCGGGAAAGGAACTCATCAGGGAAATCGTCAATACGGGAAAACAGTACGAGAAGCAGCTGCGGCTGGTTTTCCTCCCGAACTACACCATCTGGCTTGCGGCACTCATGACTAGGGGCACGGACGTGTGGCTCAACACCCCTCGCCGCCCTCGAGAAGCCTGCGGCACCAGCGGCATGAAAGTCTGTTTCAACGGGGGAATCAACATGAGCGTACTGGATGGATGGTGGAGAGAGGCATGCAGGAACCGGATCAACGGCTGGGCCATCGGAGACGACGAGGATCAGACCGATGAAGAGGCGGCGGCGGACCTTTACCAGGACCTGGACGACCTGGTGACGACTTATTACGCCAACCCCAGGCAGTGGCTCAGTATCATGAGGAATTCCATCGCCGATGTGACGCCCGTCTTCAATACCCACCGCATGGTGACGGAATACCTGCATAGATACTATCTGTGAGGGGCGAAGAGACTCGAGGTTGCGGTTGCCCGGCCTGTTTCTAGCTCCGGTAAGATGCGTTGATCTTCACATAATCGTAGGAAAGATCACACGTGTAGGCCACGAACCGGGCGTCTCCCACGCCCAGGTCCAGGCGCACCCGGATTACCCTCCGACGAAAGACCCTGCCGGCTTCCTCCTCGACATCGTCGCCTTCCAACGGCCTCCCCTCCTTGAACACACAGGTGTCGCCAAAATGCAGGGTCGCTCGATCCGGGTCCAGGTCGACACCGGCTCGTCCGGCAGCGGCCACGATTCTCCCCCAATTGGCGTCTTCCCCGAAAAAGGCCGTTTTGACCAGGGGGGATTGAGCCACTGTGAAGGCGACCTTTCGAGCGCTTTCCAGGTCCCGGGCTCCTGAGACAAGGATCTCGATGAACTTGGTGGCCCCTTCGCCGTCGAACACGATTTGCCTGGCCAGGTCCAGCAGGACTGCCTCCAGGGCCTCCCCGAAAAGTCGACTTTCCGGGCTGTCCACGGTGGACAGGACCGGGTTCCTCGCCCTTCCGCCGGCGAGAACCAGCAGCGTGTCGTTGGTACTGGTGTCGCCGTCCACGGTGATGCAGTTGAAGGAACGGTCCGCACCCCGGCGGACCCAGTGATCGAGCACTCCTCCGTCCACGGCGGCATCGGTGCACACGAACGCCAGGAGCGTCGCCATGTCGGGGGCGATCATCCCCGATCCTTTGGCCACACCTCCAATGGTCACATCGGTACCGCCCAGCCGGACCTTGGTGCTCGCCATCTTCGGCACGGTGTCCGTGGTCATGATGGCCCTGGCAACGTCTTCCCACCTGTCCGGGCGCAAGGAATCCCGGAGGGAGGACATGGCTTGTCGAATGGGTCCCAGTCGGATCTGCCGACCGATGACCCCCGTGGAAGCCACCAGGACGGTTTTTGGGTCCACCCCCATGGCTTCTCCGGAAATCCCCGCCATTTGTCGGGCCTTCTCGAGGCCTTCCTTTCCCGTGCATGCGTTGGCGATTCCGGCATTGACCAGGACGGAAGTGATGCGACCCGATTTCAGATGCTCCCGGCATAACTGAACCGGAGCGGCCGCAAAGCGGTTTTTGGTGAAAACCCCCGCAGCGACCGCACCCTCGGCGGATTCCGTGCAGATCCATGCCAAGTCCGGCCGCCCCTGATAGCGCATTCCCGAGGATGCGGCCGATACCCGGAAACCCGCAACGGTGAAGGGACCGTTATCTACCGCAACACTTCTTGTACTTTTTACCGCTTCCGCAGGGGCACGGGTCGTTTCGTCCAACCTTCTTGTCCTTTCTAGCGGTAGCCGGCCGGGATGCTCCCCCATCGGCCGGGCCGAAAAACATGGGTTGTTCTTCCTGCTCTTTCCGCAGTTCCTGGACCTGCTCCTCCCGCTCGATCTGAATGTGATAGAGCAGACGCACGGTTTCTTCCTTGATTCGCTCGATCATCTCCTGGAAAAGCTGATGCCCTTCCCGTTTGTAGGCAATGAGCGGGTCCTGCTGCCCGTATCCCCGCAGGCCGATCCCTTCCTTGAGGTGGTCCATGTTGAGGAGATGGTCCTTCCAGAAGGTATCGACGGTCTGAAGGAGAAGATAGTTTTCCAGGTCTCTCATCACCGACTCGCCGAAGGCTTTCTCCCGGGATTCATACCGCTGGACGACCTGCTCCAGGAGGTTTTCGCGCAGTTCCTCGGCCGAAATGCCCTCGAGGGATTCCACCGTGAAGGCTGCGTGCATCCCGAAGAGGCGAAAGAGTTCCTTGTTGAGAGACTCGAGGTTCCAGTCTTCGGCATAAGTCTTCTCGCTGGTGTATTCGGCCAGGAGACCGTCGAGCAAATCTTCCACCATGTCGAGAATGGCCGGCTTCAGGCTTTCTCCCCGCAGAGCCTCTCTGCGTTGACGGTAGATGATCTCGCGCTGCTGGTTCATGACATCGTCAAATTCCAGCAGGTGTTTTCGAATGCTGAAGTTCTGCGCCTCGACCCGGCTCTGGGCGTTTTCGATGGCTCGACTGATCAAACGGTGCTCGATAGGTTCATCCTCCTCCATCCCGATGCGCTGCATGAGGCCTGCAATGCGTTCCGCCGCAAAGATCCGCATCAAATCGTCCTCGAGGGAGAGAAAAAACCTGGAAGAACCGGGGTCCCCCTGCCGACCGGATCGGCCGCGCAACTGATTGTCGATTCGCCGGGCCTCGTGGCGTTCGGTACCGGTGATGTGCAGACCTCCCAGCTCGGCGACGCCCGGTCCCAGCACAATGTCCGTTCCTCGGCCCGCCATGTTGGTGGAAATGGTGACCGCCCCATACTGGCCCGCCTTGGCCACGATTTCCGCTTCCTTCTCGTGGTGTTTGGCATTGAGCACCTGGTGGGGAACTCCCTCCCGCTTGAGCATCTCGCTGAGCTTTTCCGACTTCTCGATATTGATGGTGCCGACGAGCACGGGGCGGCCCATCCGGTGGAGTTCCTTGATTTCCTTGACCACCGCCCGGAATTTCTCCCGCTCCGTTCGATAAATGCAGTCGGGGTTGTCGATGCGGATCATCTTCCTGTGAGTCGGAATGACCACCACATCCAGCTTGTAGATCTTGGAGAATTCCGCCGCTTCTGTTTCCGCCGTGCCGGTCATGCCGGCCAGTTTCTCGTACATGCGGAAATAGTTCTGAAAGGTGATGGAAGCCAGGGTCTGGTTTTCGTTTTCGATTCGGACGCCTTCCTTGGCTTCCAGCGCCTGGTGAAGCCCTTCGCTGTACCTTCGTCCCGGCATGAGACGCCCGGTGAACTCATCCACAATGATGACCTTTCCAGCCTTCACGATGTAGTCCACGTCCCTCTTGAAGAGGGCGTGGGCACGCAGCGCCTGGTGGACGTGGTGCAGGACGGTGACGTACCTGGGGTCATAGAGGTTTTCCACCCCGAGGAGGTTTTCCACTCGGGCGACCCCTTCTTCATTCAAGGCCACCGTTCGGCTCTTCTCCTCGATGGTGTAATGGGAGTCCTTGTGAAGCTGGGGAATGATGCGGTTGATGCGGTAATAGAGCTCGGTGGATTTCTCCGCGGGTCCGGAAATGATGAGAGGAGTCCGGGCCTCGTCGATGAGGATGGAGTCCACCTCGTCGACAATGGCATAATGAAGCTCCCTCTGAACCAGCTCGTCCAGGCGGAACTTCATATTGTCCCTCAGGTAATCGAACCCGAATTCGTTGTTGGTCCCATAAGTGACATCGGCACCATAGGCTTCCTGGCGTTCCCGGTCGTCCAGCCCATGGACGATGCACCCGACGGAAAGCCCCAGAAAACGGTAGATCTGTCCCATCCATTCGCTGTCGCGTTTGGCCAGGTAATCATTCACCGTAATGAGATGTACGCCCTTGCCGGTAAGGGCATTGAGATAAATGGGCAAAGTGGCAACCAGGGTCTTTCCTTCGCCGGTTTTCATCTCGGCGATCATCCCCTGGTGAAGGACGATGCCGCCGATGAGCTGTACGTCGAAAGGCCGCATGCCCAAAGTGCGAACGGAGGCTTCCCTCGCCACGGCAAAAGCTTCGGGCAACAGATCGTCCAGGGGCTGCCCATTGGCCAGGCGCCGGCGGAATTCCGGGGTCTTGGCCTGGAGCTCGCTGTCCGAGAGCTTGCGAATTCCCGGTTCGAGCCGGTTGATTTCGTCCACAAGGGGAGCGATCCGTTTCAGGGTCCGCTCGTTGTGGCTCCCAAATACTTTCTTGAGCAAAGCGCCGATCATAGGACTTGATCACTCCTTCCTCATGAGGCACGTCTTTTCTACGAACAAAGGCACGGGACACGTGCCTTTGGGATTTTCAACCAAATTCTACTATTACTTATAACCCACTGCATTCCACCGTGTAAACCGCCCGCCCTCTCGGCCGCTCCCTGGTGGACCCTATCCCGGTCACATGCCGGAAAACGCGGGCGCCTTCCACGACCCCTAGGTCGGCAATTCCAATACCAGGGCCACTTCGTCACATTCGGGAAATCTCGGACAGTGAAGACAGTCGGCCCAGATCTTATGGGGAAATATGTTCTTGTCCACGATACGAAAGCCGAGACGTTCGAAAAAGCCCGTTTCATAGGTGAGGGTAAACAGGCGCCGTAATCCGAGTTGCCCGGCTTCTTCCACGCAGGCCTTCACCAGCCGGCTGCCGATCCCCCTCCCCTGATGGCTGTCCAGAACAGCCAGGGATCGAATTTCGGCCAGATCCTCCCAAACGATGTGAAGGCTGCAGCACCCTATCACCTGCCCCGTAACTTCGTCCTCGGCGACGAAGGTATCTCGCAGGTTGGTGTACAATTCACTCAAGGACCTGGACAGCAGCCGCTCCTGTTGGGCAAAGCGGGACAGGATCTTTTGAATAAGAACGACATCTCGAGTCTTGGCCTTTCGGATCATGGGCACGCCTTCTTCTCGTACACCCGAATTCTTACCGTCGGTGTTGCAAAATGGAATGAAGGAATCGGACAAAGCAATCTATTTCGTCCCAGGTGTTGAATTGCCCAGGCCACTCCCGAACGATGCCGGCCGGAAAGCTCCTCAGGGCGCAATGGGCCCGGGGAGTGCAGTGCAAGCCGCCACGGACCGCTTTCTCGTTTTTCTTCCCGGGTCCGAGATCGTCCTGCTGTGGAAGCATTTCAATGCCGAGAAATTTTATGGGACTCATAACTCACCCCTTGGGAATTTTCATCCCGGGTTCATGGAAAAGGGTCTCGGCCGGAATGGGTTCGACTTGCCCATTGGAAGTAGTCCTCCAGGATTTTGGCATGATCGAAGGCAAGGGGCCGAGGGAGATTTCCCGCCGGGAATATCCCCAGGTGAGAGGCATCGTCTGCCGCCGTGGGAGTCCCAGTGCCGACGGCCGTGAAAACGACGGTCACCGTATGGTGGCGCGGGTCTCGGTTCGGATCTGAATAGGCTCGAAACTGGCGCAGGTCTTGGAGACCCAGGCCGGTCTCCTCCCCAGCTTCTCTTCGAGCTGCATCTTCCAGGCTTTCGCCGTAATCCACGAACCCCCCGGGAAGAGCCCACCCGTGGGGGGGATTCTTTCTCCGGATGAGGACAATGCTGTCATCCCCCATTCGAATGACGATATCCACGGTAAGGAGAGGGTTTCGGTACGGAATGATTTCGGTTCCACACTGGGGACAGCGGATTCCCCGGACTAGGGTCATGGGATTGCCGCTCCTTTCACGAACGCCTTTTTCTCAAAAGAACATGCTCCAGGGAAAGGACCAGAAAGATCCCCACCACCAGGCCATTGCCCAGGAAAACCCGAAGATGGATGGGCATGGATTCCAGAAAGAGAGGGGGCAGGAAGCTCACCAATGTTCCGAGAAAGACGGGGATGCCCACCACAAAGTAGTCCCTCCCATTGAAGTCTCCCTGGACGACAATCCCCAACGCAGCTCCCACTTGAGCTCCCATGGCGACGCACATGGCCGATGCCACCACCGGCGCGGGGATCATTGCCAGGATCGCAGCCAGCTTAGGGGCAAAAGCCGCAACGATCAGGAGGATGCCGCCACAGGCCACGGCATGGCGACTGGCCACACGATTGGCCAGGATCACCCCCGGACTCATGCTGTAGCTCACCATTCCCACAATTCCCAGCAACCCGCAACAGATCCCCGCCGCCCCGTTCAGGAAGATCCCCCGCGTGACAGCCGACGGGAGTCTCTCCGTGTCCGTGAGGGCGGCGACTCCATGGATGCTTCCGAGGCTGTTCACAACAACCGCCAGATAGGAGGAGGCCATCGCCGCGACCGCCGGCCAATAGAAACCCGGGGCCGTGAAAGGCCAGGCGGAGGGGAAGGACAGCCAGGGAGCGGTCCCCAGGGGATTCCGCCCCGGTGGTTGAATGAGGAAAAAAAGAATGGATCCGATGATCATGCCCAAGAGAAGGGAGACCGTCTTCCAAAAACCTTCGAACCAGTGGGAAAAAGCCGCCATGGCAAGCACAAGAGCGATGCTCAGGGCAAAGACCTGGTTGTTCCCGTAGGGATGCGCATCGTCTTTTCCAATTACCGATGCGATCAGGTACGGGAGAAGGGAAAAAGCAATGAGCATCAGGATGACGCCGACAACATTGGGAGTGGCATAGACCAGGAGCCGGTGCAATTTTCCGGAGACAACCAGGCCGATCAAGAGAAGACCTCCGGCGATGGTCCCCCCCTGAATGATCCGGACCCCGTAGGGAGCCAGGACCAGGAAGGTCAGGAGGAGGGCCGTCGAGGGTCCGTCCATGATTGGATATCGATGCCCCCAGAGGGTCTGGATGATCGAGAAGAGCCCCGATACGAGCAAGAGCAACTGGAAGAAACGGACTTCCTGGCCTGCCGACAGCTGGAGTGCCCGGACTCCGAGGCTGGCCACGATGATCAGGGAGGGAAAGATGACAATGGCCCACTGGAGGCCGTAGAGAAGGACGTACCTTAAGGGGGGAAGTACATCGATGTCATAGACGTACCGGGGTTTATCCATGTGGCCGGGCCGAAGTGCATAAGCCTTCAATGCTGGATTTCAAAAAGGGTGCTGATGGAATCCTCGTTATGGATATTGCGGACAGCCGCCGAAAAGAGCCTGCAGGAAGGAACCACCGCGATTTTCCGACAATGGGCCGCCTGGGGCCTCAAGGGAAGGGTGTCCGTGACCACCAGGCTCTTCAACGAACTCTCTTCGATCCGTTGGACGGCGGGTCCGGAGAGGACCGCATGGGTCACGCAAGCGTGAACCTCTCGAGCTCCCTTTTCCATCAGGCTACGAGTAGCTTCCACGAGCGTTCCCGCCGTGTCTACCATGTCGTCCAACACCACGGCCGTTTTCCCGGCCACTTCTCCAATAATGTTCAAAGCCTCCGCCTCGTTGACATCCGAGCGACGTTTGTCGATGAGCGCCAGGCCGGCCTGGAGGCGTCGGGCATAAGCCCTGGCCCTGGGAACGCCTCCGGCGTCCGGTGAAACGATGACCAGGTCGTGGTTGAAGTGCTCGCGGATGTAAGGAAGAAGAATAGGGGAGGCATAAAGATTGTCCACGGGAATATCGAAGAAACCCTGGATCTGGCCGGCGTGAAGATCCATGGTGAGAATGCGGTGGGCACCGGCCCTGGTGATCAAATCCGCCACCAGCCGTGCCGTGATGGGAACCCTGGGCTTGTTCTTGCGGTCCTGTCGGGCGTAACTGTAGTAGGGGATGACCGCCGTGACCCTTCGGGCCGACGCTCTCTTCATGGCGTCGATCATCACCAGGAGCTCCATGAGGTGATCGTTTACGGGATGGGCACCCGATTGAACCACGAAGATGTCGGCACCTCGAACGTTCTCCTGGATTTCGATGCGGGTCTCTCCGTCGCTGAAAGTGGTGACCAGGGCACGGCCGAGGGGGATCTCGAGATTGCTGCAGATCTGCTGGGCCAGTTCCAGGTTGCTGTTTCCAGCGAAAAGCTTCAAGCCATAGGTAGCCATGAACTCCCAACCTCGCTCTTCTCTAACATCGCGGAACGCACGGCATGAAAAAGAGCCATTTTCATAGTACAGCCTTCCCCAAATGGCAACCTTTTTTCCTGCCGAACGCATCCCTCAGGCCGGGATGCCGACGGCAAAGCACAGTTCCCTTCTCCGACTGTGCCGGGGAGGAGTTCCGCCTCCGAGGGAAGGCCTGTCCCCCCAACTCCGCCCGATGAGCTCGAAAGAGGCATGAAACCGGGTTCCCCGGCCTCAAATCCTTTCCATTTCCTCTTCAGAGAAGGTGTAGCCGTCATGGCCCGGCCAGTAGATGAAACGATGGCAGTGGGGGCATTGCATGATGCTCTCATCCCTCTGGAGCTCGATGAACTTCTGCGGAGGAATATTCAGGTGACAGACCTGGCAGACTCCATTTTGAACCGCAGCCACGGCAATCCCCGCCTGCCGCGAGATCAGGCATTCAGAGCGTTTCAGAAGGTCCGGCTTTAATTTCTCCCGCACCAGCTCCTGGGCCGCCTCGAACCGCTCCAACCGTTCCTTCAGCTTGTCGTTTTCGGCCTGGAGCACGGCTTTATCTTGCTCCAACACCTTTTTGCGGTGTTCCAGCTCCTGGGAGAGTGTTTTCAGTTCCCTGCCGAGGCTCTCGATGGCTTCCAGGTAATTGAGAACCGCATCCTCGTTGGTACTGATCTCTCTCTTGACTTCCTCGATCTCCTTGAGGATGGCCTGGTACTCTTTATTGGTCTTGACCTCGTTCATTCTGCGTTTGCTTCGAAGGATTTTGGCTTCGAGGTCCGCGATGGTCTGCTCCGCAGCCCGGTGCATCTTCTTGATGTGTTCGTATTCCGCCTTCTTGGAGAGATACTCGGCCTCGAAATACTCGAACTCCTTCTCCAGCTCCGCGATTTTGGCGGGGGCATCTTCACAGCTGCGGATCAGGGCCGCCTTCTTGTCTTCCAGGATCTGATACTGGATCAGATACTTGAGCTGTTCAAGCAATGTCAACCTCCTTTATACAAGTACGAAAACTCTTTGAAAATCTATCCGGTCTATCCGGCCAGGGTGTTTCCGTCATCTCCGACCGTAGTGAAGGGGTCCCGGTCTGAAACGGCTTCCAGGACTTTTAAATCCAGGTTTCGGTCCTCGGCCTGCGACTCGAGGTATCGCACCAGGGGTGGGACCACGATGCGCTCGGATGCGAAATGGCCGACATCCACCAGGGCCATGCCGGCTTCCATGGCTGTCTGGGCTTCATGGTACTTGATGTCCCCCGTGACGTAGCAATCGACGCCGAGGCTCACGGCAAGGTTCACCAGGCTTCCGCCGCTTCCGCCGCACAGAGCGATGCGGCGGATTCTCCTTCCGGGGTTCCCCACCACCCGGACCTTCACTGCGTCCAAGACCTCCCGAATTGTGCCGACAAACTCACGAAGGCAGACCACCCAGGGCAACTCTCCCACCTGGCCCATGCCCAGGTATTCCAACTCTTCGCGCCACATGGGGTTCACTTCCATGGGAACGGTTTGCTGCAACTCCAGGAGCCTTGCCAGATGATGGTTGGTTCCATGCCTGGACACATCCAGGTTCGTGTGTGCCACCACCAGGGCGATGCCGCGCCGGATGGCTCCGGCCAACAGGTTTCCAGGATGCTGATCCAGGCGGATATGGGTGAGGGGTTGAAAAATCAGGGGATGGTGGGTGACGAGGCACTGGCATTCTCGCTCTTCAGCCTCGGAGAAGCTTGCCGAATTGGGATCGAGGGCTACCAGGACGCGCTGCACGGTCATGCCGGGGTGTCCCACCTGAAGCCCGCACCGATCCCAGGATTCCGCGTATCGAAAGGGTGCGAATGAGTCGATCCATGCCAAAAGGTCTTTTACACGCACCGTCATGACTCGGACTCAGCCCCCAAAAAGGCGAGGGGCGTTCCTTTCAGAACACCCCCCGCAAACCGTCCTACCTGGATTGTCGGCGTTTCTGTCGTTCTCGCCGGCCGAACCCCCATCATCCGCCTCCCAGGCTCAGGAAGCGCAAAGGCTTTTATCTTTGTTTGGGTTCGCATGAATTTCATTAGGGTTCGTTAGTGGGCCCACCTGGCCTCGAACCAGGGACCGACCGGTTATGAGCCGGTGGCTCTTCCAGCTGAGCTATGGGCCCCCGTTCTCAAGTTTCCTTGTTCAGCGAGTTTATAAAGAGTCGCCCGGAACCTTGTCAAGCCGAAACCTTCCCTAGCTTTCGATAAAGCTCCTGAGCTCCCTGCGGCGGCTGGGGTGCCGCAGCTTGCGGAGGGCTTTGGCCTCGATCTGGCGAATGCGCTCCCGAGTCACGGCAAAGTCCTGGCCGACTTCCTCGAGAGTGTGATCCGCCTTTTCGCCGATTCCAAAGCGCATGCGCAGGACCTTCTCCTCTCTCGGGGTCAAGGTGGCCAAGGCCTTGCGGGTCTGTTCGCTCAAGTTCAGATTGATCACCGCGTCCACGGGGGAAGCGACCCTTTTGTCCTCGATAAAATCCCCCAAATGGCTGTCCTCCTCCTCCCCGATGGGGGTCTCCAGGCTGATGGGTTCCTTGGCAATCTTGAGGACCTTTCGGACCTTTTCCACGGGAAATTCCATCTTCTCGGCGATTTCCTCCGGCGTGGGTTCCCTTCCCAGCTCCTGGACCAGGTAACGGGAGGTGCGGATGAGTTTGTTGATGGTCTCGATCATGTGGACGGGAATCCGAATGGTCCTGGCCTGATCGGCGATGGCGCGGGTGATGGCCTGGCGGATCCACCAGGTGGCGTAGGTACTGAACTTGTAGCCGCGCTGGTATTCGAACTTGTCTACGGCTTTCATGAGGCCGATGTTGCCTTCCTGAATGAGGTCCAGGAATTGAAGTCCACGATTGGTGTATTTCTTGGCGATACTCACCACCAGGCGCAAATTGGCCTCGATGAGCTCACTCTTGGCTACTTTGGCCCTCTGCATCCCATCTTCCACTCTCCGAAGGATCTCACGAAGGGTCCTGGAATCCATCTTGGCTTCCATCTCTAGAGTGCTGATGCGGTCTTTTGCCTCGACAGCCCGGCATACCAGGTTGTGGAATTCTTGATGCTGAATCCCCATCTCCCTGGCACAAACTTCGATTTTTTCCTGGGAGATTTCATAGAGCGGCTTCAAATCCTGGTAGGGCTTTCCCGACCTCAGGAGACACTCTTCCAACTCCCGTTCGGACTTCTCGATTCTCCGCAGGTACAGGCGAAGCTTGTCGATGATGCTGTCGATGTGACGTCTTCCCAGCTGGAGTCCTTTGAGAAGATTGACGATCAGCTCCTTGTTTCCCCGCACTGTGTCCTTCAATCCCGAAGCTTCCTCTTCCGTGGTGTTTTCGCTGAGGAGCCTGGTCTGCATGGCTTTGTTGGATTCATCGAGGCGGCGAACCTCTTCGAGCATTCTGATGATACGAAGCTTCCGGGTTTCTTCTTCCTCCGGCTGGATCTCCTCGTCCATTTCCCGAACCACCTCTTGAAGGCGGACCATGCCGTTCTCGAGTTTGTCCTTCAGGCCGAGAATCTCTCGAATGCCGATGGATGACTCCATGATAGCATTGAAGACCTCGCGTTCTCCCATCTCGATCCGCTTGGCGATCTCCACCTCTCCTTCTCGGGTGAGCAAAGAAACCTGACCCATTTCCCGAAGATACATCTTCACGGGATCAGTGACCCGGCTCTCCCCGTCGGCATCAATCGGAAGTTCGTCTTCCTCCTCCTCCAGGATGCCTTCCGTATCCGTGCCCACGGACTCCCGCACCACCTGCACCTGTTGCTCGGAGTCCACGATCTCGATGTCCATTTCGTCAAAAATCATCATCATGTCGTCCAGTTTCTCCGGAGACACAAGGTCATCGGGGAGAGCTTCGTTCACCTCGTCATAGGTGAGATAGCCTTTTTCCTTTCCTACAGTGATGAGGCGTTTGAGGTCATCCATCTCCGCCTTTGCGAGGATAGCTTCCCGCCGTGGCTTTATATCTTTCCCTGTCATCCGTTTGTCTCTCCCTGAACGTTGTCGGGTGTAGTCTTCATCCCTTTGTTCGTTGAGCCGAGCTTCTGGATTTGAAGCAGGATGCTTCTCACCTGAGCGGTATCCCCAAGCTTCTCGGCCCGGCTGAGGGCCCCCTTGAGCTGCTGGGTCTTTTCCTTCCAACTCCTGCGGGTCAGAGCCTCCAACCAGTCCCGCAGTTGAACCTTGGGATCCTGGATGTCACATGGTTCCATGAGCAGGCGAGCCGCCAGCTCCTTGGCTTCCGATTCCGGAAGCAGGTCGTAGAGGTCCCCCGCCTTGAGGGCGGTCAGGCGAGCCGGCTCGATGTCGAGCAGAACTTCCAGCACCCGGCGCACTCCGGGTTCCTGGAATGAGCTTGCAGCTCCCGAGCTTCGCACCTGCTCGAAGAATTCGGGGTGCCGGATGAGGAGGCGCAGGATCCTCTCCTCTTGTGATTCTTGGGTTGAACGCGGTGAGACCGCTCCAGCCGAAGTTCCCAACCTGGTCGTGTGGGATCTCCCATGGCGAAGCTGCCGCTCGATGACGGATTCAGGGATGGCCAGTTTTTCCGAAACCACTCGAAGATACTCGGATCTAAGAACGGGCTGGCGCAAGGAATTAAAGACAGGTGCCAGGTCGGAAACCATTTTTGCCTTGGTCGAAAGGCGGCCATCCCACCCTTTCAGGGCCTTCTGGATGGCATAGATCCCCAGGTCCCGCCTCTTTTCGAGGAGGGCCTCCAAAGACGCCAACCCGTGTGTCCGAAGGAAATCATCGGGATCCATCCCCTCGGGAAATTGCAGAAAACTCACCAGGAGGTCTTCTTGAAGGCACAGGGGAAGGGCCCTGAGCATGGCTCTTTCCCCGGCCTCGTCCCCATCATAGGCCAGGATCACCTCATCGGCCATGCGGGACATGAGGCGCACCTGGGGCAAGGTCAGGGCCGTTCCCAAGGTAGCCACCACCCGGTGGAACCCGTGGGCGTGAAAGGCCAACAAATCCATGTACCCTTCCACCAGGACGACCTTGCGCACCTCGCGACAGGCTTCCCGGGCCTTTGTCATCTGGTAGAGCATCCTGCCCTTCTGGTAGATGAGAGTTTCGGGACTGTTCAGATATTTGGGTTCACCCGCGGCTTCTCCCCCCAGGATCCTTCCTCCAAAGGCGACCACCTGGCCACGGTCGTTTCGAATGGGGAAAATGATCCGGTTGCGGAAACGGTCGTAAAAGCGCTCCGGGTATTTCGAGCTCTTGGCCAGCAGGCCCGCCGCGACACCGATCTCCGGGCTCACCCCCAGCGTTTCGAGGTGCCTTGCAAGGGCATCCCACTGAGGAGGGGCATAGCCCAGCTTTTCTTCCTGGATGAGTTTTAGAGGCAGCGCGCGTTTTTGAAGATAGTCCCTGGCATTGCCGCCGATCCGGGTGTCCAGGAGGTTCCGGTGGAAGAATTCGCTCGCCTGTTCCATCACGGAACAGAGCCGTTCCTTTTCTTTTCGAGCTGCCGCCAGGGCTTCGGGTGTGACGGTCGACAACGGGTCGTGTTGCGGCAATTGAATGTGATATCGGTCGGCAAGGTAGCGAACGGCATCCCCGAAAACCAGGTTCTGCTGCTTCATGACAAAGCTCAGGACATCACCGCCGCTTCCACAGCCAAAGCAGTAGTAGAGCTGGTTTTCCGAGTCGACCTGAAAGGAGGGGGTTTTTTCGGAGTGGAAGGGGCAAAGCCCCATATACCGCTTGCCGCTGCGGCGAAGAGGCACCACCTGACCAATCACATCCACGATATCGACGGCTTGTTTTACCAGGATGGCGGTATCCGAGGCACTCACGCAAGCAAACCTGTCCTTCATCTTTTGGAAGGTCCCCCTCGTGATGAAAAGTAACCCTGAATTATTATCCATTTAGGATTGCTAAATCAAGGCATCCGGCAAAAAAAGCCGGGGCTCAACCTCCCAGCTTCTTTCGAACCAGGTCGTTCACTTCCTTGCCGTCGGCGCGACCGGCGATCCGCGGCATGAGAACCTTCATGACCTTCCCCATCTCCCTGGAAGACCGGACTCCGGTTTCGGTTATTGCCTCCTCCACCATCTTTTCCAGCTCTTGGGAGGAAAGAGGCTCAGGACGAAACCCCTCGAGGAGTCGGAGCTCTTCTTCTTCATGCTCCGCCAGGTCCTCTCGGTTCCCCTTCCGGTATTGTTCGGCGGCTTCCTTTTTTTGCTTGATCTGTGAGGCGACGATTTGCCGGATTTCGAGGTCCGTCGGGGGCCTCTTGAGTTCCTTTTCCTTCACCTTCATGGCCGTGAGGAGCAGCCGCACGGCATTTCTTTTGTTTTCATTCTTCTCGCGAATGGCGTCTTTCAATGCCTGTTCGATGCGCTGCATGAGTTCCATCATTTATCTCCCTTCGGGTTTCGGACCGACGAAGCCGACCGGGAATCGACCCGCGCCAGTGCCTCCCGCAGGTTCAGAGTCCCGCTGTAGAGGGCCTTGCCGGTAATGACCCCCTCGAGACCGAGTGGAACGAGAGGCAACAAGGCTTCGATGTCCCCAAGGGTGGCCACGCCCCCCGAGGCTATCACGGGCAGGCTGGTCGACTCCAGCAATCGTCTTGTCGCCTCGAGATTAACTCCCGACCTCATGCCGTCCCGGTGGATGTCCGTGTAGATGACCGCACTCAGAGGGAGAGAGTCCAGTCGTCCAATGAGCTGAACGGCCTCCGTCCGGGTGGTTTCCTTCCATCCTTCCACGGCCACCATGCCATCCCTGGCATCGATTCCCACGGCAATCTTCCGGGGAAAACGGCGGCAGGCTTCCTCGAGCAACGCAGGCTCGCGCAAGGCCACCGTTCCCAAAATGATCCTCCGGACACCCAGCGACAAGTACTCTTCCATCGCCTGCAGGGTTCGAATTCCCCCGCCGACCTGCACCGGAATGGTCAGGGACCGTGCAATGGAAGCCACCACATGGAAATTCCCGGGCATCCCGGAAAATGCTCCGTCCAGGTCCACAATGTGTAACCACCTGGCGCCCTGTTCCTCCCACCGTCGGGCCACTTCCAGCGGGTCCGTTCCATACACCGTTGCACGTTCGGGATCTCCCTGCATCAAACGCACACAGAGCCCCCCCTTCAAATCGATGGCGGGAAAAATGATCATGGTTTTATCCCACTGGATATTGCCGAGGTTAGGTAAGTCGACAATGGACGGGTGTTCTCAGGCCCCTGTGAGCAAAGACTTCAGGTAATCCGGAGGCTTGAGAACCTTCCGCCGGCTGTTGACGCATACGTGTACCGTGTGGCCCGTCGTCACGATCAGAGAATCTCGCGTGATTTCGTAGTCGAATTTCAGCCGGATGGATCCCGCAAACTGAAACCAGGTTCCGATGATCAGAATGTCGTCGTAGAAAGCGGGCTTGTGGTAGGAGCAATAGGCTTCGATCACCGGGAGAAAGACCCCCCTGCTCTCAAGTTCACGGTAGCTCATTCCCCGGGCGCGGAACCATTCGGCCCGTCCCGCCTCGAACCACTTGAGATAGTTGCCGTAGTAGGCCTGGCCCATGGCGTCGGTATCGCCGTACAAGACCCTGATCTCCGCCTGGACGACCACACCCTTCTCCGAAGACCCGGTATCGTGTTTTCCGCCGTCTGCATGACGGACGTCGGCATGAGGATCGGTATGAGTATTTGATGGCATGTCCGCTTTGTTCCATCCCCAAAGGACTCTGGTTTAAAAATTCTCTCCGTACCCGAGTTCCCGGTGGCGAGGGCGGTTCAGGATTTCCGCATGAGAAGCCGAAAAAGGTCTTCGCCGCTGTCCAATCTCGTTCCCTTTTCACGGGCGGTTTTCTCGCAAAACGTGAACGAGTCTCCGGTTTCGCCTCTTCCATCGTTCAAATCGGCAACGAGCAGAAAGGGCACCAGGTCCGAAACGTGGGTCCGCTTGTGCAAGGGGGTGAGGTGATCCGTCACCACCAGCAGGCGCACTCGGGGATAGTTTCTCGTCCCCAGGACCATGGGCGCCACCACTTTTTCGTCGAAGTCTTCGATCGCCTGGAGTTTCTTTTGCAAGTCCCCCTCGTGACTGGCTTCATCGGGGGCCTCAATGTGGAGGTACACCAATTGCCCGGTCTCGAGGGCCTTGAGAGCGGTTTCCACCTTTCCCCGGTAGTTGGTATCCAGGTACCCGGTGGCTCCCGGCACCGCGATGGGTTCGAGACCGGCGTGGACTCCCAACCCCTTGAGCAAGTCCACGGCGGAGATCATGGCGCCGGTGATGCCGTATCGTTCCTGGAGGGTCGGCATGGTGGGGGCCTTCCCTTGTCCCCACAACCAGACTGCATTGGCCGCCCGTTTACCGGCTTCCCGCCGCCGTTGATTCACGGGATGGGCTTCCAGAGCCAGGGTTGCCTTGCGCAGGAAGGAACCCAGGACGGGTTCGCTTTCATATACCCGCAGATAGGGTGCTATGGGCTCCCCGGGGATGTCGTGAGGGGGAGTGGTCCGAAGATCCTGCCTCCCGCCGGTCCAGACCAGAAGATGTCGGTAGCTGACTCCGGGATAGAGGTGAAGGGGATCTCGGACGGCCTCATTTTGCAAGGCCCGGACTAATTCATGGGCTTCGGCGGTGGAGATGTGTCCCGCGGAATAGTCCCCCATGACCAGTCCCATTGAGGGGTCTTCATCGAGGCTCACCAGGTTGCAACGAAACGCCACCTCGTCGGGGCCCAGTTGAATCCCCATGCTGGCTGCCTCGAGGGGCGCCCTTCCCGTATGGTATCGAAGAGGGTCGTAACCCAGGAGGCTCATGTTTGCGATATCGCTCCCCGGGTCCATCGTGGGAGGAATGGTCCGAACCGTTCCCATGAGTCCCCGGGCCGCCAGCCTGTCCATGTGAGGGGTCCTGGCCGCCTCGAGAGGTGTTTTCCCCTCCAATTCCTCCAGGGGATAGTCCCCCATGCCGTCCCCCACCAGAATGACGGTTCTCCAGTCCTGCAAGGAGATCTTCATGAAATCTCTCAAACCGGCCGATCGGTTTCTGGATTTTCGATGCGAATGAGCCGGGTGGGTGCACGAACGACCTCGAGCCGATCGATCTCATCCAGGGCTTTCCGCACGTTTGCCTCCCGTGCTTCGTGGGTAAGCATGACGATAGGAACGCTCTCCTCCACCTGGCGACCCTTCTGGATCACTGCGGCGATGCTGATGTCGTTCTGCCCGAGGATCCCCGAAATTTTGGACAAGACACCCGGGCGGTCCACGGCGGCGAACCGAAAGTAGTAACAGGTGACCACGTCCGACATGGATTTGATGGGAAGCGGTCTCACCTCGTTCTCCTGGAAGGCCAGGGGCGGGATGCGGGCAGGTGTCCCCAACCGGATGTCCCGGGCAAGGTCCATGAGATCCGCGGCCACGGCGCTTCCCGTCGGCATCATGCCTGCCCCCAGACCATAGAGCATGATGTTTCCGACGGCATTGCCGCAAATGTGCACGGCGTTGTAGGCGCCCTTGACACTGGCCAGGACATGGCGGCTGGGAATGAGGGTTGGATGGACCCGCATCTCGAGCCGTTCATCGGTGTTTCGAGCGATAGCGAGGAGTTTGAGCTGGTAGCCGAATTCTTCTCCGAACCGAATATCCACGGGATCCACACCGGAGATCCCCTCGATATACACCTGGTCCAGCTGAATGGGCGTTCCAAAGGCAATGGCACCGGCAATACTCAATTTGTGAGCCGTGTCCGTTCCCTCGATGTCCAGGGTGGGATCGGCTTCGGCGTATCCCCGGGCCTGAGCCTCCTTCAGGGCCTCGCCAAATGAAAGTCCCTCATCCGTCATGCGTGTGAGAATGTAGTTGGCCGTGCCGTTCAGAATTCCAAAAATCGTTCGGATCTTGTTGGCGGCAAGTCCCTCGCGCAAAGACTTGATGAAGGGGATTCCTCCCGCCACGGAGGCTTCAAACTGGATGGACCGGCATTTCTTCCGGGCCAGGTCGAAAAGCTCATTTCCGGCGTGGGCCAGGAGAGCCTTGTTGGCGGTGACCACGTACTTCCCCTTTTCGAGGGCCCGGACAATCATCTGTTTGGCGGTCGCGATCCCTCCCATCAACTCGACCACGATCTCGATGTCGGGATCTTCGAGAACGTCGTCCGCTCGAGTGGTGAGAATGCTCGGGTTCACTCTCACCGGACGGGGGCGATCCAAATCCAGGTCGGCCACCCGACGCAGCTCGAGGCGAACACCCAGGCGCTTCTCCATAAGGCCGGCATTTTCTTGAAGTATTCGGATGAGACCGCAGCCCACGGTTCCCCAGCCGATCAACCCAATTCCAATCGAACGCATCTCTTCCCCGATAATAAACAAAAATTGCAGATCACCCCTGCCATAGTACGTCACTTCCCCACCGACGTCCCTTCCCTCCCCATCGGGCGGATCGGAAACGAAGGGAACTATCGAGACAGGCGGGATGGGAGCGCCTATTTCTTTTGCAGAGCCTTGCGCATTCCGCGGATGGCCTGGCGTGTTCGTTTCTCGTTTTCCACCAGAGCGAATCGAACGTATTCGTCCCCATATTCTCCGAATCCGAGTCCGGGCGAAACCGCCACTTTCCCTTCTTCGATCAGATACTTGGAAAACTCCACCGACCCCATGGCGCGAAACGGTTCCGGGATGCGTGCCCACACAAACATGGTTCCCTTGGGCTTCTCGATCTCCCAACCGATGCGGTTGAGGCCGTCCACGAGCACGTCTCGTCGAGCCCTGTAAACCTCGGCAATCTCCTGGACGCAGGACTGGTTTCCGTTCAGGGCGATGATCGAGGCGATCTGAATCGGTTGGAAGACCCCGTAGTCCAGGTAACTTTTGATTCGAGTCAGAGCGGCGACCATTTCCGCATTGCCCACGCAGAACCCCACGCGCCATCCGGCCATGCTGAAGCTCTTGGACATGGAAAAAAACTCGACTCCAACATCCTTGGCCCCCGGCACCTGGAGGAAGCTCGGTGCCTGGTACCCGTCAAAAGTGAGGTCCGCATAGGCCAGATCGTGGATCACCATCATTCGGTTTTCCTTAGCAAAATCCACCACTTTCCGGAAAAAGTCCAGGTCCACCACAGCCGTGGTCGGGTTATGGGGAAAAGAGATGATCAGCAATCTGGGTCTCGGCCAGGTCTGTTTGGTTGCCTTCTCGAGATCTTCCAGGAAATTACCGTCGGAGCTGATGGGAATGGATCGTACGTCTCCCCCTGCTATGATGGCGGAATAGGGATGAATGGGGTAAGTGGGGTTGGGGGAAAAGACCACGTCTCCCGGGCTGATGAGTACCAGCACGAGATGAGAGAGACCTTCCTTGGCCCCGATGGTCACCACCACTTCCGATTCCGGATCGATGGCCACGTTGTAACGTAGTTCATAGCGCTTTGCGATGGCTTCCCGAAGCTTGGTGATTCCGCGCGAGGCGGAATATCTGTGGTTGTGTGGTTTCCCGACGGCTTCGACCAGCTTGTCGATGATGTGTTTTGGAGTTGCCAGATCAGGGTTTCCCATCCCCAGATCGATGATATCCTCACCGGCTCTCCGTCGTTCCATCTTGAGGGCGTTGACCTGGGCGAACACGTAGGGGGGCAGGCGATGAATCCGGCTTCGCTCGGCAATATTGAAACTCATGGTTCTTCTCCTGTAAATCAAATCGTTGAACGATATCGTTCGGATGCATGGATGTCAAAGTCTTTTCCACTAAAATTTCCACCCAAGAAAGGGGCAAGGAACCGCCGTCCGCTTCCTCCCCTGATCTTCTCATCCACTGCTACTGCCGTTCTGGAGCCTTTCTCTCGGCGAAATGCCTTGAATTCCTGACAAAAATTTTGCTAAGTTCCTCCACAGCGGTTCGAGTGATGGGGACTTGGCAGAACAAGGATAAACCCGTCATCCTGGTGAGCCACGGAATCGGTTCGGGACAGGCAGCTCAGTCAGGCGCCTGAGAGGAAAGTGGATTTCCGCCCCAACAAGGCGGGGTGGAGAGCGGATCCGCGCGGATTCTCTCCGTAAAGCGTTGTTTTCCATTTCAAGGGTTTGAGCTTATGAAGCAGGTGATCTTGGGAACGGCAGGGCACATTGATCACGGAAAGACCTCGCTCATCCGGGCCTTGACGGGCATCGACACCGACCGGCTCAAGGAAGAAAAGCTGAGGGGCATCACCATCGAGCTGGGATTTGCCTACCTGGACCTGCCCGGGGGTGAACGCATGGGGATTGTGGATGTGCCGGGCCATGAACGCTTCGTTCGCCATATGGTGGCGGGAGCCTCGGGGATTGACCTGGTGGCCCTGGTCGTCGCCGCTGACGAGGGCGTCATGCCTCAAACCAGGGAACATATGGAAATCTGCGAGCTCCTCCGGGTGAAAAAGGGGCTCGTGGTGCTCACCAAGATCGACCTGGTGGAAGATCCCGAATGGATCGAAATGGTGAAGGAAGACGTGAGCGATTTCCTCAAGGGGACCTTCCTCGATGGGAGCCCGATCATTCCAGTTTCCGCCGTCAAGGGGATTGGGCTCGACGATCTGAAGCAACAACTCGCCGTCCTGTACCGGGACGTGGAAGCCCGGAGCACCGAAGGTCCTTTCCGGCTTTCCGTGGACCGGGTGTTCACCATGCGGGGATTTGGAACGGTGGTCACCGGGACGAGCCTCTCGGGCAGGTTGCGGGTGGGAGACCCCGTCACGGTTTATCCGGCGGAACACAAGACCAAGGTTCGAGGCATCCAGGTGCACAGCCGGGACGTCTCAGAGGTCCTTCCGGGGCAGCGGACCGCCATCAACCTGCAAAGTATCGAACGGGGGCTGATCCGGCGCGGAGAAGTGATCGCCAGCCCCGGGGCCCTGGTTGCCACCCACATGGTGGACGTTCACCTGGCGCTCCTTTCGAGTTCCCCCCGCTCCTTGAAAAACCGGGCAAAGGTTCGTTTCCATGCGGGAACGGCCGAACACATCGCCACCATCGTTCTCCTGGAACAGGACGAACTGGCACCGGGAAAAGAGTCCTTTGCCCAGATCCGCCTCGATACGCCCATCGCCGCCCTTAGGGGCGACCGATTCGTTCTGAGGTCCTACTCGCCCATCCGGACCATCGGGGGCGGAACCATCCTTCATCCTTTTCCCGGCAAGCACAAGCGCCAGGAAAAACTCAGGGCCGCCGTGGCCCTCAAAGAGCTTCTCCATGCCCATGAACCGGATACGGTCCTCTGGCATATTCTTCACAGTGGCGCCGGAGGAATCACCGAGGAAGAACTGCGCCTCCGGGCCAACATCCCTCCGAAATCCTTGGAGAAGATTCTCCAACAGTTCACCAGCCAAAAACAGGTGATCGTGACGGACAAAGACAACCGCCGGCTGCTTCATCCCGAGGCGTTGCGGGAACTCGAGACAACCATTCTAAGTACCCTGACCGATTTTCACACCCGTTTTCCGCTCAAGACCGGCATGGCCAAGGAGGAGCTGGCCGCCCAGCTGCCGAGGAGCGTGGATGCAAAGCTCTACAACTTCGTTCTGCGCCGGCTGATGGACCAGAACCTCGTCGTCCAGGAGATGGAATGGGTACGGCTGGTCTCCCATAAGATGAGCCTCAGCAAAGAAGAGGAAGGCATCCGGCAGAAGATCGAGAAGATATATAAAGATGCCGGTTTGCAACCCCCCTTCTTCAGGGAGGTGACCGCAGCCTTGCCGGGCACTCCACGCCGGCACCAGGATGTTCTCGAGTGGCTGTCTACCCGGGGGACACTGGTCAAGGCCAAGGACGATCTTTATTTCCATGTGTCCGCCCTGAAAGAGCTGCAGGATCGTCTGGTATCGTTTCTGCGGGAGAACGGGGAAATCTCCACACCTCAATTCAAGGACATGACCCAGGCCAGTCGCAAATACACCATCCCCCTGCTCGAGTATTTCGATTCCCAGAAGGTCACCATACGGGTCGGGGATGTCCGGAGGCTGCGGGAGAGTCGGGCGGGAGGCTGAGAAACCTTAGCCGAAAAAGAGGTCCTCTCCCTTTTGGGGCAAGGATGCTTTTGTGCCGGGGGGCGGCCGTTGCCCCTTTGTCACGATTGTGGTTTGAAATGGGAGGATTCGCAGATGCTGCGACACGTTGTTTTCATTAAATTCAAGTCCGGCGTGACCGAAGCCGAGATCCGGGAACTGGAAAAGAGTCTGGGAGGATTGCCGGGAACCGTCCCCGAAATCAAAAGTTTCGAGTTTGGTCGAGATGTGGTTCGGTCGGAACGCTCCTACGACTTTGCCCTTGTCTCCTCCTTCCAAGACCTGGATGCCATGAAACGCTACCAGGTCCACCCGGCCCATCAAAAGGTCGTGCAACTGTTGCAACAGCTTTCCGAAAGCATCCTGGCAGTGGATTTCGAACCCCGGTAGCCCGTCACCCCAAGGGACAACATGCTCGATCCTTGTTCTGCGGGTCGAGCCGCTCAGAGACCCAGCGCAGAGTGACATCCTCGGCAATTCCCGCTGAACACCGCCAGCCGACGAGTTTGGGGATACATTGGGTTCATGGAGCACAAGGTCGGGGTAAGACAGAAAATTGAGGTCTCGTTCCGGGGCCGAGGTGAAGAATTTCGACCGTATAGTACCGCCAGGACCCCGGTTCAGGCAATAGAAACCCC
>JAGPLX010000035.1 GCA_018053185.1 Syntrophobacteraceae bacterium
GGTGAAACCGGAGTTCCAGGTCCGTCCCGGCGTTTCAATCCACATGATTTCCCTAACCTGTTCCCTTCGGAAATGCTTGACCGCATGTGCGGCGAATCAGCAAATACGGGGCAATTGCTCTCCTCGGAGCATGTCCACCAAACGATGTCCTCCGATCCGGGTCCGGAGGTAGACACGACCGGGGTCCTCGGAAGCCACCTCTCCGATCACACAGGCACGGGCTCCCAGGGGATGGGAACGCATGACTTCCAGGACCTTGCGTGAGGATTCCGGGGGCACGCAGGCCAGGACTTTCCCTTCATTTGCCACGTATAGGGGGTCCAAGCCGAGAATCTCACATGCCCCGTTGACGTCCTCCCGAACGGGCAGAGCTTCCTCGAAAAGCCGAATCCCCACCCGGGACTGCTGAGCGATTTCATTCAGAGTGGTGGCAATGCCTCCCCGGGTGGGGTCCCGAAGGACGTGGATATCGGGGCAGACTTCGAGCATTTGCCCGACGAGGCCGTTTAGGGCTGCAGAATCGCTCAGGATCTCGTTTTCGAAGACTAAACCCTCTCGTTTGCACAACACGGCCATGCCGTGGTCTCCAATGGTTCCGTTGATGAGGACGGCATCTCCCGGGCGGGCGTACTGTCCCCCGATGCAAACGCCGTCGCGAACGACTCCGACCCCCGAGGTATTGATGAAAATCTTGTCGGCCTTCCCGCGGGGAACGACCTTAGTGTCCCCGGCCACCACGCTCACGCCTGCCTGCCTGGCGGCATCGGCCATGGAGGAGACCACCACCTCGAGGGTGTCCATGGGCAGGCCTTCCTCGAGAATGAAGCCTGCGGTGAGGTAGAGGGGCCTGGCACCCATCATGGTCAGGTCGTTCACGGTCCCGTGGACTGCAAGGCTCCCGATATTGCCCCCTGGAAAAAGGATGGGGTCCACCACGTAGGAGTCCGTGGTGATGGCGAGCTTCCCCCCCCGGATCCGAACCAGGGCACTGTCGTTCATCTCGAGAAGGAAATCGTTGCGAAAGGCTCGGACGAAAAGGTCTCGAACGAGCTCGTGGGTTGCGCGTCCACCACTGCCTTGATCCAGTTGTATGGTCCTTGACTCCATAAGATCCCCTGGTTTCAACCTGGATTCGGTTTCCCGAACGAAAGAAATCCGTCTGGGGAGGCGGCCGTCTTTCCCAGGCGGAGAGCCCCTTCCCCCCCCGTTTTCTCACCCCTCGGCCGAAGGATGATACCGGTAGTAGGCCCCACAGGTACCTTCGCTGGAAACCATGCAGGGGCCGCGAGGGGATTCCGGGGTGCACACCTTCCGGAACAGTCCGCAGTCTGGAGGAATCATCCTGCCCCGAAGGACCTCCCCGCACCGGCATCCCGGATGTTCCCGAACTCGGATAGCGGGCATGGAAAAACGGCGAGCGGCATCATACTTTTCCCAGCCGGATCTCAGTGCCAGTCCGCTAGAAGGAATGACTCCCAGACCCCGCCAGGTAACGTCGCAGGGCTCGAAGATCTCCTCCATGAGGCGCCTGGCCGAAGCATTTCCTTCCCAGGTCACCGCCCGCCGATACTGGTTCAGCACCTTGGCTTCCCCCTTCTCGAGTTGGTCCACCAGCATGGTGATCCCCTGGAGAAGGTCCAGGGGTTCGAAACCCGTCACCACGCAGGGCACCCGGTAGTTTTCGACGATCTCCCCATAGGCGCCGGCACCGATGACGGTGCTCACGTGGCCCGGACAAAGGAAGCCGTCCAGGCCCAGCTCTTCCGTGTCCAGGAGAGCCTTCATGGCGGGGGGGAGCAGCTTGTGAGCGGACAGGACGGAAAAGTTGTTCAGTCCCCGGGCATCCGCCTGTTTTACGGCAGCCGCTACGGTGGGAGCCGTGGTCTCGAACCCGATTCCGACGAACACCACTTCCCGGTGTGGATATTGCCGGGCGATTTCGAGGGCATCGAAAGTGGAATACACCATTCGCACGTCCGCCCCCTTGCTTCTCTGTTCGTGAAGGGAGGAGGAAGAACCCGGGACTCTGAGGAGGTCTCCGAAGGTGGTGATGATCACGCCGGGCTGTTGGGCCAGCCAGATGACCCGGTCGATGTCTTCGTCGGCGGTAACGCACACGGGGCAACCGGGGCCGCTGATGAGCCGGATGGATGAGGGCAGAAGCTCCCTCAACCCGGAGCGAAAGACAGCCACCGTGTGAGTCCCGCAGATTTCCATAAGCCGTGCGGGCCGCATGGAACGACCTTTTTGTTGAAGCGCCTTTATAAGGCTCCCGGCCAGGTCGGGATCACGATACTCGTCCAGGTACCTCACCGCCTCATCTCCACAGGATGATCAGTCTTTTCATGTTCGAATCTCATGTGCACTCCCTCGATCGGTCTTCTCCTTCAAAATGTCCCTTTTTCCCGCCCCATAAGCCGGCAGGCTCCAAGGTACGCCTGGCCCAGGGCAATGCAGGCATCGTTCGGCGGAACTTCCTCGGGGACAAACACCTCGAAGCCCTGACGGCGAAGCCTTCCCACCAGGCGTTCGAGCAGGTAAGCATTCTGAAAGACCCCCCCGCTCAAGGCCACTCGCTGCAGGCACTTTTCCGCAGCCAGGTCTCGAGCGGCATCCGCCAGCAGGTTCACCAGTCCGTTATGAAACCGGGCGGATATCTTGCCCCGGGAAACGTCCCTTTTCAGGTCATGCACCACCTCGGACACCATGGGGAGAGGATCCAGAATCCGCTGGTTCCCTTCCGTCCGCACCTCGCCCTCGTAGGCTCCATCCTCGATCTCGATGGCTTGTTCTAGCTCGATGGCGGCCTGCCCCTCATAGGTTACCGTATCCCGCAGGCCGATCAGGGCGGAAACGGCATCGAAGACCCGCCCGCAAGAGGAGGTGAGAGGGGAGTGGATGCCATTGCGGACCATCTGGAGCAAAATCTTGAGTTTGTCCTGGGGCCATCGGGGCCACAAGTCCATGGCCGCACCCTCGAGGATCCCGGGGTCCAGGCACCAAAGGGCGGATACCGCCATGCGCCAGGGTTCCCGGATGGCCTTGCCGCCCCCTGGGAGAGGCAGGTAACGGAAATGCCCCAACCGCTCGTAGCGGTCGTCTTCCACCAGGAGGACCTCCCCCCCCCAGATGGTTCCATCCGGGCCATACCCGGTCCCGTCCATGGCCAGGCCCAAAACAGGCCCCGACAGCCTGTGTTCGGCAATCACCGAAGCAATGTGTGCGTGATGATGCTGGACCGCCAATCGAGGCAGGTGATCCTGGGAAAGTGCCCACTGGGTGCTGAGGTAGTCCGGGTGCATGTCATGGACGATGTACTCGGGTTCGATCTCGAGGATTCTTTCGAGGTGATCGATGGTCCGTTCAAAGGCACGGAAGGTCTCGAGGTTCTCCAGGTCTCCGATGTGCTGGCTCAGGAAGGCTTCCCGGTTTCGGGTCAGACAGACGGTGCTTTTGAGTTCGGCGCCGACCCCCAACACGGCCGGCATGGAATCTTTGAGAAACACCGGCACGGGCACATAGCCCCGGGCACGGCGAATGGGCCTCGGTTTGTGGAACAGGACCCGCGTGACCGAATCGTCGCAACGCATGTGAATGTCTCGATCATGCAAGAGGAAGAAGTCGGCGATGTCTCGCAGGCGCACCAGTGCTTCTTCGTTGTCCGTAACGATGGGCTCATCGCTCTGATTGCCGCTGGTCATGACCAGGGCCCGGTACGAACTCCCGTGAAACAGGAGGTGGTGGAGCGGTGTGTAGGGAAGAAAGGACCCCAGGGCACGATTTTTCGGAGCAACCGCGGGAGCGATCCGTGGAGGTGGGTTCTCCGGGCGTCGGTTCAGGAGAAGGATGGGCCGTGCCGCGCAACACAAAAGCCTTTCCTCGTCTTCGCCCATCTCGCAATGGTCCCGAACCGCTTCGAGGTCGGAAAACATCACGGCAAAAGGCTTTTCCTCGCGGATCTTCCTCCGTCGCAACCGTTCCACCGCTTCTTCTCCGTCGGCCCGAACGGCCAGGTGGAAGCCTCCGAGGCCCTTGACGGCCACGATGGCCCCCTCTTCGAGGAGCTCGACCGCCCTGCGGACAGCTTCGTCCCCTTCTACCGGCCTGGACCCGTCCGCGCGGAGCAGGCGGGTGCGAGGACCGCATGCCCAACAGGCATTGGGCTGGGCATGAAACCTGCGGTTTCGAGGATCCTGGTATTCCCTGCTACACTCAGGACACATGGCAAAACGGGACATGGTGGTCTTTTCCCGGTCGTAGGGAATGTCCCGGATGATGGTATAACGGGGGCCGCAATTGGTGCAATTGATGAAAGGATAGCGGTAGCGTCGGTTTTCCGGATCGAAGAGCTCCTCGAGGCACTCCGGGCAGGTACACACATCGGGGGCAATGAGGGTCGATCGGGATTCCCGGACCCGGCTCTCGAGGATGTGAAACCGCTCCTTTCCCGCAAAAGGGAGGTCTTGAATCCGGATGTCCACAATGCGGGCCAGAGGGGGGACCTTCAGGGGCATGTCGTGGAGAAAACCTTCCACTCGAGGGGTCGGTCCCGAAACCTCGATCTCGACGCCGTTGGATTGATTCCGGACCCACCCGCCCAGCCCATGGGCATGGGCAAGTTGAAAGACATAGGGTCGAAATCCCACCCCCTGAACAATCCCGTGAATGTGGATCAAAACCCGTCGGTGGCCGTCCACAGTCGTATCACTCACTCGCTTGCCTCATACGGAACGTGAAATCTCCCGATCGGAGGGCGGCTTCTTGGGTCGCATGCCCGAAAAAGGAGTCCGTTCATGCATTTTCGCCTCCGCCCGTTGCGCCGGTAGGTCCAATACATGAGGAAGTCCGCATCCCCCCGCGGCATGCGGAGACGAAAAACAATGGACGGGCCCCCTTCCCTTCGTGGTGCCGTCCCTGGTGCCCAGGGGATCGGCGACGCGATTTAGCAGGGAGGGGGAGTCCCAAAGTCGGAGTCGCCTGTCGGAGACCCCTCGAAGGCCATCTGGGGCATCAGGGCTTCTTTTGCGCCCGGACCTTTTCCCGGAGCCAACCGAACCAGGATTCGAGTCCCTCTCCCGTGCGGCAAGAGATCTCGAAAATCTCCTGATGGGCATTCAGTTGATGACTTCTCCGGCGGATCGCCTCCAAACTGCAATCCACGTAGGGAAGGAGATCGATCTTGTTGACCAGGAGCACACTGCAAATCTGGAACATCAATGGGTACTTGAGGGGCTTTTCGTCCCCTTCGGTCACGCTCAGGATCATGACCTTCTCATGTTCCCCGAGGTTGAATTCCGCAGGGCAGACCAGGTTCCCGACGTTCTCGATGACCAGGAGATCCAATCCGTTTAAATCCAGGGCCTGCAGAGCGATTTGGATCATGTTTCCGTCCAGATGGCAGCCCCCTTCGGTGTTGATCTGAACGGCCCGCACTCCTTTCCGCTGAATTCGTTCGGCGTCACAGGCGGTTTGGAGGTCTCCCTCGATGACCGCCATGTTCATTTCCCCCGCCAGGCCGTCCACGGTCTTTTCCAAAAGAGAGGTCTTACCGGCGCCGGGTGAGCTCATGAGGTTGACGACGAATACCCCCGCCTTGTCGAATTGCTTTCGATTCTCCGCAGCCAGGCGTTCATTCACGTGGAGGATGTTCTGAACGACAGGAATCTTGATCTGAGGCATGACCGTTCCCCGTTTCCCCTTCGATGCTCGTAATGGACAGTTCTCTCCCGCTCACTAGTTCCAACAGAGGACCTCCGCATTGGGGGCAAAGAAAGACATGTTCTTTCACTTCCACGAGCAGTCCACACTCGGAACACCGTGCCGTCACCTCCGTCGTTTCGATCTCGAGGATCGCCCCCGATGCCGCGGTATCCCGGGTCAGGAGGTCGAAACAAAAGGTCAAGGCCTCCGAGACCACCCCCGCCATGGCCCCGATCTGAAGACGAACGACCTGAACCGATGTCAGATCGTGCCTCCGGCTCTCCTCCAGAATGATTTCCAGCAGGCTCTGAGCAATGGACATCTCGTGCACCGCGATTCCCCCTTTGTGAAGTGCTTTCTACATAACATTGGAACTCTGCCTTGACAATCTGCATCAAAGAACGATCCACTTGACTCTTCCCGGCGAAAATCGCATCTTTCCGTGGCTGGTTGTTGTGAAAACAGGGAGGGGGAGATTCCCTGGTGCGGGGAGCATTGATCCCTCTTCGTCCCAGGACCCTCCCGGCATCCACCGAGGACCGACCGGCGCCGACAGGGGCACACGGGATCGAGAAAAATGCCTGAACTCAAGTCTTCCCGTCTCTTACTCACGGACCGGGGGTTGGCCACGGAGCTCCTGGAACGGCTTGTGGTCCCCATATTGATGCTGGGATCCGTTTTTATCTTCGGGACAGTAGGATTCTTCATTCTCGGGGAATCACGGTGGGATTTGTTCGAATGCGCCTACATGACCAGCATCACGCTCACTACCGTGGGATATGGCGAAGTTCTCGAACACATGGGAAGAAACAGTCGCATATTTGCCATGGTCCTCATGTGGACCGGGATGGGAGTCACTCTTTACGCCGTATCCACCATTACGGCCTTCCTGGTGGAAAAGAACCTCCGAAAAATGCTGAGGGAGCGGAGAATGGAAAAGCAGATCGCTGCGTTGAAGGGACACTTCATCGTGTGCGGGGCCGGGAAGACCGGGTTCAACGTGCTGAAGGAATTGTACTCGACTCACCGGACCTGTGTGGTATTGGACAATGACGAAGACCGCCTCCAGGCTGTTCAGAAGTATTCCAAGGACGTGTATTGCCTTTGCGGCGAACCCACTGAAGAAGAGCTCCTGAAAAGGGCCGGCATCGAGAGGGCTGCAGGAATCATCGCGGTCCTCAACGAAGACAGTCACAATCTGCTCATCACCGTCCAGGCCCGGTACATCAACCCGAACGTCAAGATCGTGACCCGCTGCAACGAAGACAACCTCGAGGACAAGTTCTTCCGTGCGGGGGCCAACTACGTGGTCAATCCCGCTTTCATCGGGGGGATGCGGCTGGCAAGCGAAATGATTCGCCCCCATGTGGTTTCTTTCCTGGACCGGATGCTCCGGAGCAAGGATTATTCCACCCGTTTCGAGGAGGTGGTCATCGGAGCGAAATCCCCCTGGAACGGCCTGAGTCTCCTGCAGACGGAGATGTACCGTCACACGGGACTCATCCCCCTGGCGTTGAAACATCCGGACCAGGAGGATTTTTTCTACAATCCGCCCCAAACGGAAGTCCTGCATACAGGAACCACGATCATTGTGATCGGCAATTCAACCCAGTTGGAAAAACTTCGCCGCTATGCCGAACCCTGATTGCCCCCACGAAATCTCCATCGTAAGAGAGTGATCCCCCATGGCTGTCTTCCTGACGGCGTTCCTGGCGGCCTACACCGGGATGCATTTTTTTGTGTACTGGAGGACCAAGGTCCTGCTCCCGGCCAAGGGCCCTGTTCATTTCGGGATTTTCCTGTTTTTTCTTCTCATGATTTTGGCTCCCATCATTGCCCACCTCAGTGACAGAAGCGGGCACGAGCTGCCGGCCAAGATCGTCGGGTGGATCGGTTACCCCTGGATGGGATTCATCTTCCTTGCTTTCTGGGGATTTGCCCTTGCAGGAACCCTGGACGTGATTCTGAAGGCCCTGGGCCGCTTGATTCCTTTCTCGACGCTTTCTCTCAGCGGCCGAAGGCCGGTGGGAATCGTCCTTTTCCTGGTAGCTCTGGTGTGGGTCTATGGTTTCCTGGAAGCACGATGGGTGCGGGTGGAGAAGGTGACCCTGCACACCCGGAAGCTCCCTGCGGACCAGACGCGGTTCCGCATCGCCCAGATCTCGGATGTCCATCTGGGAATCCTCACCACCCCCGCCCGACTCCGGACCATCGTCGATAAGATCCTGTCGGAATCCCCCGACCTTCTTGTGTGCACCGGGGATATGGTAGACGGGAATTCGGGGTCCATGGAACGGTATGCACCCATTCTGCAAGGTATTGCCCCTCCCTTCGGCAAATATGCCGTTACAGGGAATCATGAATGCTACGTGGGGCTGGGACCTTCGGTGGAAGCCCTCCAGAGCTTTGGTTTCATCGTGCTCCGGGACACCAGAGCATCCGTGGGAAATGTTCTGAATATGGTGGGAGCAGACGATCCGGCGGGAGGAAGCCACAGGGAAGAAACCGACCTCTTGGCAGGCATAAACAACGGTCTTTTCACGGTGCTTTTGAAACACAGGCCGGAGGTGAGAAAAGCAAGCCGGGGGCTGTTCGATCTTCAACTTTCCGGCCATACTCATGGAGGCCAGATTTTTCCCTTCGGCTTCTTTACCGGCCTGTTCTATCCCCTGCAAAACGGTTTTCACCGGCTGGACAACGGTTCCCACATCTATACCAGCCGGGGTTCGGGAACGTGGGGACCTCCCCTGCGTGTCCTGTCTCCTCCCGAAGTCACCATTATCGACTTGGTCAGAGAGGAGGGAACCCCACCCTGATCCGGTCCATGGGGTTTTATCTGAAGCCGGATTCCGTCCCCTACCGGAAAAACCCGAAGAACCTGATTCTCCCGGGATCAAGAAATTTTGTTCCGGCGCCGCAACCGTTGCATTTCCCGTGCCTGGTCCTTTCTCTTGAGGCTCTCTCGCTTGTCGTGGAGCTTCTTGCCACGGGCCAGGGCCAGTTCCACCTTTGCCCTCCCCTGGCTGAAGTAGAGCTTCAGAGGGATGAGGGAGAAGCCACGTTCCTGGGTTTTTCCGTGGAGCCGTTTGATTTCGTGAGCGTGGAGCAGAAGCTTTCGGACCCTTTCGGGTTCGTGGTTGTTGTATGATGCATGAGGATAGGGCGAAATGTGCAGCCCGAAGAGGAAAGCCTCCCCCTTCTTGATGCGGGCATAGCTGTCCTTGAGGTTTGCCCGCCCCTCGCGCAGGGATTTCACCTCCGTCCCCGCCAGCACCATTCCCGCCTCGAAGGTCTCGATGATTTCATACTCGAAGAGGGCCTTCTTGTTCTGACACACAAGACGGGTCCCGCTTCGTTCTTCTTTTTTTGTCTCCTTGGCCATCACTCTACCCTTTGCCCCGGTAAGAGGAGGTCCACCTGGGGCGAAAAACCTTTCAAGCTCCGGGATCCTTTCGAGAAACCTCGGAACACCCCTCACCGCCCCCGTGACCTCATTTGACTCTTCCCCACAGGTCAGGTGCGGCTCCGGTTTTCGAAAAACATTCGCCTCCCGGTGATCTTTCGAAACACCCTAGGAGAGAAGTTTGCCGCCGCGCCTTCCGGACAAAACTTCCGACGTGAGGGCTCGAGGATCGAACAAGCGGTATTCCTCTGGAAAATTCTTGAGCATCATCTCCTGGAGTAAGTCCCCAATTTCCTTTGCCGTACTGGACCGTAAGATCCTCTTCACAAAGCGCCGACAGTCCTTCATGCGTGAACGGGAAATCAGGTTCTTGACCCGCGGCACGGACTGCGGATTCATGCTGAGGCAATCGAGCTGGAGTCCAAGAAGGATGGGAACATAGATGGATTCCCCCGCCATTTCTCCGCACAGGCTTACAGGGATTCCCGCCTTATGACCGGCTTCCACCGCCATTCGAACGAGCCTCAGCACGCCTGGGTGAAGAGGTTCATACAGATAGGCCACGTGCTCGTTACGCCGATCGATCCCGATGCTGTACTGGATCAGGTCGTTGGTGCCGATACTGAAAAAATCCACTTTTCCCGCCAACAGGTCCGCAACGGCCACGGCGGAGGGGACCTCGATCATGATCCCCACAGGCATGGCTTCGTCAAAGGGGATCCTTTCCCTGCGCAAATCGCTCCGAACCTCATCGAGGATCGCCCTGGCTTCAAGGAGCTCGGCCACCCCTGAGATGAGGGGAAACATCAAGCGAATGTTTTTGGCGACGGCGCTGGCTCGAAGGATAGCCCTCAACTGGCTCTTGAAGAGATCCCTGTAGTGCAGGCACAACCGGATGGATCGGAGCCCCAGGGCCGGATTGGTCTCCTCCATCTTCGGATACCATGCTCCCAGCTTGTCCGATCCAAAGTCAAGGGTCCTCATGGTGACCCGGCGAGGCGCCATGAGTTCGGCCAGTTCCCGATAGTCGTTGTAGAGCGTTTCTTCGTCCGGAAAATCCTTGCGGTTGATGAAGAAGAATTCCGTTCGATACAGGCCGATCCCTTCGGCACCGTTGTCCCTGGCTGCAACCACCTCTTCCAGCAACTCGATGTTGGCTTCAACCCGAATGAGCCGGCCGTCCCGGGTCCGAGCCGGGAGGTGTGCCGTTCGGGTGATGCTCTTGAGATATTCCTCGAGCTCGATTTGGCGCTCGTAGTAGTACCTGAGCTCCTCCTCCGTGGGATCGATGATGACCGTTCCCGCGGAGCCGTCCAGTATGACGAGACACCCCGAATGAATCACCTTGGTGGCCCGTTCGGCCCCGACCACGGCGGGAATGTTGAGGGACCGCGCAATGATGGAGGTATGAGATGTGCGTCCTCCCAGGTCGGTGATGAATCCGAGGATTTTCTCGATGGGCAGTTGGGCCGTGTCCGCGGGGGACAGGTCATGGGCCACCAGGACCACCCTTTCCCGAATTCCGCGAAGTGGATTCTCCTCCCTGCCCGCCAGGTTGTGGACAATCCGCTCCCCCACGGCCCGGATGTCGGCTGTGCGGCTTCTCAGGTATTCGTCTTCGATGGATTCGAAGAGCTGACAGGCCTTGAGCAGGGATCGTTGGAGGGCCCAGTGGGCATTGAGCCGTTCTTCCCGGATCAGGCGAAGGGTCTCGTCGTAGACCGACGGGTCTCGAAGGATCATCTGATGGACCTCGAGGACCCGGACATGTTCCTTCTGATCCGGAAAAACCCGTCCTTTGATCCTTTCAAAGTCCTCGTGTGCCTTGTTGACGGCATCCTGGAACCGCCGGCATTCCTGTTCCACGCTCGGCTCATCCTCGAGAGTGTGGTGGGAAATGGGGATACGTCCCTGCTCCACCAGGAATGCTTTCCCAATGGCAATGCCCGGAGAAACGCCAACGCCCTCAATGAGTCCGGAGGATCGTTTCATTCAAATCGCCCACCCTACACGGCACACCGCAATCTTGCGGCATGTCGGTCGGAAAAAGCCGGCCAAACCGGGAACTTCCGGATCTCTCGTCCTCATGATCGGGGTTTTGTCAAATCTGGTAACGGGATTCCGGGACTCGGCATTGGAATCGTTTGGATAAGATGTTTCCTGCTTCACCATGCCCAACCGCGAAGATTCGTCATGGATTGCAGGATCATCGGAAGTGCTCGGGAAGGAAAAATCCTACGACTCACCGAACTTTGTCTGAAACAGCTGGGCCAAGGCATCAATGGCGTCCCCCGCATCCGGGCCGTCGGCGTAGATGCGAACTCTGCTGCCATGAGGACATACTAAGGTCATCACATCCAGGATACTCTTGCCGTTGACCCTGTTTCCGCTCTTTGTGATCCAAATCTCCGACTGGAACTGGGTGGCCACTTTCACGATTTGAGCCGCAACGCGCGCGTGAATTCCCAGCTTATTGGCGATGATGAACTCTTGTTCCAGTCCGACTGTCTCTTTCAAGTGAGCGCTCGACCTTGATTTTCCCTGAATCATAAGTTCCGCCGTCTCTTAGCACACGGGATATCCGAAGTCAACTCCTATGGGGATCGGCATCCACTCGCATTAAAACAGTTCCGAAATATTTCCAAAAACGATACAATCCTTTGCGGGAAGAAGGTCCATGGCTATACCTCTGTAAGTTTCCTTGTCGAAGCCGGGACGTATGGCCTTTTACCCTCTCATTACCAACCTTTTCAGTCATTCACACATGTTTTGAAAAAATTCAATTCTCATGCTTTGCTTACTGGGGAGGCGCACCGCATGTTCAAGCACATCCTGGTTCCCACGGACCTGACGGACAAAAGCCATCGAGCGTTGGAAATTGCCGTCAAAATTGCCCTGCACGACCAGTCCGAGGTCACCCTGCTCCACGTGATCGAAACCATTGAGGATGCGGTCGAGGGTGAACTGGACGATTTTTACGAGAGGCTCGGCAGGCGGGCCGACAAGAAAATGGACCAAATGCTGAGGCTTCATGGCGAGAAAGGCGTTCGGATCCACAAGGAGATCATCTACGGGAAGCGGGTGAGGGAAATCATCCGGTTTGCCGAGGATCGGGACGTCGACCTGATCATTCTCGGCTCCCATAAGGTCGATATGGAAAATCCCGGCCAGGGGTGGGGAACTATCAGTTACAAAGTCGGGATTCTTTCCCACTGCCCGGTGATGCTGGTGAAATAGATTTTCCTTTCGCTTGCGGGAACGCGGTTTCATGATTCCATTGCGTGATGTTAATCCTTCCCGGGGGACTCCCCTCGTCAATTATATTCTCATCACTTTGTGCGTGGGAGCGTTCCTCTACGAACTGAGCCTGGGAAAGGAACTGCAACGGTTCCTTTTTCTCTATGGACTGGTTCCGGCTCGTTATTGTTCGGTGGAGTTCCGAAGCCACTTCACTGCCGTGGAACAGGCGATCCCCTTTCTGACCTCGATGTTTCTCCACGGAGGATGGCTGCACCTCATCGGGAACATGTGGGTTTTGCACATCTTCGGTGACAATGTGGAAGGGGAACTCGGGCATCTCTATTATCTTCTTTTCTATGCCTGTTCAGGGTTTTGCGCCGCGCTGATTCAGGTGGTGACCGACCCGGCATCCACCATTCCCACGATCGGGGCCAGTGGAGCGGTAGCCGGCGTGATGGGCGCCTACTTCATTCTTTATCCTCAAGCCAGAATCTTGACCCTCATCCCCCTGTTGTTCTTTTTCACCATTATAGAAGTCCCCGCTTACGTCTTTCTCGGCTTTTGGTTCTTGATGCAGTTTTTCAACGGCACCCTTTCTCTCTTGGCCTACGGTCGCGGGTTCAGCGGAATTGCGTGGTGGGCACACATCGGCGGATTTCTCGGCGGGATGGTTTTGCTTCGGTTGTTCCGGAAGAGAAGGCCCCTGCCGAGATATCCCGGGGAAACCGACTGGTGAGTCCTCCCGGATAAGATTCAGGGGTTTTTTGTTTCCGTTCCTGAATGCGTAGTTCTACGGGAAGAACCCGCAGAAGGCCGTAGGAGGATCAGGGGGGGGTGTTTGCCGGAAGCATCGATGCGTGAGTCTTTCCCGGTTCGATTGCCCCCGATGATCTGGGAGCACAGGCGTGATTCCGAAGCCTTTTTTGTCTCTCGAGTGCAATCCTTCTGCACGGCCGGAGGGTATCCCGGATCTGTAGCGGCGGGCATAGGCCCGTCCCTGATCGTTGCGAACAGGAGAATCCCATGACTAGAGGGGTAAAGGGCCACAGTCCCGCCAACGTCATGAAACATCTGAAAGGTCTGGATTTTCCCGCCGACAAGAGCAAGATCCTCGCCCATGCCGGGAGGGCTCCGGGACCCCATACCAGAGAGGTATTCGAGCATCTGGGTAGAATCCCGGACCGCGAATATCGATCCCCGGCGGAGGTCATGGCGGAAATCGGCCGGAAGGGTTGAACCAGGCGGTGGCAGGAGAACATTTACAAACATGAGGTCCATTCCCGGCTCAATCCTACAGTGACAGGACGGCAACACAGATGACACGCCTCCTCAGCTCTCGATTTTTCTCGTCCCTGCGGGCCCGCTTCGGGCTCCTCATCCTGGTGGCAACCATTCCGATCCTTCTCCTGACCTTGTCCAGGGACTTGACGGAGCGCGAATTGGCCATCTCGGATGTGGAAGACGATGTGCAACGGAGCGCTCAGTTTGCGGCCGTGGTCCAGGAGCAGCTCATCGAGGGGGCTCGTCAAGTCCTCGTCACCCTGTCGAGATCTTTCGATCCCGAGGAAATCCAGAAGGCTTTGTGTGACGGACGGCTGGTGCAGATGCTGGCAGAGTTTTCCAGGTTCACCAACATCGGAGTGGTTTCTCCCCAGGGGGACCTGTTGTGCAACGCTGCGTTTCCGGCAGATGCTCGTATCAACCTGGCGAATCAACCATGGTTTGAACGAGTATGTGAGACCCTGGATTTTACAGCCGGTTCGGGGAAAATTTTCGAGGGGGCAAAGAACACCCTCAATTTCGCCTACCCACGGCTCGATGAAGAGGGAAAGCTCCATGCCGTGCTGTTCCTCTCCCTGGACCTGGATCAGTTGAACCAGCTCACCTCTGAAGTCCAGTTGCCGGAAAATGCAGAATTCATCATGATTACCCGAAACGGAACAATCCTGGCCTGCCTTCCCGACCCGGAGAAGTGGGTCGGCAGGACTATGCGGGAAGTGCCCATCGTTAAGTCCATTCTGTCGAGAGGGCAAGATATCCTGGAGGTTGCCGGGCTGGACGGGGTGATACGCCTCTATGCCTTCACCCCTTTGCGGACGTCGGGGGACACGGAACTGTACGTGACCATCGGGATTCCTACCAGCACGGCATATGCTCAAGCCAATCGAGGCTTGGTCCGCCACCTGGTGCAATTGGGACTGGTAACCCTGGTGGCACTTTTGGCGGTCTGGTTTGGTGGAGACATCTTCATTCTCCGCAAGATCAACGCCCTGGTCAGGGCGGCAGAGCGCCTCTCCACCGGAGATATGAAATCCCGAACCGGTCTGGCACACGGGTCAAGCGAACTGGGTGAGCTCGCCCGTGCCTTCGATGAAATGGCGGAATCGCTCGAGCAACGGGCAATGCAAATGCGGGCGCTCGCTTCGGAACTCTCCCTCGCCGAGGAAAGGGAACGAAGAAGGATTGCCGTGGAACTCCACGACCGCGTAGGACAGGCCCTGGCCTTGGCCAAAATCAAGCTGGGCCTTCTCCGGGAATCGCTGCCCATCGGGGAACAAAAAACCGCGGCCGAGGAAGTTCGAAGTCTCATCGAGCAGGCGATTCAAGATACACGGTGTCTCATTTTTCGGATCAGTTCGCCTATTCTCTACGAACTCGGCTTCGAAGCCGCCCTCGAATGGCTTGCCGAACAAGCCCACAAACAGCATGGACTGAACGCTCGTTTTGAAGATGATCACCAGTCGAAGCCCCTGGACGACGACATTCGCGTTCTCCTTTTTCAGGCGGTCAATGAACTGGTCGTCAATGTGGCCAAACACGCCCAGGCCAAGAATCTCACCATCACCGCCCGCCGGGTCGAAGGCTGCATTCACGTGAGCGTCATGGATGATGGGGTGGGCTTTGATTCCGCCACGGCAGGCAAGGGAGGAGGGCGCGCCGATGGATTCGGCCTGTTCAGCATTCGTGAGAGGCTGAGTTGCGTCCACGGCGATCTCGAGATCGAATCTCGGAAAGGGCTGGGTACATGTGTAACCCTCAAGGCCCCTCTCAAACGGATGAGCTCCGGGGATCCCTCGCGCTGAACGCCTCCGCGGGAATTGCCTCCATGATTCCTTTAGGTGGATGAACCGGCTTTACCTCGAACGGAGCAGGCCGGGAAGGGAGCGGAATTCCCAGGGTTCAGATCTCCTGGGTTGGCGCTGAGGCAATCCGGGGTTGTTTGATCTCGAGGGGGCCAATTTGTGAGGGAACTCGGAAAATCAGCCTTATGGAACTCCAAAATCAGGGTTTTCCCGATATGCCCCTGGTTCTACAGTTCGGTATTGTCCGTCCGATGGATGTGCCGCGGGTGCTTCTCCGTGCCTCGATTGCCGCTTGAGGTGGAGGCAAGCACAATGACTCTCACTCGAAGACTTCAAGGAGTCGGTATGAGAAAACGTCGGTGGATTGCATCCGTGATATCGATGCTCTTTCTGCTTTCCTGCATGATGATTGTGGCGGACGGAGGGAAGGTCCATGCCCGGGGATCCAAAAGCAAGGCCAAAACCGCCACTTTGCTGGGAACGATCTACAAATCGGACCAGGGATATGTACTCGTTACCGGAAAAACCAGGTACAATCTTAGTGGCCAGGACTTTTCCAAGTTTTTGGGAAAAAAGGTCAAGGTAAGAGGAACCTACACCAAGGGGGAAAAGGGAAGGGTCCTGGAAGTAACCAAGATCGAAGAGGCGAAACCCTCCAAGAAGAAATGAGAACCGTTCTCTATGGGGGAAGATGTTTCCCGGGATGAGGAGGCGATCTTTCTCTGTCTTCCTTTTTGGTGCTTCCCCGTGAACGGATCGATGCCTGCTCCTCGATTCAGCTTCTCCGCAAGGCCCATCCGCACCCAGACCCATGGGGGCCTGCGATAAGGTTCCGTGATCGCGGGCCGGGATGACATCCGTACCGGAGGTAAAGGCAATGGCCTTTCGTATCCTGCTGGCCGACGACCACAAGATCGTGCGGGAAGGTCTGCGTTCGTTGCTCGAAAAACAACCCGGGATGGAAGTGATCGCCGAGACCGACAACGGCCGATCGACGGTCAAGGCTGCACGGGAGCTCCTGCCGGACCTGGTGATCATCGACATCGGCATGCCGGAGCTGAACGGCATCGAAGCCACACGACAGATCGTGGGGGAAAACCCCGGGATCCGGGTGGTGGCCCTTTCCATGCACTCCGACAGGCGGTTCGTCGCCCAAATGTTCAAGGCGGGAGCGGCCGCCTATCTCCTCAAGGACTGTGCCTTTGAAGAGCTTACGCGTGCGGTCCGTGTGGTGCTGGCAGGACGGGTCTACTTGAGTCCCCAGGTGGCGGGTCCGGTGATGGATGACTATATTCGCCATCTTACCGCTACGGACGCTTCCGGGTTCTCGATGCTTACAGCCCGGGAAAGGGAGGTCCTCCAGTTGCTGGCGGAAGGCAACAGTACCAAGCAGATCGCCAACTCGCTCCATGTCAGCATGAAGACCGTGGAAACCCACCGTCAGCAAATCATGAACAAGCTCGGTGTGCAATCTGTAGCTGATCTGGTCAAGTATGCCATTCGAGAAGGCCTGACTTCCCTCGAATCCTAGGAATTTTTGAATTTCTTGCCTCAGGATGGATGGGCAGGGTGGTAAGCCGCCGTCGTTCTTTTCAGATCCGACGGTGGCTTTCGCTACTCTTCGGCCGCTTTACCCTTCCGCTCTTTTGAGTATACGTCGGAATCCTGCGGACGAAGGTTCGGTCCATGTGGAAAGAAATTTCAGTTTATCGGTCCTGCCGCCTTTCGTGATCCATCATTTACGAAATGGAGAACCACGGCGCCTGAGAAAAACAACAGAGCAACGGAAAAGATGGACATGCGGGGGTTCCCCGTAAGAAGGCTCATCCATCCCATGAGGGCAGGTCCGATCACAGCGGCAAACTTCCCCAGCATGTTGTAGAAGCCGAAGAACTCCGCCGCCCTTCCCGGGGGGATGATCCCGGCGTAGAGAGAACGGCTCAAGGACTGTACCCCTCCCTGGACCAAACCGATCACCCCTGCCAGGGCGTAGAATTCCACCTGCCGGTCCATGAAATAGGCCCACAGGGTTGCGCCGAGGTACACGCCGATTCCCACGAAAATGCCGGTCTTGGCGCCGACTTTTTCCCCCAGCCGCCCGAAGAGGAGCGCTGCGGGAAAACCTACGAACTGGGTGATCAGGAGTGCCGTAAGAAGGGTTCTCGAAGAAAACCCCAGGGACAACCCATAATCCACGGCCATGCGGATGATGGTGTCCACCCCGTCGATGTAAAGCCAGTAGGCGACGAGGAAGAGGAAAACCTCTCGAAGCTTGCGGATTTGGCGGAGGGTGGACGCAAGTCGCCTGGCTCCTCCTCGCACGGAAGGCCACAACCCCTCTTTTGCCGCATCTCGCGGTTCGTCTACCCAAAGAAGAAGGGGAATGGAAAAGATCGCCCACCAGAGGGCGACGCTCAGAAAGGAGATCCGAACCGCCCCGGCCGCATCCTTGAGACCGAAGAAGGCGGGGAAAAGAGTCATCAGGACGTTTACGGCAAACAAGAGCCCGCCGCCGAGGTAACCCAGGGAAAATCCGAGGGATGAGACGAAATCGAGCTTCCGGACCGGGGCGACATTCACAATCAGGGAATCGTAGAAAATGTTGGCCCCTGAAAAACCGACGGTGCCCAGGGTGTAACAGAGCACTGCGGTTTTCCAGTCTCCTCCGGCTACGAGGTACAGAGAAGCCGTTGTGAGGATTCCCAACAGGGCGAAGGAGAATAGAAACCTCTTCTTGGTGTTTCCACAGTCCGCGATGGCTCCCAGCAGTGGGGCCAGGAACGCGACAATAAGGCTGGCTCCGGAATTCGCAACTCCCAGCTGGAAGGTGCTCAGGGTCACGCTCGTGCCGGCGCTCCAGTATTCCTTGAAGAACACGGGGAAGAAGCCCGCCATGACGGTGGTGGCAAAAGCCGAGTTGGCCCAGTCATAGAGAGCCCACGAAAGAATTTTTTTCCACTGGCGATCCTCAGACATGCTCCGGCACCGGTCCCATCTCGGTGGTCAAGAATAGGGGAAACGAGGTACCGTGGTACCAAGATTCGGCATCGTCGTATAGAGTGAATCCCTCTTCAACCCGGATCCGAGCCCCGAAAGGATTTCGGAGGTGATCGAGACAGAGGGAAACGGCTCGGTATCCCTCAGGAACAACTCCCCATCTTGGGGGTCTTCGGGTATGGACCGTGGGTGCATTGTTCAGGGCAGGGCGATCCAAATCGGGCGGAACGAACCAAAGGAGGGTAAAGGCCATGGATATCGGGTCAACTCTGCTGTTGTCTTTTTACCTCCCGGTAGAAGCCCGAGAAGTAGTCCATGGCGGACCAGTAGCCGAGAATGAGGGAGACCCACAGAAAAAAGAGCCCCAGGCCGTCCAGCACCTGCTGGATACTCGGCACGTGCAGCAGAAGGAAAAGGAGGCCGGTGGTCTGGGAAATCATCTTATTTTTCCCCATGCGGCTGGCATCGAGGATGAGGCCCTGGCTGGCGGCAATGGATCGCAAGCCCGTGATGATGATTTCACGGCCCACGATCAGAAAAACCAGCCAGGCCTGGACCTTCCCGAGGGGAATGAGCATGATGAGGACCGCCGAGGTGAGAAGCTTGTCCGCGAGAGGGTCCAGGAGTTTTCCCACGGAGGTAACCTGGTTATGTCGGCGGGCGAGGATGCCGTCCAGGTAATCGGTCAGGGAGGCCATGGCAAAGAGGAAAAAAGCCGCATTGTAGGAACTTCCCGCGGGAGGGGGCATCAGGGCCAGGATGATGAGAGGAATGGAGGCCATCCTGAGGTAGGTCAGGACATTGGGCCAACTGGTGAGGGTTTCCCGCGAAAAATCAATTCGTGTCATTGTGCCCATACAGCCTTCGGTGTCGGGGCGAACCAGGATTCCGCCCCACCGATCGAAGGGAAGAGGTAAACGTGCTCCTGCTCCCAACGCCTATCTTTCAAGACCGTAGTATTCCAGGACCCGCTGAACGTAAATCTGGGTTTCGTCATAAGGGGGAATTCCCCCGTGTTTCTGAACGGTCTCGGGGCCGGCGTTATAGGCTGCGAGAGCCAGCCGTAGATCGTTGTTGAAACGCTGGAGCAGAGCCTTGAGATACCGGGCTCCACCGTCGATATTCTCGTAGGGATCGAAGGGATTGGCTACCCCCAGGTCCCGGGAGGTGCCCGGCATCAATTGCATGAGGCCCATGGCTCCCTTGGGGGACACGGCATTGGGATCAAAGGCCGATTCAGCCTTGATCACCGCCTTCACCAGTCGATCGTCCAGGCCGTATCGTCCACAGACCAGACGAATGTGAGGATCGTAGGCGTACTGGTTGAAACTTCTGCAGGTGGACGTGGCCGTCCTGTTGGGCATAAAACGATAATATGTGGGACGCAGGGTGGCGATTTGAGGCAGGTTGGGTACTCTTCGATACTGCGGCTGGGTGGGCACATTGGTGAAATGCATCACGCCGTCCCGGTCCACATAGCGATAGATTTCCGCCTCAACGGAAGGCAGCACCATGGTGATGCTGCAGAAAAACAGGGCAGCACCCGGCAGTGCCATAACCCAAGGTCCTCTGCTTTTCATGGTCCGTCCTCTTACCGGTCTATCCGTGGCGGTCCCCAAAGCGAGCGGCCTCCCATCCTATGCTCTTTTCCGGATTCTTTGCCAATCCTCGAGAAACTTGCCGATCCCTATATCCGTCAGGGGATGATGTGCCAACTGCTCGATCACCTTGAAGGGAATGGTGGCGATATCCGCTCCCATCTTCGCTGCAGCCAGGACATGGAGCGGATTTCGTACACTGGCCACGATGATCTCTGTTTCAAAAAGGTAGTTCGAAAAGATGTCCACGATCTGCTCCACAAGATCCATTCCGTCGTGAGCGATGTCATCCAGGCGGCCGACAAAGGGACTCACATAGGTCGCTCCGGCTTTTGCCGCCATGAGGGCCTGAATCGGGGAGAAAACCAGGGTGACGTTGGTCTTGATTCCCTCTTCGGAGAGCTGCTTCACCGCCTTGAGACCTTCGGTCGTCATAGGGATTTTCACCACCACGTGAGGATCGATCTCAGCCAGGGATCGGGCTTCCTGGACCATGTCCGCAAACGCCGCACTCAACGCCTCGGCGCTGACAGGCGCCTGGACCAGCCGGCAGATGGTCCGGATATGCTCTTCAAAGGCCTCCCGCGTGGAAATTCCTTCCCTCGCGATGAGAGAAGGATTTGTGGTGACCCCGTCCAAGATGCCGATGCCATGCGCATCGCGGATTTCATCCAGGTTTGCCGTATCGATGAAGAATTTCAAGAGGGTCTCCTTCTATGCGCCGTAGTCCTTGGATTCCGTAGAGTTCTCGAGATAAGCGGCCCTGCACGATTCGCTGCAAAAATAGACCTTCCGACCGTGCACAACGGCGGTCACCCCACTCTTGGGAAGAAAATAGGTGCCGCACTGAGGGTCCTGGACGAGTTCCGTCTCACGAGATCGCTCCTCTCCCCCCTCGTGGTCGCCAAGCCCGTTCCCGCCGGAAAAAGTCAGCTTCTTGACGATGCGGTACACAACGAAAAGAACCACAAGAATGAGAACTACGCGCATCATGAGCGCCCCGCAAGCGGCCGAACGACCTGGTCGTGTTCTTGTTTCCAGAGATCCTCGAGCAATTGTCGTGCCGTGAGCTTCCGCCCCGGGTGCAACCAGTCAGGAGCGATTTCCGCCAGTGGCACGAGCACAAACAGCCTTTGGTCCATCCTCGGGTGGGGAACCATGAGCCGCGGATGAGTGATCTGCCTCTGACCATAAAAGAGGAGATCCAGGTCCAAGGTTCGCGGTCCCCAAGGTTCGTGTCTCTCCCTTCCGAATTCCCGTTCGACCTCGAGCATGTGGTCCAGCAAGGCTAAGGGATCGAGGTCTGTTTGGCAAGAGACCACGCCGTTCACAAACCAGTCCTGCCTCATGCCCCCCACCGGCCTGGACCGGTAAAGGGAAGACATCTTCAGCACCCGGATGGAACCCGTGCGGCCCAGAGCCGCAGCGGCGTCCCGACAGATGCCGGCGGA
>JAGPLX010000036.1 GCA_018053185.1 Syntrophobacteraceae bacterium
TGAAGTTGTACGAACAGCTCGAGAAGGCATTCATTTCGATCCTCAGCAGAGGCGGGAGCGCCGGCGCCGTTGCCACGGTAACCCAGCAGGTGGAAGGGGAGGACATCGTCCTGCGCGGTGCTTTCACTTCCTACGAACTGGATCCCAACCGTTTCGTCTGGAAAGGACACCTCGAATCCTATTGGCCCTACCCCGGCTGTTCGGACTACCTGACCCAATCCCGGTGCGAGGAACTCATCGGCTGCAAGTGGATGGGTGCGGCGTGCACGGGCAACCTGTATTCCTTCCAGAGGGAGGAGCACTTGGGGCAGTTCTGCCATGAGCACCACGATCACTGCTGGACGGCGGAGGATTACATGCCGGCAGCCGACAGCCGTACCGTCTACTCGATGATCAACGGCAGCCAGGTCGCCTTCAACAGCGCCAATGTTTGCACGGCGAGCGACTGGCTGAAGCTCGCGGGGGATTCTCTCTTCGCCACGGAAGATTGCGCGGACCTGGTCGGCTGGATTCGCGGCACAGACACCTGGACCAAGGCTCGTAGCCGTGACGACTGGATCCTGGGGGATATCGTCTTTTCCACTCCCGTGGTGGTCCAAGCGCCCTCGCTCTCCGCCGTCCCCAGCGCGGCTGTGGGAGACTGCAGTCAGGACGTCGGTCATCCATGCGCTGGGGGTTGCAACTGTGACTCCGACTGCGCCAAGACTTGTTTTTACTGTTTCCGGGAATGCAACAAGACCCGGAAGAAAGTGGTCTACGTCGGCGCCAATGACGGCATGCTCCACGCCATGGTGGCCGGCACCTGGTGGAGCGATCCCGGTCCCAACACGGATTCCGACGGCGACGGCGCCACGAATGAAAGCCACTGGCTCTACGACCCGAACGCCGCCAATTCCGAATGCGACGGTCAAAACTGCACGGGGAAGACTTACATCGGCAAAGAACTCTGGGCCTATATCCCCAGCAATCTTCTCTCGGAGCTCAAAGAATTGGCACGTCCCACCTATGGAACTCAGAACGGTTGCCCGCATCGGTCCATGGTGGACCTCTCCCCTCAGGCATGGGAGGTATACATCGATCCCGACGGCAACGGGCGGAGGTGGCGCACCGTTTTGGTGGGCGGGGAGAGGGACGGCGGCGACACACTCTTTGCCATCGATGTAACCGACCCGGATCAGCCCAAGGTCTTGTGGGAATACCCCGTCTTGAGGAACATGGTCCAGATCGCGGCCGGCGGCACCGATTACCAGGCATCCCTCCCCTTTCTGGACAAAGGTGTCTATGATCAGGTCAAGAACCTCCCCTCTTCCTGGTCCATTCCCTATGTCGGCAAGTTGAAGATCCCGACGGGCGTCAGCTTTCTCGCCGCAAACGCCGTTCAGTCCTGGACGGCGGGTACTCCGACCCTGACACTGAGCAATCGTGGTCCCAACGACCTGAGCGGGTGGATCGCCATGGTCGGAGACACTCCGCGGGTATTCAACCAGGCGGATCTCCCGGCAACCTTGACGGAGGCCCAAAAGGACGCGGTCCTCAAGCCCCATCTGCTTGCAATCGACATTGAGAAAGGCATCAACCTCTTCCAGTACCTGTGGCCCATGCTCCACGCGGCCTTGCCCGATCAATGGCCGGAAACCGTCTCGGGGACCAACCGCATCCCGCACTCCATGACATCGCCCGTGGTTCTGGATCTTTGGGACAGCAACGGAAATCTCAACAGCGACGGTTACCTCGATCACATCTACCTTGGTGATATGAACGGCCATGTATACGGCATGAAATTCAACCTGGACGAGGGAGACACCCTGGGAATGAGCGTGGATATCCGGAAGACCAAGCCCATCGCGACCGGGGATGTAAACAGCAACAATTATCGGTCCTCCCGGGAGCCCGTGTCGGTCCAGATGGCGGCCGCTCTCGACCAGGACCGGAATGTGCGGATCTACTTCGGGACGGGGAAATTCGACAATATGGAAGGAACCGGCAACGACAAAACCGACACCGCCAAAATGTCCTTCTACAATCTTGCGGACCCCAATGAGCGACCTACCATTACGGCCGCCGGCACGGTGACAAAGATCAGCGACAGTCCGACCCGATTCACTGCATCCGGCAGCCTGGCCTCCGGGTTCAAACTGAATAACTTCGGCGTCGACATCAATCTCCATTGCAGTTCCCCCACCTACAACTCCTCCTGTACCTGGGTCAAAAGCGACGGCACCCCCGATTGTTGTGAATCCTCGTGTGCCTCGGCCGCCAATCCGTGCTGGGACTGCATCTACGGCCTGAATTTTCAGGGGGAACGGGTAGTGGATTCGGCACTGGTGGCCGGGGGGCTGGTTTTCTTCACCACCTTTGTCCCCAAGTCCGAACCCTGTTCCGCCGGGGGAGACAGCTATTTCTACGTCCTGGATTACCAGTGCGGCAGCCTCGCCATCAATCCTTTCGGCCAGTCCAACTTCGTCCTCCGAAGCTCTGTGCAGAATGTGACCAGCACGGGGGATTATGCAGCCGTTACGGAGGGATCCAAAACCGTGGGATACGTGGCCAAGCTGGGTCCTGGAATGCCCAGCCGGCCGGTGCTGGATTCCTCGGGAGAATATGTTTTCGTCCAGACAAGCGACGCACAGATCCACAAGATCAAGGTCGAGCTCCTCTTCCAGCCCTTTGAGCTCAAGGGGTGGAAGGAGGAGCCCCAATGAATGACCGGATCGGCCGGAAGGGAATGGGGAGTGGGAGATTTACCGGGCTACCTTGAGGGTGATGGCGGCGACCGTGGACTGAGCGTTTCCACGGGTCGACGGAAGAGGGATGGTTCCCTGCCCCACTGGGCGGTAATATACGCCGTGGTATGACGAGTAGCCCTGCCAGTTCAGCATCCATCCCGGCGGGGGCGTGGTTGAGTAGCCCAGGTAATCGATCCGCGGGGTGATGGTTCCCTGTCCCAGGGACTGGGAGGAAATGTAGTCCGGCATTCCGTCCTGAATCGTCTGGACGGTGGCACTGGTGAGCTGCTGGAAGCCTGGGGAAGGCGCCGAACGCCGAACACAGCGCAACCCCAGCTGGAGGGCTGCCTCCGCCAGATTGAAGGCCGATTCATATCGGGCCATGGCCTTGGTCATTCGAAAGGCTGTTCCGCTTTCCCAGATGAGATAAACCCCCAGGGAAGACAGCAGCCCCACCAGGGAGACAGCCAACACCAGGGCAAGTCCCTTTTGGTTTCGAATCAGGTTGGTCATCAAAGCATGTCTCCTCTCGGCACTCTTTTGCCGACCATCCCGCACGGGCGTCTGCAGGGTCCTTCCCCGCCGTCTCGATTCCGGCACACCCCACCACGAATCTGCAGGATCGGCGGCAGGGATCGTTTCCACGGGTCTTTTCCTCCCGGCTCGATACGACCGCTGTCAAGGTCTTCTCACTGGTACATGGGACCGGTATTCCTCGGTTGAATGGTGGTTGAATAAGTCCGATACACGAAACCACATTCCGCAGACCCGGAAGCAGCTCCCGTGTGGTTTTCCACGGCAGGCCGACAGTAGGAGGGATCGAACTTTCGGCCCTCTATGGAATCTTTTCCCCGAGTCACCAGGGTGAGGCGGATGAGGGCGATCTGCCTGGAGTCGAACGGATCCATGGCGCACAGATTGGCCCCAACCCCTGTTCCAGCACAACCCACCTCGCCGTACCAGTTCCCGTTCCGGTCCTGGTAGGCCACCTGCAGATCCACGACGTTCTCCATCATGGGTTGCCGCCCCCCGCTGCTTCGGTCGCTGCGTCGGAGGACTCTCTCATCGGTACTGCCCGAAGGACGGCACTGGGCGTCCCCGTTATCCACGCAGTAAAAAACGGCGGGGGCCACGAATGTTCCCGAAAGGGTTCTATCCAGACCCAGTTGCGTGCCTGATGTTATGTTGTTGATCTTGGCAATCTTGTTGGTGGTGGCATCGGATATGACGAATTGAAATACATTTTCCCGAAAGTCGAACTGTCCGCTCGAATCCCCGTCGCCTTCCTCGTCGTCGATATCCATCCTGGAAACAGTGACGGCGCTGGTGTTGGATCCCGCCGTAATCCTCGCCCCCCCCGCACAATCTTCGGAAACCATCCTGGTGAGATGGGCCAGCACGGACGGGCGGATCAGGCTGGTATCGTTCACGTAGATACGGTCGCTCCCCCCGGCTCCTCCGTCCTCAAAGAAGAACGCCATGCGGGGCAAAACGGACCAGCCGGCCTCCATGAGGTCCCGCTTGAGGATTTCCACCATCATCTGTCCAGATTCCTGGACTTCCTTGACATTCTTGCTTCGAACATAGCTCTTGTTCTGGCTCATGAAAATGGAAATGCTCAGGATCATCACCACAGAGGTCACCCCGATGGCCACCATCATCTCCACCAGGGTCATCCCCTTGGCCTGCGCCAGGGCTCCGAGGGTCGATCTCATGGAATGTCGATCCTTTTTCCTAGGTCAGCTCCAGGTTGACAAGGGTCGAAGTCAAAACCGTGGTGCGACGGACCGTGACTTTCCCCCCTCCACGGGTCTGAACCGCCTCGGGCCATGTGACGGTGACCGTCACGTTCTTCCGCCAGGAGGAAATGGTGGTGACCTCCCAGGTTCGTTGGAAATGACCCTCGGGGTTGTCGGTGGTCGTGCCGTCGGCAAGCCCCGCAAAGTTGAGGACGGCGGCGGATCGCAATGCTTCCAGCTGCCGGTTGGCCAGAAAAACGGCTCGGTTTTCGTTGTGGTTCCTGATGTCGATCGACAGGGAAGACAAGTGCAGGACCCACAAGGCAGTGAACGCAATAGCCATGGCGCCCAATGCCACCATCACCTCGACCAAAGTGAACCCCCTGGAGTCCGGATCGTTAGGGCTCAATTTTGATCCTCCCGAGAGAAGAAATAGTTACGGTGTAAGTGTTTTCCCTGTTGGCAAAGGAGATGGTCGCACCCAAAAGGTTCGCATTGACGGAGTCCCGAAAGGATATGGTCCCCCTTCCGTCGTAATGAATAATGAGCCCTTCGGGAGCGGTGACCGTCACTCCGGGGTTCTTCTGAGAGACGTTGACCTGGTAAAGGGTCCTCTCTCCTGGATCCAGGGTCAGATTGCCGTTGGAGTCCGCAAAGACGGTGTACGTATTGCCGTTGAAGACGGTCGTGTGCGCCACGTTCTTTTCCAGGGTCCGAAACCGGGCCTCCTTGAGGTGGCCTGCGAGATCATAGGCCGCAGCCCGGGCCTGCTCCCGCCTTTGCCAGCTGGAATAGCCGGAATAGCCGACTCCCGTCATCACGACCATCACGGCAATGGTAACGAGAACTTCGGTGAGGGTGAACCCCCCGCAATCCCATCGCCGGAAAATGGCTGACAAGCTCATTTTGTCTCGGTTCCTCCCATGGTCTCCCGGCGGATTTGTATTTGATACGATAGGATGGCTTCGGCACCCTGGGCGTCCACGGCGGAGACCTCTACCTCGTGGGTCCCATGGACATCCGGACCCGGTGACCACTGGAGGATTCCCATGGATGGGTCGATGCTCATTCCCGGAGGCCCTTTTCTCAGGGAGAACGTGATCGAATCGTTTTCCGGATCGAGGGCCAGGATGTGAGCTTCGTATCTCCCATCCGCCCCCAGGGACTGGTTTTGCACACGAAGGGCCGGGGCCGCATTGGCGATGACTACGAAACAGGTGGCGGATTTCGCAGACGCCCCTCCCTCGATCGGGGTCACCGTGACCTCCACGTAATCGCCACGGAACACAGGGCGGTCCAGTACGTTCGAGTTCGGCTGCAGCACCGGTTGCCCGTTGATCTTCCAGGAATAGCTGAAATCAGTGTCCCTTGCCTGATCTCCCTTAGTCTTGACCACCGCCCTCAGGCTCTCCCCGGTCACCGGCGCAGCCGGTTCCAGGGATACCTCCTCGATTTTCAAGGAATCCGCCGGGCCGCTTCCTCCCGAAGGTCCAGCCCCGGAAGTGGTCCGGGGGGCGGAAGCGGCTGATCCTTTCCCCGCGCCTTCGCCTTCGACTTTTCCCACAGGTCCCGACGCCGGGATTCCGGACTTCGATCCTCCCTTTCCCCTCTCCGAAGGTTCCTGGCTGGAACACGACACCAGACCCCACACAAGCAAAATCAGAAACCCCAAGAACCAAGATCTGCGAGCCGGGTGGTTTTTCATCCCGTTTCCTCCCATAAGGCTCCTCCCGGAAAAGGTCGGAGGAGCGCAACGAACGCACCTCGCCCTTTCACGAACCCTTACTGGAACAGGAGGCGGAAGATGGAAAACTTCAGGGCCTCCTCGTTCTCCACCACAGGAGTGTCAAGGGTCGAGGAAATCCGGACAATGTCCGTGGGCGCGTTGGCGTAAACCTTTCTGAAGGCAATGATTCGGTAGGTGTTGGCGCCGGCAAACTGGACCTGAACGGTGTAGGAGCCGATCACCGCCGTGATCTGAGGACAACCGGAACAATCCCTCAGGCAACTCGTGTGGGCGCTGTTCACAAAAGAAGGGAGGCAACCGATGGTCGCTGCGTATCGATGAAGGGTCCCCACAGCCCGTTCATCCCAGAAAATCTCCTGATCCATCTTGGCATTCATGAGAGCTGTCACCGCCTCGCTCTGCTTGGCCCGGTTGATGTAATTTACATAAGCAGGTATTGCAACCGACGCCAAAATGGCCGCAATGGCCACCACCACCATGAGTTCCACCAGAGAAAAGCCGGACTGGAGAAATACGAGGTACCGTCCGGATTTCCCGGCATCTCGCGAGCGGTGTCTCCTCCGTATCATACGTTTCTCCCCCTTCTCCTTTTTCGAATCCCCCCGGCCGTTATTAAATGAGAACAGATGCGGGCGGCGGCCCAGACCGCCGTGAGAAGCTCCTGGAAAGCCTCTTGAATGGATTTCAGGGTTGCAACGGTGATTCCCTTCGGGACTTCGCGCCCCGAATCCTGTCGCTCGAGTCGGCTTCAGGCCGATCCCATGCATCACCCCTCTCAGCCCTCTCTTTTTATCGGCAACTATCTGCAAGGACTTCACGAAATTTTTCGGGACGGTCTTCCCGGGCGGACCGCGATCTCGTGAAGAAGGGACCCCTCCCCGGAGACTAGGGGACAGGCACCGGACGGGAAACCGGCGAAGAGTCGTCGACCGAGATACCGTCGACCAGGGACCATGGGAAAATGACTCGAAAAAGAGTCCCTTCCCCGGGAGTGCTTTCCATCTCGATTTCCGCACCATGCTTTTCCAGAATCTGTCGGGAGATGCTCAACCCCAACCCTGTACCCTCGGGCTTTCTCGTAAAGAAAGGGTCAAAGATCCTGTCCCTGTCCTCTTCCAGAATACCGGGGCCCGTGTCCCGGACCTCCAGAAGGAGGGCCGGAGGATCACCCCGTCGTGCCGTGGACACACGTAACTTCCCGCCATGGGTCATGGCTTCGATGGCGTTGATCACCAGGTTCATGATCACCTGGCTGATCTGACCATAGTCCACCACCAGAGGGGGGAGGCCTTCCGCCAGGTCCAGTGAAATTTCCACGTGAGCCTTGCGAAGATAGACATTGGAGAGGTCATAGCAGTAGCGCACAATATCGTTGAGCTGATTGGGCAGAAACTGGGGTTCTCTGGGCTTGGCAAAATGGAGCACCTGCTGCACGATGCGATCGATTTTTCGGATCTCCTGGACCATGTCCTCGAACATCTGCTGCTGGGCAAGATCCAAAGGGAGCTCTCGCCGGAGCATTTGAGCGTTGAAATTGATGGTGGCCAGGGGATTTCTTATTTCGTGGGCGACCCCGGCGGCAAGGGTGCCCAAGGCCTTGAGCTTTTCGCTCTGTTGCAGTCTCTGCTCGAGTTTCCGCGCCTCCGTTGCATCTTTCTCGTAGTAGACCACCCGTTCGACGACCCCTTCCAGGTTGATCACAGGAGATGCATAGTAGCGATAGTAACCACCCCAACGATAATGGGCCCCTTCCCTCTGGATGGGCTCATTGGTCCTCAGGCACATCAGGATGGGACAGTCCCCGGGGGGCTCCTCCGTTTGATAGAGGACCGACGGGTACCTCCGACCGACGAGATCCACGGCCTTTCCGTAGACCTCCTCACAGGTGCGGTTCACCCGGACGATGCGCCAGTGTTCATCGATGATGAAAATGCTGTGCTGGATGGCATCGAAACTGATTTCGAGCTCGCTCTTGGCCCTCTCCACCGAATCGAACAGCTGTGCATTGTCGATAGCCACCCCGATTTGGTGGCCGATGGTGGTCAGAAATTCGTTGCGTTCGGGCTTGAGCGGCAGGACGCCGTCATTGGTCACGTACATCAAACCCAGAACCCGCTTCTGGACCATGAGCGGGATGCAGATGATTTCCCTGACTCCTTCCTCCATCATTCTTTCCTGCAACCTGGGAAAGAAGAGCTTGCTCACGGGAAACCACCGGACCGGCTGCGGGCGTCTCCCTGCATCCAGGATTTCCGGGGTGAGGGAAAACGAACGAATACTTTGGACCAGGGAAGAGGAGAATCCGTGGTGGGCGGCCAGTTCAAGGAGACACTGACTGTCCACTGTCTCCTTGAACAGGTAGATAGCCCCCATCTTGAACTGAAGGGTGCGCAATATCGCCATCAAGGCCTGCTGCAACACCTCTTTCAGAACTGGAGAAGCATGGAGGGCAGAGGTAATGTCAAAGAGGATCTGTAGTTCGCGCTGCTCTCGCAAAGAGTCGTCCAGCGCCGAACCCCTGTCTTCGTAAGAATCAGTTCCCGCCGATCTCATTCATCTCAATCTGCCTGCGAGGTTCGCGTGGAAACCCTCGACAAGCCCAAAAACCCGGCATCTTGGTTTCTTCCGTGACTCCCACCGTCCCTCCCGGGATCCGGGTTTATGACGTGGAATCAGGTCCTGCAAAAGATGGCATCGGACTGTGCGCAGACTATCTTGGCAACCCGAATGGATGCCGCGTCCACCATTTTGCCGTCGATAGCCAGAGAGCCGCACCCTTCACTTTGTGCCCGATCATAGGCTTCCACTATCTTGCGGGATCGTTCCACATCCTCGGGAGACGGCGTGTACACTTCGTTGATGATCTCGACCTGATCCGGATGGATGGCCCACTTTCCATCATACCCCAGGGCAGCGCTGAGAACACAGGAACGCCTCAATCCCTCAGCATCCTTGTAGTCCCCGTAGGGAGCATCAATGGCGACCAACCCCGCCGCTTTGGCCGCCATCACCATGCGACTCAGGGGAAAGTGCCAGCGATGCCCCGGATAGAACTCCTCCCGGTCGCCATGCCCGCTGATCCCCTTGGTCATCATCGTGACGGACGCTGCGTAATCGGCAACTCCGAAAACCAGCGATTCCAGCCGGGGTGAACTGAAGGCTATCTCCTCGACCTTGAGCATTCCCATGGCCGTCTCGATACTGGCTTCCAATCCAATGGGTTGCCTGTAGCCCATTCTCATCTCGATTTGGGTGAGCAGGTAGTCAACGGCTTTGACTTCCGCCGTATCGTTCACCTTGGGAATCACGATGACGTCAACCCGGTCGCCGGCGGCTTCCACCACATCCACAATGTCGCGATAAGCAAAAGGGGTGTCCATCCCGTTGATTCGATAGCAGCGCACCTTGTTGCCCCAGTCCCGCTCTTTGAGGATCGAGATCACACGGCTTCGCGCCTCTTCTTTTTCCTGGACCGGAACGCTGTCCTCCAAATCCAGCATGATCACATCCACGGGCAAGGCAAAAGCCTTGAGCACCATTTTTTCCCGGTTGGAGGGCACCGAAAGAACCGATCGTCGCAGTCGTATGGGTCGTTCCACCTTGTCTCCTTCCGTCAGAGGGATTCATCGTACCGGCAAAAAAACCTCGCATACAAGCTCTCTGCAGCCGTCATCACCCGGGAGCCGTTCCTCATGAATCCGATCCATCCGCACTCCCGGCATGTTCTGAAATCTGCCGTCCCTGTCGTCTCACCATCCAACCCACTCCTTCTCGAGGGTCCTCGAGGCCGGCACTCCAGAACCCCGCCCGATCTTGAACCTCTTCTCCTGTGTCTCCTATGAGGGCCTGTACGTCATGCTGCCTGTTTCTGGTATTGTTGGGATCGTTTCTCTCGAATGGCGGCCTGGGCTGCTGCCAACTGAGCCGCCGGGACCCGGTAGGGAGAACAGCTCACATAATCGAGCCCAATGCGATGACAAAAATCAATGGAAGAAGCCTCGCCCCCGTGTTCCCCGCAGATGCCGATCTTCAGGTTCGGCCTGGTTTTCCGCCCTCGGGTGACCGCGATTTCCATCAAGCCGCCCACACCCACCTGGTCCAACCGATGGAAGGGATCATTCTCCCAGATTTTCGCGGTCAGGTACGCCGGAAGGAATTTCCCGGCATCGTCCCGGCTGATTCCAAATACCGTCTGGGTGAGATCGTTGGTGCCAAAGGAGAAGAATTCCGCCACCTGGGCAATTTCATCGGCCGTCAAGGCACCCCGCGGTACCTCGATCATGGTCCCCACACGGTATTCCACCTTCACCTCATATTGTTGCATGACTTCCCGGGCCACTCGGTCCACCACCTCCCGCTGGTGTTTCAACTCGTTTACGTGGCCCACCAAGGGAATCATGATCTCGGGATGTACATCGAGTCCCTCTTTTTTCATCTCACAGGCGGCTTCCATGATGGCACGAGCCTGCATGGCCGTAATTTCCGGGTAGACGATTCCCAGGCGACATCCCCTGTGTCCCAGCATGGGGTTGGCCTCGTGGAGGCTCTGGACCTTGGAGTGAATCTGTTCGAAGCTAACCCCCATCTTGGTGGCCAGCTTCTGGATCTCCTTCTCCTCATGAGGCAGAAACTCGTGCAAAGGCGGGTCCAGGGTCCTTATGGTGACCGGTGCGTCTTTCATGACTCGGAAAAGACCCTTGAAGTCCTCCTTCTGCATGGGCAGCAATTTGGCCAGTGCCCGCTCCCTCCCGGCTGCATCACCGGCCAGGATCATTTCCCGAACGGCGTCAATGCGGTCGCCCTGGAAGAACATGTGCTCCGTCCTTGCCAACCCGATCCCCTCGGCTCCAAAGGCAACGGCTTCTTCAGCCTGGTTGGGCTGATCGGCATTGGCCCAGACTTCCAGCTTGCGTACTTCGTCGGCCCAACCCAGTAAAGCGATGAAGTCCTGGTAAACCTGAGAACGCCTCGGTGAGAGACTTCCATCGATAATGACCCGCAGAATTTCGGAAGGTCGAGTGGGAATCTGGCCGGCAAACACCTCTCCGGTGGTTCCGTCCAGGGACAGCCATTGACCTTCCCGGATATATCGATCCCCCACCTTCATGCGACGCCCCTGGTAGTCGATCTCCAGGGCATTGCACCCCACCACACACACCTTGCCCATCTGGCGAGCTACGAGTGCGGCATGAGAGGTCATACCGCCCCGCGCTGTCAGGATTCCCCGCGAGGCGTGCATGCCTCGAATATCTTCGGGGGATGTCTCCCATCGCACCAAGATGACCGTTTCTCCATTTCTGGCCCATTCCTCCGCATCGACCGCGTTGAACACCACCCGTCCCGTCGCCGCTCCGGGGCCCGCGTTCAACCCCTTGGCCAGCAGGGCGCCGTCCCGCACCGCTTCCTCCTTGGCCTTGGGATCGAAGGTCGGACGGAGCAACTGATTGATCTGGTCCGGCGTCACCCTCATGAGAGCTTCTTCCTTGTCGAGAATCCCCTGTCGAACCATGTCCACGGCGATCTTGAACGAAGCAAAGCCGGTTCTTTTTCCCGCCCTGGTTTGCAGCATCCAGAGCTTGTTCTTCTCGATGGTAAACTCGATGTCCTGCATGTCCCGGTAATGCCGATCCAGCTTGATGCGGATCTCATCGAGTTCCTTGTAAATGTCGGGCATGTATTCCTCGAGGGACAGATGGTGATTCTCCGTCTTCTGTATGATATTGATGGGCTGAGGCGTGCGGATCCCGGCCACCACATCTTCTCCCTGGGCGTTCACCAGGTACTCCCCGTAAAAGACATTTTCCCCCGTGGCCGGATTCCGCGTAAAGGCAACCCCGGTGGCACAATCGTCCCCCATGTTCCCGAATACCATGGCCTGGACGTTCACCGCCGTTCCCATGTCGTCGGGAATATCGTTCAGCTCGCGGTAGGCAATGGCTCTGGGGTTGTTCCAGGATCCGATGACCGCTGTAATGGCCCCCCACAACTGGTCCCAGGGATCCTGCCGGAATTCGAGCGCTTTTCTCTCCCGGATGAGCGCTTTGTAACGTTCCACCAACTCCTTTAAATCATGAGGGGGAAGCTGATGGTCAAATTCCACTCCACGTCTTTTCTTCATTTCCTCGAGAATCTCATCGAAAGGATCCATCTCGTCCTTGGATTCAGGTTTCAACCCAAGAACCACATCGCCGTACATGGCAATGAACCGGCGGTAGCAGTCGAACGCGAAGCGTTCATCCCCCGTCTGTTGAATCAAGCCCAAAACGGTGTGATCATTCAACCCCAGATTCAGGACCGTGTCCATCATGCCCGGCATGCTGACCGCCGCTCCTGACCGGACCGAAACCAGGAGCGGGTTGTCCGGATTGCCGAATTCCCGTCCCATGATCCGCTCCAGGCGATGAATCGCCTCTTCCACCTGTCCCTTCAATTCGGGGGGATAGGTGCCGTTGTGCTTGTAGTAGTAAGAGCAGACCTCCGTTGTGATGGTGAAACCCGGAGGAACGGGAATTCCAAGATTGGCCATTTCCGCCAGATTGGCCCCCTTGCCTCCCAGCAGCATCTTCATTTGAGCATTTCCATCCGCTTTGCCCGCTTCGAAGAAGTATACGTAATTAGGCGCCATGACTGAATTATCCCCCTTTTGTTCTCCGGAGTCCGGAAATGAATCGTGCACTCGGCCAACCATGTGGATTCCCACGTTCCATCGAAATGCTTCATGGGTCCCAAGACGACAGGTGTTCCGCGGAGACTGATCAGAACAGGATGGATCACTGCAAGCCGGCGTATTCGCTGTGGCCCGCCCCCTCAGGTGAGTGAATGCCATTTTACCCAAAAGATCTTCCTGTGCACAATCTGTAAATGCACCTTTGCCTTCATCGCGGTCCAAAACACGCTGTTTCTCTTTGAAAGAGATGGTGGAAGGCTCCGCAGGTGAGGTCTCTCCGAGCCGTACTCCGGAACACAAACCGGTGAGAACCTCCCCGACGGGGCTTCCGTTTCCACGGATTTGCCGGCACCGTGCGAACAATCAGGGGAATACGTGGTTGGGGCTAGATCTCGAGCCAGGAATCGGAATATAGGGAATGACCTAAAATAACCCTGGCCGTCTTCACGTATTCAGCCTCCTCCCTGGAGAGGGAACCTACGTCCACAGGCACCCCGTCCTCCACCTTGGAGACCAGGTCTTCCAGGTCCGGACGTTTTCCCCGGGCAATCAGGCGAAGTTCCCTGTCGAAGGTATCCACGATGGCCGAGGCCATCCCGTGTCGTTTCCAGATGGTCAACATAACCCTGTTCAAAATGGGTCTCAGATGCTCCGGCGGCCCGTTGGAAACATTGGAGAGTCCTATGGTGCTTTGACACCCGGGAGCTATTTCCGGAAACATTTTCATGAACTCGATCGCGCTGACGATCTGGTTCTGTTGAACATTAACAGGAGTCTGAATCGGGTCCACGTAAATTCGCTCAGGGGCAATGCCATAATTGGTTGCCGCCCTGAACACCAACTCGGAGCAAAGAGCCCCTCTTTCATTTTCGTCGCGCGGCATGCCCTCGGTCCCCCATAGGAGACCAACAAAGTCCGCATCATACTGAGCCGCAAGGGGCAGCAAGGCTTCCATTCGCTCGGGACGGACCATGATGGAGTTGATCATGGCCCGCCCCTTCTTGTGAGCTTTGAGGCCCGCTTCGATGGCCTTGATGTTGGAGGTGTCCAGGGCCAAAGGAAGGTCCACCGCCTCATGGATCACCGAAACAAGCCAGGACATCAGCTCTTCCCCCATTTTTCCCGCAGGACCGATGTTGAGATCGATCCAGTCCATCCCCGCCTCGGCCTGCTGGACGGCGAGTTCCTGCAGCGGCCCGGGGTCCTTCTCTTTCAGGGCTTTCCCATATTTTTTACTCATGATGTTGAGGTTTTCCCCGATAAGTTTCATTCACGATTCCTCCCTCCTCCAAGGCGTTCTCCGCTCTCCGGAGCAATTTGTCCCCCCCCTGTTCCCCGCCTGCGGCATCTCCTTCATCATTCAGCAGGAGCCTCCCCTTTTGAAAAAACCATCTTTCCTCCCGGTTACCTGCCGTTGGAGGTCCGAACACGACAGAGACCGGCTCCGAGCAACCAGCCCACATTTCGAATCAGACCGGTTTCCAGACCTTCAGGAATTTAGGAATCTGGCTTGCCTCCCTCGGACCCACCCTCACACTCCATCCTCCAAGTTCTTCCTCGAGTTCCCCACTGATGGCCGCTGCATAGCCAGGGATCACGATGACCGAGTGCTTCACCTTTTCCTTGATCCCACAATTGTTGATGAATGCCCCCACCGACTCCCCGGAGAACTTTCCCGCCGCCCATGCCGTCACGACGCTGAGTCCCTCCGTGTCCTGAACACAGAGCCATGAAGGCACTCGACTCGATTCGATTTCCCCCGACACAATGAAATAAGTGAGGGAAAAGTTAGAAGTGACCAAAACCGGGGAATTCTCATCCGGATTATTGATGGGATAGATTCCCTGTTCGGCCGTCATGGGACGTTGGGGATCCGTGTAGATATTCAGCCGGTCCAGGAACAGCGGAAACAAGCTCGAGGGCTGAAAATCGCTCAGAACAAGGATCGCCCCATACTTGGCAATGAAGGTGGCGGCAATCAAGGTCTCCTCCGCCAGGTCGGCCGCCATCTCGTATGCCAAGATCATCGTGGGAAAACCCAGGGGGCGAAAGCGGTCCTTGATGGCGGCACGCCGAATCCATATCTGCTCCTGGAATACCTTTTTCAAGTCCCGAGTCCCCGTGTCGATGACCAGGTCTCTCAGCCCCATTTGGGAAAGCTTCTCCGTGAGCGCAATCACGCTTTCCAGGGAACCGTCTCCTTTCACCGCCAGAGGACAGGCCGCCTCCTTGGCCAACGATCCCAAGGCTTCCGCTGTATCAGCCGTTGCGGCGTAAATCAGCGGTTTCTTCTCCTTCAGTTCCGAGACAGCCGCCTTCAAAACCTTCACATCTTCCGACATGAGGATCAAACCTGCTCCCGTCCCGTCTGAAACCTTCCCGGCAAGGGCCGTGAACCTGGAAGCGTCTCTGGAGGTATCTTTGACGGCAAACAGGTCCGCCCGCAACTTCAACCCCACCCTCTCATACTGACATTTCCTGAAACGCTCTATCTTGCCATCCACAGAGCCCCCGTCCTCATCCGTACTCACCAGGACCCCAAGACCGGGCGGATTGACAAAGGTCTTCTCGTGGCGGAACAAGACCGTTTCTCCCCCGATCCTCAGTGCATATTCTCCCGTCCCCACCGTCAGAGGACGAATGGGAGGCGCCGATTCGGCTGCCAGATTCTCCCTGGCCTCCTCGGAAACGTAGGGACACTTGTCCAGTTCCACCTTTCCGCCGGCAAGATTCATGGCAAAAGCCAGGCAGGTGGGAACACCGCACTCACCGCAGTTTTTTCTGGGAAGCAACTTAAAGATTTGAATGCCGGTCAGACCCATCTGGTCTCCTCTCCTGATCTCCCAAGGGTATCGGTCCGCTCCGGAGACTCATCCGAGAATTGGCTCCATGCTAAGGGCGGGATGTCCAACGGACTCGAGGAAAGGCATGATCTCCTCCTCCATCACTCCCTGCTCTTCCGTGGCGATCATGTCAATGAGGTTGGGTATCCCGATCTCTTCCCCCCTCTTGATGAGGCGGTCCCTAAGCTCTTCCTTCAGCATTTTGGGCATCCATACAAGCCTGCGGAGACCACCATCTCCCGCAATGTATTTGCGCTGAGTGATGTTGTACTTGCTATGTCCCACAAAACCCGGCGTGACGTTTCCTCCACCAATGGTGCCCGCCAGGGTCGTGAACTTCATTCCGCAGGGAGTCATCCCGCTGTATTCGCGATTGACCGTCATCACCCCATTGCAGAGAGGAAGCACGACAGCAATGCATTCACAGCAGCCGCACGTGGTCATGGGGTCATAGACCAGACTGTAGAAATTGTAGCTGGAAACGGACTGGCGGGATGCCTTGTAGACAAAATCATTGACCCCTTTCCAATTACCGTAGCGTTCATCCAGAGTTTCCCCCTTCTCGATGGGCTGATTGGGGCCGGTGGGATTGATTTCATGGGAAGCCTTGCAATCCAACCAGTTGTAGGCTCCGCATAAGCCGGTCCTCTCGGGGCTGATCACGCACACGTGAGTGGGAGCGAAGGACTGGCAAAGCGTACAGGAGTAGTAAATATCCGTGGTCTCGTCGGTCATGCCCTCCACCCGATCATCCCGAATTTTGTAGGACTGTTGGGCAATGGGAAGGATTTCTTTCACTTTGGCTTCATCGGTATAGATTTTGACCTGGCACTTGTCGAAAATCGCGCCAAAATCCTGGTGGTACTTGGCGTGCAGGATTCTCCCGAGATGTTCCAGGGTGAAACCCTTTTCCACCGCCTGCTTGCTGATGCGATACCAGGCAATGTCCCTCTGGCCGATGTGCATGATTCCCTGCGCATAATTGATGAGATGGTGAATCTGCCTCTCGAGAATCGGCTCATAGTCGGCCTGCATTCTGCGGCCCGCCACTTCCACAACGACCGCCAGGGGCAGTCTGCTTCCCGGTTTCACATCCTTGACATCCGGACCCACAACCTCCACCCGTCCGTCTTCCACGGCACCCATTTCGGCAATCCGCACCAGTTCACAGCATAAGGTCTTCCCGCCCCCGCACTCAAGGAACATGTCCTCCTTGCGAACTCTTTCGCCCTCGAAGGCAGGCCCGTAGGATATGGGTACGGGGATCTCGGTCACCGTCACCTTGAGCCCGCGGACTTCGATGGACTTCGAGGCCATTTGGTCATGGGGAACGTTGGCCACCACGTGTTCGTAGGTACAGATGCCCGTGGGCAGAATCTCGGGAATGTCCGTATCGGCAATGGTCGGAAATCCCCAGTTGATGGCCCCGGCCGCATTGGCGGCCCATTCGGCATTCACTTCCCCAAGTGCGTTCACAAAAGCGAAGATTCGATCTTTATTGTACTTGAGGACCGTTCGGTAATCCCCCGGCTGAACCCCTCCAAAGGCCATGGCAGCCCGGTTGGCGAAACCCAGCGCGAACACGACGGCGGAGATGTCAGGGCCAAAGGGGACAATTCGAGTCCCCCAGCCAATCTGAACCCCGGCCTGGACCAACTGTTCGGCACAGGTGGTTCCGTACTGGCTGGCACACAGGAAGATGTAGAGATTCTTCCTTTGATAGTCCTCGACGATATTCTTGGCAATCTCCGGGGTTGGGGCTGCACCTACAATCGCTGCAAAACCGGGAGCGCTGCCATCCACAAACTCAACCCCCCTCTTGCGCATGATGACGTCATCGGCCGCACCCAACCATATTTTCCCATTCTCAAGATCACAGTCTTCTCCCTGGAGGTAAAATCCCGGATCTTCTACATACCGAATGGCTTCCGCAATTTCTTCAGCCAATATGGCCGCCATCCCCGCATCGAGTGTATGCCCCAAATAGGGAACGTGAATCCTTGCCTTGATGTGGGGAGGCAGCAGTTGCCTGCAACGCCGGAGGACCTTCTCGGCGTCCCCCAGTTTCTCCACTTTGATACCCAGAATGGAATAGATGATCGGCAGGTAGTACGCCGTGTTTGGAAAGGCCAGGGGCTGATTGGGACCATACTTGTCCATGGCTTTTCGAAAGGTCCCTTCCGTCTTCGCCAAGATGTTGTACGCACCCTGAATCGCGGCAAAAGCGATTAACCTCGACATTGCTTACTCCTCTTGTCAAAGGGTACTTCTGAAGGTGCAGCGGTCTTACACCGGCATCGGCATTCAGGGGGAAAAGGCTTGTCCCCGTCCTCACCTCAGGCCCTTCGATCCTCCATGCTGAAAAGCTTGCGTTCCCGTTCGCCCATGATCCCCAGGGCTGCCCGCTTCTTGTTGATATGGTCGATCATCAGGTGGGCCATTTCGATGGGGTCTTCGGCAAATCCCCATTTCCCGAATCCAAGCTCCTCCAATCCTTCAAAAAGCAGTTTGTGAAACCTTGTGCTCACGACGGAGGGGAAAGTGACCCCAAAAATGGTGTATACGCCGGATGCTACAAAGTAGTGACCGATGCAAATCGCCTTTTCACTATAGTACTCAGGAGCTGCGCCCGCCACGGGAAGATCCGCAATGGAATTGCCTAGACCGCCCACTCGCACCATCTCCGCACAGGCGATGAGGATTCGACTGTTGTCCACGCAGGAACCCAGGCTGAGGACCGGCGGCATCCCCACAGTCTCACACACTTCCTGGAGTCCGTCTCCGGCCAGGACCGCCGCATCGGGTTTCATAAGGCCCGCCTTCGCCAGTGCAATCTGGGAACACCCGGTCTGAACCACCAGGATATCGTTTTTAATGAGCTCCTTTACGAGTTCCACGTGGACATAATCCTGTTTCACCCGGGGATTGTTGCAGCCGACCACACCGGCCACGCCCCGAATTCGACCATTGATAATATTATCGTTGAGGGGAGTGTATGAGCCGCGAAAAGTACCACCAAGCATGTAATGGATGTATTCGTGGGAAAACCCGTGGACGCCGAGGTCCCGACGTTGAGGGATGACGATTTTCCCTGGACGATTCTTGAAACGTTCCAAGGCCATGGTGACGATCTTTTCTGTGGCATCCCTGGGAGCATGATGGTTGAACTCGATGTGGAGTGCCCCCTCGATCTTGGCCCGGGGATTCGTGGTGAAAAACCTGGTTCCATAACACTGCGACATGGTCGAGAGAGCCTGCATGATGCACTGTACATCCACGGCCATGGCATCTACCGCCCCGGTTGCGATCACCGCCTCGGTACTCATAAAGTTTCCGGCATGGGGCACGCCGTGGCGTCCCAGGACTTCAGCCCCCGAACAGCACATGCCCAGAAGCTGAATCCCCTTGGCTCCGGCAGCCTTGGCTTTTTCAAGGTTGGTGGGGTCGTTCACAGAGGCTATCATGGCTTCGAAGAGGACCGGCTCATGGCCATGAATGATGATGTTCACGTGGTCTTCTTTCAGATACCCCATGTTGACCCCTGCAACCACCGGTTTGGGAGTACCGAACATGATGTCGGAGAGTTCCGTGGCCACCATGGACCCTCCCCAACCATCCGATAGGGCTGTCCGAGAACACTGCTTGACCAGGTTCTCATAATCCTGGTCCACTCCCATGTGGGTCCGATGCATGATTTCCATGATCTCCCGCATGGCCCCTCGAGGAACCAACCCGTGCTTCCTCCAAAGTTCCAGAGTCTTGGCCGGGACCCGTTTGACGAAAGGGATTTCCCCTTCTACCTGGATATAGGTTTTCTCCAGCTCCTTACACAAATCCGCAGCAATATCCTTGCTGGAACGATCCGCCACCGCAATTCCAATGGAGGAAGCGACATACCGCAGTTTCTCCTCGTCCCTGATCCGGAAGTCCTGGATGTTCCCCTTCACAACATCCCGGAAAACCTCGAGCATGCTCATTCCGTGGTCTGTGTGGGCCGCCGCTCCACTGGCCACCATCCTGGCAAAATTCCGAGCCTGGATCGTGTCGATAGAAGCCCCGCACACCCCCACCTTCGAATAGGGGTCCCTGAAGCTCAATCTGCATGGACCCATGAAGCAATGCTTGCAACATGCAGATTCGGTCCCAATGGGACAGGGCCTCATGTCCGCCGCCCGGGTGAAGGCAGTCTCCGCTCCGTCCGAGGCTGCTTTCTGGAGCATCTGAATAGTTGCCTCACACGTGCTCAGTTCTCGAAAATTCAGTTGCCTGGTCTTCCTTTCTTCACTCGACATGATGCACCCCTTTTCCCCTCCGCGGAGTCCCGCAAGACCTGCAAAAATCCTGATCCAAGGACCTCCAGCCCCGCTACATCATTTTCTGGATATAGTCCTTCACCAACCGAACCGACTCAGGATGACGCAGGACCACAATATCCGCCCCGGCCAGCAGAAGATTGACGGCCGTGACGGCTTCCATGAGCACTCCCCGCCGGGCTGCATCCCCCAGCTCCGGTGCTTCCTCCCGGCTCAGGTTCGCCTCCTTGGTTTTCCACACTTCATTGGACACATTCACTATGATCGGCTGCTGCAGCTTCTCGTCCTCCTGCGTCAAGGCCGCCTGCTGGATTCGCTCCACCACTGAATAGGTGTACTCCAGCCCATATCCCAAGCCGCCGGTAGTGGGATCAATGAGGATATCCTTTCCCGCGATCCCCAGATTCCCCAGGAGTATGTTCAGCTGTTTGGCCAGGTTCACATCGATGGGAGAAGATGCGACCACCGTGTGATTGTATCCCAGGCATGCGGCCCCGATTTGCTTGTAATCCCCCTCTTCCACGGGAGCCAACGCAAGGTGTCTGGTGGACAACTGTTCCGCAACCAACCGCATCACCTCCACGTCCTTTTCGTGGTTTGCCACACCCCACACCACCACAGGCACGTCCACCGCTTCGACGATACGCTTGACCACTTCCGCCACTTCTCCCGCAGAACGGTTGTCGGTATTCGGGTCTGCGCTCTTCGTTTGAACCACGATGAGTTCCGCTCCGAAATCCTCGACGCACTTCCTGGCCCAGGCAGCTGGATCCGCCAAGACATCCTTGAAAGGCTCCTTGGCCACCTCAGACCAGTCGGAAGAGGGGTCCTTATCCCAGACCTCCATGGCGACCTTCGGTCGGTGAGGCATTTCCCCCTCGAAGGTGTGGAAGGAGTATGAGGTCTTGCCTCCCACAGTCATGGCCTTGTCCCCCAGCCCCAGAGTGACTTCACGAATCTTTCCCGAATACACCTGTTTGGAAGGTTGAAATGCCAAGGTTCGTCCTCCTTTCATTTCGTGCTGTTTTCCAGGAATTCCGACCTCGAAGCTTGTGGAGTTCCCCTCCCGGGAACACAACAGCCTTCGGCGAGCAGTTCCACGGGAACGACCGCAGCTCCGGCTGGGTAACCGCGCCGTAAGTCTCACATTCACAGGGAGCTTATATTATCCCTGAGAACCCCCTCGTTCTGTGTGCCGGATTTGGCAGGGTACAGTTTTTGTGTAAGACATCCCTCAGCAGGCATACGCAGCCATTCCACGATACGGGGCATTGACGGCAGGTTCAAGTCGGAGTGCGGTCGCGGTAGGAATGCCGGTTACCCGGCACCCCCCGCACAGATCCGTACGTGAGGAACTACCTCATACGGCTCCTACTTCGAGTGAATAGCGTGAAAGCGAGCATCAGGATACATGTGCAAGATCC
>JAGPLX010000093.1 GCA_018053185.1 Syntrophobacteraceae bacterium
AGACCCCGGGTTTTCCTGGACGGGTGCGCCTCTCGATATGGGCAAAGGCGTCAGATCCATGACAGGCGCGATGGGCTGCGCTGCCCGGGATGCGCATCCTGGAATCGCAACTCCACAAACCATGAAATGTCTACGGAGACCGGCAGGAGAATCCAGTCAACTTTGTGACTCGGACCCTGAGGAAGAAACCTCTGGTGTGATGCGGCCGCGGGGATGAGAGCCTCCTGCGGCCTGATACCAGGGCGGCAGGGTGGCTCGTGGGCTACACAACCTCTCGACAGTGCAACAGAGGGAAGGTTCTCTATCCTAGGCCGTTACTGAATTTTGGGGGGAGCCAACCAGTCGTACCCCATATCCGGGTCATCGTGGGGAATGCGCCCTTCATCGGAGGGATCGTAAACTCTTGAGGTGATGTAGAAGAGATGAACAGGCCCGGAGATGACCTTGCATCCGTGGGCCACCCCGGCGGGAATTCTTACGACCTTGGGCGCTTGGTGGTCTCCCAGGAAGAATTCAAACAGCTTTCCGCAGGTGGACGCTTCCGGCCGCATGTCGTACAAGGCCACCTTGAGGACCCCGAACGCCACGTACCACCAATCCACCTGGTACCGGTGAATGTGCCAGGCTTTGATCACTCCCGCGTGCATCATGGAATGGCTCCACTGGCCAAAACCTTCCTCGAAGAACTCGTCCGTAACCCGAATGATTTCCCGGAAAAAACCGCGCTCGTCGACGTTGGTTTGCAATTCCTTGAATACCACTCCCTCGATCATGGGCAATCTCCCTCCATGGTGTCGGTAAATCGAGACTTGTAGAGTTCATCCATCATGAGGGCCAGGCTCTCGGTCCAGTCGGGAGGGACGATCCCGAAAACCCTTTCCACCTTTCCGCAATCCAGCACAGCCCAGGGTGGGCGAGAGGCCGGGGTCGGATATTCTTCGGCCTCCACGGCCAGGATTCGGGTAGTTTTCAGCCGTTCTCTATTGAGCCCTTCCCGGAGGATGGCCTGGGCAAAGTCGAACCTGGAAGCTTGCCCTCTCCCACAGAAATGATAGGTACCCCAAAAGGTTTCTCCCCCGTTCCCGAACACTTCCTGAACCATGCGGATCAGGCAGTCCGCCAGGTCGATGGTCCAAGTCGGGCAACCCCAATGATTTCGGATCACCCGCAGCTCGTCCCTGGCACGGGCCAGGGCCAGAATTTTCGTGACAAAACTGTCGCCATGGACTCCATACAACCAGGCGGTACGGACGATAAGACTGCGTTCGGTCCGGGAGCGAACCGCGGTCTCTCCCTCCCACTTGCTTTGTCCATAGACATTGACGGGGTTGGGTTCCTCGTCTTCCCGGTAGGGTTCCGAGGCCCGGCCGTCAAACACGTGATCGGTGGAAAGGTGGATGAGCGGCACGTTGGCTGCGGCGCACTCATCCGCCACGTTGGCCGCGCCGTCCCGGTTGACCCTGAATGCAAGGTCCGGTTCCGACTCGGCCTGGTCCACGGCCGTATAGGCTGCACAATTGATCACCGCCCCCCACGGTCGGCTCCCGACACAAGCAGCGACTCGGTCCTTCCGGGTGATGTCGCATTCCTCCAACCCGAAGCCCACGACGGGAATTGCCGCTTCCCGAAAACGTCTCACGAGATCCCGGCCCAGCATTCCCCTGCTTCCCAGGACCAAGACCGGAGGATACCCACTGGAGTTTTTCTTCATGACACTCAAGCGAAAGCCTTCCCTTTCCCGGATCTGCAATGCTCACAAGCCACGGAGCCCCCGGCGGACCTTCGCGCCCCGGGGGACACACCGAAGGGCGGAACTCAGTGCGGGTCCCCGCGCACCACCGGCCCACCCGCCTGGCGATTTTCCGACCCTTCCCTCAAACTGCCCTCGTCCCCCGGCAAGTTGCAGAGCTCCGGTGGGGGAGCACACTTTCTGCCGTAGCTATTCCTCCAGAATTTCAAACAAGTACCGACCGTAACCGTTTTTCAGGAGCGGCCTCGCAAGACGCCGCACCTGGTCTGCGTCGATATAGCCCATGCGGTACGCCACTTCTTCCACACAGGCGACCTTCAGTCCCTGGCGCTTCTCGATGGTTTCAATGAAACAGCCTGCCTCGAGAAGGGACTCGTGAGTCCCCGTGTCCAACCAGGCGAAACCTCTACCCAGGACTTGAACCTGGAGGCAGCCGCGCCGCAGGTATTCCAGGTTGACGTCGGTGATCTCGAGCTCGCCCCGGGCCGAAGGTTTGAGGTGCGATGCGATCTCGATCACCTGGTTGTCGTAAAAATACAGGCCGGGGACCGCATACCTTGATTTGGGCCTCTCGGGCTTTTCCTCGATGCTGAGTACCTTTCCGGATTCATCGAACTGGACCACACCGTAGCGTTCGGGATCGGCCACACGGTATCCGAAGATCAAGCCCCCGCACTCCACCTGGAGCGCCTTCCGAAGGAGCCCCTGGAAGCCCAAACCGTAAAACAGGTTGTCGCCCAGGATCAGGCAAACGGGATTTTCTCCGATAAAGTCCTTTCCAATCAGGAAAGCCTGGGCCAGTCCCTCGGGGCGGGGCTGTTCCGCATAAGAGAGACTCATCCCCCACTGACTTCCGTCACCCAGCAGGACCTGGAACCTGGGGATATCCTCCGGGGTGGAGATGACGAGGATGTCCCGTATGCCGGCCAGCATCAGCACGGAAAGGGGGTAATAGATCATGGGTTTGTCGTAGACGGGGAGCAGCTGCTTGCTCACGGCCCTGGTGATGGGGTGGAGCCGTGTGCCCGCTCCTCCGGCCAGGATAATGCCCTTCCATGGTCGATGGTTCGAGGGGCCACCCAGGGAAGCAGTATCCTCCGAAACCATGGGAATTCCCTCGCGAGGGTCAACGGAATTCATATTGGTCCTCGATCCACTTTCGATAGGCACCGGTTCGGACGGATTCCACCCACGGACCATTGGTTCCGTACCACAGAATGGTCTTTCTCAGGCCGCTTTCGAAGGTTTCGGACGGCCTCCACCCGAGTTCCCGTTCGATCCTCGAGCAGTCCATGGCATATCTTCGATCGTGGCCCGGGCGATCCTTGACAAAAGTGATCAGGGAATCGTGAGGCTTGTGGGGAGAGTTGGGGTACAGCTCATCCATGAGTTCACAAAGGGTCCGGATGGTTTCCAGGTTGGTCTTTTCGCACCGGCCTCCGATGTTGTATGTTCGTCCGGTTTGCCCCCGTTCGAGCACAGCGCGGATGGCGGCACAGTGATCTTCCACAAAGAGCCAGTCCCGCACGTTGAGGCCGTCCCCGTAGACAGGCAGGGGCCTGCCTTCCATGGCGTTCAAAATCGCCAGGGGGATGAGCTTTTCCGGGAATTGACGGGGGCCGTAGTTATTGGAGCAATTGGTGATGAGAACAGGGAGGCCGTAGGTCCGATGGTAGGCCCGGACCAGGTGGTCGCCGGCCGCTTTGGATGCGGAATAGGGACTGCTGGGATCATAGGGGGTCTTTTCCTGGAATGGAGGGTCCTCGGCCTCGAGGGACCCATAGACTTCATCGGTGGAGACGTGCAAAAAGCGAAATCGATCCCGGTACTCTCCGGAGAGGCCTTCCCAATATCGGAGTGTTTCCTCGAGAAGGCGGTAGGTTCCGACCACATTGGTCTCGATAAAAACGGCGGGATCTCGAATGCTGCGATCCACGTGGGTTTCCGCCGCAAAATTCACCACCGTTTCCGGACGGAAGGTCCTGTAAATTTTTTCCGTAAGACTTCTATCGCCGATGTCCCCTTGAACGAAGGTGTAGTCGGGGTGAGATTCCAGCCCGTCCAGGTTCAACCGGTTGCCCGCATAGGTCAGTTTGTCGAGGTTGATGCACCGGGCGTCCTTATCCGAAAGCAGCCTGTGGACAAAACAGCTCCCGATGAAACCGGCTCCTCCAGTGACTAGAACCGTGCACCTGAGCTTTTCCGACATGATCCTAAAACCCCTGTAATGAGTGTAATGAGTCGGCTGGTGGAGAAGTTCTCGATCTCGAGAACCCCGGCTCCTTACCGAATGAAAAAATATACCGCAACCTGCGGGCTGGATTCTAGCAAGTTTTGAAGCCTGGTGCAGAGAAGAAATGTCCTCCCAGCTGGCTCGCAAAATGCATAGGGTGATTCCCTCGGGGGATTGTCTCTCCCGGCCTGGGGGCGGCGGACCCTTCCTCGAACGCAGGCTCTGATCGATGTCATTCACGCACCTTCACCCTTCATGCGGGGTACGGAGCATGAAATCATCCCTTACATTTCATTCATGGAGATATAGGAGTGTCATCCTTCTGACGTCCGGAAAGATTTTGGCGCTCGTGTGCGTCAGCCTGGGATTATCTGCCTGCATGGGGGCCCTCCAGGCCAAATCTCCCCGACCGGTTTACTGTGATCCTCCCCAGGTGTTGGTTCAAACCGATCTAAGGCGCTACAGCCCGCTGAAGCTCGGGATTCTTCCCTTCGAGGTCCCGCCATACGCATCCTCTGCAGTCACGGACGTGACCGACGCCTATTACCAGGAACTTCTACGCACGGGATTGTTCCGAACCGTCAGGATCCTGCCTTATGAGGTGAAAAGCGATCCGGAGGCCCTCTGGTGGGCACGATGCGAGGAAGTGGATCTCCTGATGCGATCCGGCATTCAGTACCTGCTCGACGGGTCCGGGGCCCTGCCCACCCAAATCGAGATCAACGTTCGCATCCTGGATGTGCGTTCGGGTCAGACCTCATGGGAAGTGCGCCAAAAGGCGTTTTCGGAACCGGGAGCCGACGTGGATCTTTTCTGGACCACCATTCCGGGGAAACCCGCCCAACGATACCGCATCCT
>JAGPLX010000037.1 GCA_018053185.1 Syntrophobacteraceae bacterium
ACGCGGTGGTTGTAAACCAGGCCAATTTCTGGGGGGTGCGCAACTACACCAACATCCGCGTCAAGGACATCAACAAAACCGTGATCATCAACAATTACCGTGCGGCACCCGTGGTGAACCAGACGGTAATCAAAAACTACAACAACAGGCAGAGGTACAATTTCACAGATGTCCAGGTGGGGAAGAAGCCTCATCAGTCCGTGATAAACCGGATCAACAAGAACCGGGACATAGCCGGGCAGACAGGCAGGGTCCATCCCGTGGCCCTCGAGAAGAAGACGGCGGACCTGAAACCGGGAAATATCCAGGGGGATGCCAAGATTGCCCGACCGAAGGTGACGGACAAGCTGGTGTCGGAACATGAGGTGAATAAACCCAAGGGAGAGGTCAAGTTCAAGGAACGCGAAATCAAAAGAACGGGAAGGGCACCCCAGGAAAGGGGGGAAGGCCGTGCCCGAGACCGGGCGGACCGCCCACCGCGAAAGTCGGAGGAAAAACCCGTTGTGGATCATCCTGAGAAGGCGCGGGAGGGAAAAGATATCCGGTCTCCAAGGGAACCTCGATCGCCTCTTCCGGAGAAGTCTCAGGCGGATCAGGATCGCCGACGGCAGCGGGAGGATCGTCCCGAGATCCAAGGTCCGGGACGGTGGGAACCGAAGCCCCCCCGGGAAGACGCAAGACCCCGGCACGGTGAGGATCGAGTGCAACCGCCGGCTCGACCGCGTTCCGAGCCCGGAACTCCAACCCAGGAAATGAAGCAGCCGCGCCGGGATGAACGGCAGCAGATCCAGGACCCGAGACAACGAGATCCGAAGCCCCCACGGGAGGACGTAAGGCCCCAGCGTGGCGAGGATCGAGTGCAACCGCCCGCTCGACCGCGTTCCGAGCCCGGAACCTCGACCCAGGAAATGAAGCAGCCGCGCCGGGATGAACGACAGCAGATCCAGGACCCGAGACAACGAGATCCGAAGCCCCCACGGGAGGATGTAAGACCTCAGCGCGGCGAAGACCGAGTGCAACCGCCCGCTCGACCGCGTTCCGAGCCCGGAACCTCGACCCAGGAAATGAAGCATCAAGGCCGGGATGAACGACAGCAACCGCGAGAGACAATACAGCCCCAAAAACAGGGCTCCCAGCGGGAAAACAAGGTACAGGACAAACTGGGAGAGAAGAAACAGGAATCCAAGCATGGTCAAATGACCCCGTAGCCATCCGACGGCTTGCGGCATTTGCGGCTCTTTTACCTGAATGAAGGGGCGGCGATGGAATTCGGCCTGCCGCCTTCACCCGCTCTGCTTCATCCGGAAAGGCACAGGGGCGGTACGAAAACCGCCCCTGCCTTTCCTCGATGATGTCCGGGAGGCTTCCGATTCGCCTTATTCCTGCCCCAGTTCTTTCCACTGGCGAAGCAATTCGAAGAGCTGTTTTTCATACAAGGACCGCTGGTTTTGTCCGAGTTGCCATTCGAATAAAAAACGACCCAGTTGAGGGAAGACGTCCCGAACAACATCCTCAATTCAGTCCGGCATCAAAAGTTCGTCCTATCCAAACCTAATACCACCTTTCTTCTTGACAAAGGGGAGTGGTTCAGGCTCTTGTATTATAGCTGGTTCCGCTTATCGATCATGAATCTGCTCTTGCGGCACTTCAACCGGACGCTGATACCGCGGGTTGTAGGAAGAAGTTCAAAAGACTCAAAGGCTACAAGAGGCAAGCCTGGCTGTTGGTGGAAACTATCGCCGAACGGCAGGCGCAACTCCTTATTCACCGGCAGCAGAGGATGGGCGGTATGGTTGCCTGAGGGAAACGGTGTGAGTCGAGAGGCTCACGCTGCCTCGCTCTGCGAAGGTCCGGGGGGTGAAATTCTACCGGCCTATTCATCTCCCACCGTTGGAGAGTTCACACCTCATTCTGTTTGCAAAATGACCAGAACCTGAATCCGTGAGCGTACATCAATCAAAATCGACTAAAGCCATTGATTGTACTGCATTTTTTTTGCTAGCGATTTTTTCACCCAGAAGATAAGATGAAGATTCTGGCTTTACCAACAAATTCAACATCATGTAGAGCTTGTGAATTCCATCTCACGGATTCAGGCATAAGGTAGTAGGGAAAACCGTTTGTGTACCTTTAACCCATTGTTTTTACAAGGTCTATTTGGAAGTACTTTTAATTGGCGCCAAGAGTGGAGAAGCAGGGGCGATTCATCACCGGAGGCGGCCGAAATTCAAAAGGAGGTATCCATGAATACCGTTCGCAAACATGTCGGTCTGAAAAGTGTTTCCATGGTTCTTGTATTGCTTTTCTTCGGCGGATTCGCCGCGCTTTCCGAGCCGGTCCATGCGCAGACATGGGGTAAGCTCTACCATGGACCCTGGTGGGAGTACTGGTCAGGCACGACCTTTAACGGGGTTCTGCCCACCGAGGATGGGGGATACCTGCTCACGGGATCGTCGAGTGGTCGAGGAGTGATCCTCAAGGTTTCGGACAATGGGGAGCTTGAATGGAGCAAGCTCATCAAAAAGGGGCGGTCGTCGGACACCCAGATGATAAGGGCGGTGGAGGCGGCGAACGGCGATTTTATCGTTACGGGCCAGGTGGACACCGACACGACGATCTATCCCGAAGCCGGGGCGGGGTCGTGGGATATCTACGTGATTCGCTTGAAGCCCACGGGAGAGCGGGTCTGGGAGAAGCTCTACGGTCGAAAGAACGTGGGCGATATTCCCGATACCAACGAGGTGCCGCAATTTATCTATAAGAACTGCCCCGAAGGAGGTGGTCCCTGCACCTACGTGATAACCGGCTATGTCGTCTACTCGCGTGTATCATCCGGCTGCCCCTACAATGGGTATCGAGCTTCACAAACACTGGTGATCAACGACAACGGAGCCGTCCAAAACGACTTCCTGATGGCCGGTCCGTCCTCCACGGGCGATGGGGCGATAACGACCATCTATACCAGCGACGGCAATTACCTCGTCCTTACGGAGCTATTTTATGACAAGACCAGGCTTTACACCATGGGCCTCCAGAAATACGGGCCGACGGGGAATCTCCTATGGAGCAGGTCTTACTACGAAGTGTCTCAGGCGGAAGGGGAGTATCTCCTGAAAATCGCACCAGGATCTGGAGGGGCAGGGGTAACCGAGACCGACGACGGCTACGTGCTCGCTGGATACACCTACCGATCCGGCTCCTCCGCTAGTTACTATTATCACTTCAAAGTGGATAAAGAGACCGGTTCGATTGTGGTGTGGAATAAAAAATATGACATGTGGCCCGATAGGGGATTTTCTGTCGATGATTTCGTAACAACACCCGACGGCGGACTCCTTGCGAAGATCGCTGATGGATTTACCGGGCTTAATGACCGCCTTCTCAAGACCTCGCAAGACAAGGGGGACCTGTTGTGGGCCAACGAATACGAGGCGAACCTCGGGGGCCTTGCGCCGGAAATCGGCAATCTCATGGTGACCACCTCCGCGTTCGATGCGCTCCTGGCAAAACTTACCCCCGAGGGAAAAATGGATGAGAGCTGCAAAGCACTTCCCATTTCGGATATAACGAACGAGAGCACAGAACAGCCGGTCTACCGAACGGAGGTGCAGGGAAGCTTTGCACAGAGCGGCTGTAACATGGGCGTGGGGCAAGTGACCGCCTACAACGCGAACCTGGTCGAGAGCGGCGAATATCACCAGGCCAACACCTGTGCCCCCGCCGGTAAGATCACGGCCGACGGGAACGGTGATTTCGGGTCGGTGAATGTTGGCTCACCGGGCAAAGACCTAACCGTCTACCTTTCAAACTACGATGGGCTCAGCAACCTCTATGTGGAAAAATTTGTCTTGTCCGACACCACGAATTTCAGCATCGTGGCCGGTACGGATACCTGCTCAGGGAAGACCCTCTACCCGTCAGATGCCGGCGACCCGACCAGCTGCTCGGTCAGGGTTCGCTTTGCCCCTGTCACCTACGGGGCCAAGACATGCATCGCCGGCTTTCAGTCCAACAACGAAACCCCGCTCAAGATGGAAATGAAGGGCACGGGCGTGGGAGGGGCTCTCAAAGTGACCATAACTCCCCAGGCGGCCATAGATGCCGGGGCTCAATGGCGGGTGGACGGAGGGGCATGGCAGAACAGCGGAGCGACCTCGAACCTGACCGTCGGCCAGCATACGGTGGAGTTTAAGAGCGTGGCGGGCTGGACCACTCCGGCCAACCAGACCGTCGCCATCACCAACGGCCAAACCATAACGGTTGTCGGAACCTATGTCCTACAAATTCAGACGGGCTCGCTTACCGTGACCATCACTCCCCGGGCGGCAAGAGATGCCGGGGCTCAATGGCGAGTGGACGGAGGGGCATGGCAGAACAGCGGAGCGACCTCGAACCTGACCGTCGGCCAGCACGCGGTGGCGTTTAAGAGGGTGGCGGGCTGGATTACCCCAGCCAAGCAGACTGTCAATATCACTGCTGGGGCGACCACGATAATTTCGGGGAAATATCAGCAGCAGAAACCAACCGTAAAGGTTACCGCCAAGGATTCGCAGGCGTCTGAGCCGGGCAAAAACAAAGGTACTTTCCTCTTCGCTCGCACCGGAAACACCTCGAAAGCCTTGACGGTGAGGTACTCGGTGGGCGGCACAGCCAAACGAGGCATAGACTACCTCGCCCTTTCGGGCAAGGTGGTGATTCCCCAGGGAAAGGCTTCCGTCAAAGTTTTGGTCACTCCTGTCGACGACCGTGAGACCGAGGGGAGGGAAACCGTCGTTGTGACCCTCAAACCCGTTTCTACCTACATAGTGGGTTCCCCATCCACAGCCGTAGTCTACATCGACGACAACGATTAGACCGGGCACGAGCCGGACCGGAGTGTCTTGACGATGAACCTGTGAAAGGTCTGCAAGTGCAGACCTGCGGTGGGCTTGCCTTTTCGACGGGTGGCACCGGCAACTTGCTGCCGGTGCCCCAAAGGCGGGAGGCACAAACCGGGGGCCGGTCCTGCCCGGCATCCCGGGGATTGGACTTCCGGTTCGGCTGGATGGTGCTTCGGGGTAGTTCCGTTGCACTGCCGAACGGATCGAAAGAGAGGACAGGACATCTGCGACTCCGGCCCTCGAGAAAAGCTCTGTGCATGGAGGCATACCCTGCCCAACTCTTGCGGTCCTGTTCGGCGAAAAAACGTTCGGGATTGGGCGGACAGGCCGGTGATTCGGCAAGAGTGTCTACACTCCCGGTTTGCCCTTATTCCAGCCCCAACTCTTCCCACTGGCGAAGCAATTCGAAGAGCAGTCGTACACCGAAACCCGTCGCCCCTTTGGGAGTTGCCCCGGTTTCCTTCTCCGACCAGGCGGGACCGGCAATGTCAAGGTGCACCCAGGGGATCTCCTCGGGCACAAACTGCTTGAGAAACACGCCCCCGATAATGGCGCCGGCGGTCCGATCGCTCAAGTTCTTGAAGTCGGCCACATCGCTCTTGAGACCCTCGAAGTAAAAGTCCCAGAGGGGAAGCGGCCAGAGCCTCTCGCCGAGGTCTATGCCCATCTGCTGGATTCGCTGCACCAGGGTTTCCCGATTGCCCATGATTCCTGCGACCTCCTTGCCCAGGGCGACGATGCATGCCCCGGTGAGGGTTGCAATATCGAGGAGAAAGGCCGGTGAATATCTTCCGGCATAGGCCAGGGCGTCACAGAGAACCATCCTTCCTTCGGCGTCCGTGCTGATTACCTCGACCGTGAGACCCGCCAAGGTGCGAACCACGTCCCCCGGTTTGTATGCCTGACCGTCCGGCATGTTTTCGGTGCAGGGAAGAATTCCCACCACCCGTTTCTCCCATCGAGTCTTGCCAAGAACCTCGAAGAGACCCAACACGGCGGCGGCTCCCGCCATGTCCTGTTTCATGGAATCGAGCTTGTCGCCGGGTTTGAGGGAAATGCCACCCGTGTCAAAAGTGATTCCCTTCCCCACGACCACCAGGGGTTTGCTCGATTCCGTCCCGGGCGGTTTGTGCTCGAGAACGATGAAGGCTGCAGGTTCCTTGCTGCCTTGGGCCACGGCGGCGAATGCCCCCATGCCCATTTGTTTTGTCTTTTCGAGATCGAAGATTTCCAGGGAAAATCCGTAGGAATCCGCAAGCCGCCGGGCCGTGCGTGCGAGGAAGGTCGGAGTGATCTCGTTGGCCGGCGCAATGGTCAGATCCCGGGCCAGAAGTATCCCCGAAGAGACGGCTTCGGCCAGGAAAGGAGCTTCTTTTACGGGAGCTTCCGGCTCCTCGGTGGTCAAAAGGTGAATGACCTCGGGCATGGAAGAAGGTTCCAGGTCCCGGGTTTTGAGAACGTCATACCGGTGAAGTCCGGTAATCCCCCCGATGAGGGCCTCCTGGAGAGAAACGGAGACGCTGCGGGGCAGATCGCTGAAGGCGGAAAGAGGGATGGCTACGTCTTTGAGGCGCAGTTCCCGGCACCTGCGGAATCCCACGGCAGCCGCCGTGCGGAGTTTCTCCACGTGAAAATCCTCCATGGGCCCCAGTCCACAGCAGATGACCCGGGGGATGGGTTGATCGGCAGGGCCGTAGAAGACCTCGACCTGCTGAGCTTTCCCGGGCAGGTGCTGCAAAGCCAGGGACCCGGCAAGCCAGGCTCCGCTCTCCTGAACCCATTTTTCGAGACCTGTTGAAGGCCGCTCCGACTTTTCCGGTACAAAAAAGAGAATGGCGTCCGCTTTCCACTGGGCGGGCGGGGCAATCTGCCAGTCGAGACGCATGGAATCTTCCTCCTTGATGAATCATGGCAACGCAGTTGCCTGACGAACGGAAATTTCTCCCACAAGTACGATGCACACTTCAATCCGCAGACAGGCATTCCACCTTTCATGCTGGAAGTCAACCCCTCAAAGAGTTCTCGGCTCCCATCCCCGCTCATTTGCCGGCGGGTGTTTCCGGGGAAATTCTCGTTGACAAACCGACGGGGGCTCAGTAGCTTGGCCGGGTCTTGGACACGAGACTGTTCTCTTACCCCGCAAAGCTACCCGTAAAGCCAGAGGAGGCAGAGTATGACTCATCGCATCGCCAACTTCAATCCGGGACCCGCAGCCTTGCCTCTTCCGGTATTGGAGCAGGTTCAGGAGGAACTGCTCGACTTCCGTTCCTCGGGAATGTCCATATTGGAGATCAGCCACCGATCCAAGGCCTTCGAATCGGTCTTGAACGATGCGGCCGAACGTACCAGGAGACTGCTGAAACTGAACCATCGATACCATGTGCTCTTCCTCCAGGGGGGAGCAAGTCTGCAGTTCTGCATGGTGCCGATGAACCTGGCCCTCCCGGGCAGGCCCGCGGCCTACGTGGACACGGGCACCTGGTCTTCCAATGCCATCAAGGAAGCCAGGATCCTGGGAAAGGACGTTCAAGTGGCAGCCAGCTCCGAGGACCGGGAATACACCTACATCCCTGCGGAGGTGACGGTACCGCCCGATGCGTCGTATCTGCACATCACTTCCAACAACACCATTCGGGGAACCCAGTGGTCGAGGTTTCCCGAAGCGGGTGGAGTTCCCCTGGTGAGTGACATGTCCTCGGACATTTTCAGCCGTGTGTTCGATCCTGCCCCCTTCGGCCTCATTTACGCCGGGGCTCAAAAGAACGCCGGACCGGCAGGCGTCACCCTGGTGATGGTTCGCGACGACCTGCTAGATCGCGTGCCCGCCCACCTGCCGACCATGCTCAAATACACGACCTTTGCCGCCAAAAATTCCATGCACAATACGCCCCCCTGCTTTGCCATCTACGTGGTTCACTTGGTTTTGAAATGGATCGAGGAAACGGTCGGAGGGCTCGAGAAAATGGAGGCCGTCAACCGGAAGAAGGCCAAACGGTTGTATGACTACCTGGACAGCCAGGATTTCTATCGCGGGACCGCCGAGCCGGGTTCGAGGTCTCTCATGAACGTGACGTTCCGGCTTCCGAGCGAAGAGCTCGAGCGGCAATTTCTCAAGGAAGCCCAGGAGCAGGGCCTCGGAGGGCTCAAAGGGCACCGTTCCGTGGGGGGATGTCGGGCTTCCCTCTACAATGCCGTGAGCCTGGAACAGGTTGAATCCCTGGTGGATTTCATGAAACATTTTGGAAACAATAACGGGTAAAGCTCCGGCTGTTGCCTTCGCACGCATTATCCAGGCAATTTTCTTCAAGAGTTTCCAGGGGGCGGCGTTCGGGCAACGGTGCCCCACTCGACCGGAGGGATTTTCCCTTCATTCGTTTCGAATGAGAAGATCTTTTGTTTCGCCCCCGCAACCTCCCAACCCCAATCGATGTATCACCGAATGTGCAGAGAAGGTCCCGGCGCAACTCTCGACCGGCGGCGCAAAGGCCGTCATCGCGGATCGAACCGGGCACGGATCGGGCGGGCACCGCCTTGGCGGGGTCCTTTCCCCCGTTTCCCGGGCCGACGTTTGCAACCGCCCAGGCACCATCTCCCGCCGCTTCGAAGGGTCTCCACGGGAAAAAGGTGACCGTCCTTGTCAGTTTTGTGGCCGGATGGACAAAGCCGGTTGCGACTGCGGGGTGAAACGAACCTGTGCCGCGTGTAAAGGGAATGAAAGAATTGCAGAGATGAAAGGCTAAGTTTGCGTTATGATCGGTTCGTGGACCTTGCGCGCCAAGACAGTGCTTCTCATGGGGAGCCTCGCGGCAGCCCTGTTGTGGAGTGCCGCCTGTGGAGTTTGGACGGCACACCAATCCGAGGTTGCGCTCACCTTTTTGGTGGACCGGAGTTTTGCAGCTTTGCGGGAAACACGGGAGTTGGCGATTTCCTTGGAGTCCCAGAAAGAGACCCTTGCTTTGTGCCTTCTTTCCACCACTCCCGAAAGCCTGGAACGATGGAACCGGGAGGGTCGATCCCTCGAGGAAAAGCTGAAGATGGTTCGGGAATCCGTGTCCACACCCTCTCAGAGGGACCTGGTCCATGAATTGGAGTCCCGGTATATCCACTATCGCTACTCGGCGGAGCAAGCGATCAGCATGAGGAACTCGGCCGCTTTCCCCGAGGCTGTTGCACTGCCCATTCCCGTGGAGAAGCAGTTCAAGGAGATGACCTCCCTGGTTCATGACCTGGGAAAATCCATCGAAACCCACATCGGTGAAAAGACGGCCGAACTGGAAAAGCAGATCCGGTGGAGCCGTCGTCTTTTCTACGCCGGGATCCTCTCGTGCATCCTTCTTTCGGGTGGGTTGGGGTTTCTGGTCTTCGGGAGAATTCTCGGGCCTGTTCGACGCCTGGCTTTGGTGGCAAGCCCGGGGCTTCGCGAGGCGGACGTGAAGGATGAGGTCAAGGAGCTCGGCCGGAGGGTTTACAGCCTGATGAAAGACGTGGATGAGACCCAGACGGAGTTGCAACAGAGCCGGGAGCAGGTATTCCAATCGGAGAAACTGGCCATGGTGGGCAAGCTGGCGGCCGGCATGGCTCACACCATTCGAAATCCCCTCACTTCCATCAAAATGCGGCTCTTTTCCCTGAGAAGAACCTTGTCTCTGAACCCCGTCCAAAAAGAGGATTTCGAAGTCATTTCCGAAGAAATCCGCCATATTGACACCACCGTACAAAACTTTCTCGAATTTTCTCGTCCCCCCAAGCTGAAGATTCAGAGCATCAGCCCCTCGGATGTTGTGGATATGGCTATCCAGCTTCTTCGACATCGAATCGAGACCTACGGAGTGGAAGTCGAGTTGTATCGACAGAGGAAGCTCCCTTCCATCGAGGGGGATCCCGAGCAGTTGAAGGAAGTCCTGGTGAACCTGATTATCAACGCCTGTGAAGCCATGGAAGAAGGCGGCAGGATCGTGATACGGGAGGAAGAGGGGTTTGCGGAGGCCCTGGGGCGCGTGGTGGTCATTCGCGTGAGCGACAATGGACCGGGAATGCCCGAGTCCATCCATGAGAAAGTGTTCCAGCCCTTCTTCACCACCAAGGACGGAGGGACGGGATTGGGATTGAGCATTGCCGCCCGAATCATCCAGGATCACCGAGGATTTCTTAACCTCAAGTCCCGTGAGGGGAAGGGGACCACTCTCACCATCACTCTGCCCACCAAGGAGGGGGGAGCTTGGCTACGATCCTTGTCGTAGACGATGATCCGCAGTTGCGCCAGAGTTTCGATCGTCTCCTGCGGCAGGAAGGACATACCGTCCGGACGGCTTCGACGGGGGAAGCGGGGATCGCCATGGTTCGTTCCCAAGCGCCCGATCTGGTCATCATGGACGTGCGTCTGCCCGGGATGAGCGGACTCGATGCCTTTTCGGTGATTCACGGGATCGAACCCAAGCTCCCGGTCATCATCATGACGGCATTCGGTACGACGGAGACCGCCATCGAGGCGACCAAAAAGGGAGCCTTCGATTATGTGCTCAAACCCTTCGATATCCCCGAGATTCTTCTGTTGATCCGGCAGGCCGTCGAAGCCGGAAGGTTCATGCGCTCCCGGGTGGAAATGGATGCCTCCCCGGAAGGGGGTTCCACCCCCGCAGAGGTCATCATTGGACGCAGCAAGCCCATGCAGGAGCTCTACAAGTCCATCGGGCGGGTGGCCCCGACGGACGCCACGGTGCTCATACGGGGCGAGTCGGGAACGGGCAAGGAACTGGTTGCCAGGGCCATCTACCAGCACAGCCCGCGGGCTGAAAAACCTTTCCTGGTGATCAATTGCGTGGCCATTCCCGAGAGCCTGCTCGAGAGCGAGCTTTTCGGCTACGAGAAGGGGGCCTTCACGGGGGCGGTGAATCGACGGGTGGGCAGGATCGAGCAAGCCCAGGGAGGAACGATCCTCCTGGATGAAATCGGGGACATGCCTTTGGGAATTCAGGCCAAGATCCTGCGCCTGATCCAGGAAAAAAGCATCGAGCGGCTGGGGGGGCGGGAGCCGATTCCGGTGGATGTTCGCATAATCGGGGCTACCAACCGGGACCTGGAATCGGCCCTCGAGGAAGGTCGTTTTCGAGAGGACCTGTACTACCGGTTGAAGGTGGTGACCCTCTGGCTGCCGGCCCTGAGGGAGCGCACAGGGGATATCCCGCTCCTTGCCGACTATTTCCTGGAGACCTTTGCCCGGGAGATGGAGGTCCCCAATCCCGGGATCAAGGAGACAGCCAAAGCTTTGTTGAGCCGTTACTCCTGGCCCGGCAACGTGCGTGAATTGGCCAACGCCATTCAGAAGGCCCTCATATTCAGCCGAGGCTGCCCGGTTCAGCCCGAAGAGCTGGCCCAGGCCATCGGGGCCGAGCTCGCCTGCAGGAATCCTGAGCGGGAAGCACCCAACGAGGTGATTCGACAATGGGTCCGGCAAATGTTGATGCGGGAAGGCAACGAAAACATGTTCGAAACATTCCTGGATCGATTCGCGGGGATGGTCATCCGGGAAGCCCTCAATCTCACCGGCGGAAACCGGACCCGAACCGCCAAGCTCCTGGGTCTCTCCCGTCCGACCCTGCTGTCCAAGATCGAAAAATACCGCATCAAGATCGAAACCACGGCCCAGAGCGACTCGGATTGATCCCTTTTACAGCATGTAAAAAAACCTGACAGCGGGTTCCCGCCGACGGAACATTCGAATCCCCCGTCGCCGGGGGCGATTCCGTTTCCCCGCCTTCATTCCTAGCTAATCACACAAGATATCCTTCACGTGGCACGTCCCTTGCCATGGTTCCTCACACATCTTTCTCCCAGGCGAAGCGGGCCGGAAGCCGGCATGGAGAGGAAAGTCCGGGGAATTAGGGTGTTACAGGGTAGTTTGATCGGTGATTCAAGAAGAAGGTGTCGGAAGGAGGTCGGATCGATGAGTTTTCCAAGACAGGTGTTTGAATTCCTGAAAGCCGCGTCTGCGGCTCATGCACGATGGGACCTGGAGGTTTCCCTATCCATTCTCAGAAGTCGGAAGAAGCTTCTGGTGCTGTTCGTTTTGCTTCTTCCCATCTTGGGCGTCTCCCTTCTCGAGGCGGCTCCCATGTTGGGGAGCAAAACAGCATATGCTCCGGCCTTTTACTCGACTACCATTTTTGTGGTTTCCATCGCCATCGGCCTGGCCGCCGGTCTCATTACCGGCTGTATCGGCGCAGGGGGAGGCTTCATCATCACCCCGGCCCTCATGGCTGCCGGAGTGAAGGGAATTCTCGCAGTAGGCACGGATCTTTTCCACATTTTTGCCAAGGCCATCATGGGAACCGCGGTCCACAAGAAACTGGGGAATGTCTCGGTAAAACTGGCCGTGGCCTTCCTGGTGGGGTCGGGAGCAGGAACCTTTATCGGAGGGGCCGTCAACAAGGGGCTCTACAACAAGGACCCTCTTCTCAGCGAGGCTTTCATCAGCGCAGTCTATGCCGTTCTATTGGGTTTTCTCGGGTTCTATGCCCTCATCGACTTCATGCGATCCAGCAAGGGGGGCGGTGGTGGGGACGCACACGGCGGTACTCCCGTGGGCACCCCACCCATGGCCCTCAAGCTGCAGAACCTGAACCTCCCTCCCATGATCCAGTTCGATGAAGACTTTGTCCCCGGCGGGAAAAGGATTTCCGGAGTGATCATCGCAGCAGGCGGGGTGGTGGTCGGTGTCATGGCGGCCATCATGGGCGTTGGCGGAGGCTTCATCACATTTCCCCTGTTCGTTTACATCTTCGGGGTATCCTCCATGACCACGGTGGGGACGGACATTCTGCAGATCATCTTCACCGCGGGACTGGCTGCCGTGGGCCAATACGCCATTTACGGCTATGTGTTCTACACCCTGGCTATAGGCATGCTCATCGGTTCCCTCCTGGGCATCCAGATAGGAGCCTTGACCACCAAGGTCGTCAAAGGCATTCACATTCGAGGGTTCTACGCCGTTTCCATTCTCGCCGGGTTCGTCAACCGCGCTGCAACCCTCCCCAAAAAGTTCACCGAGCTCGAGGTGCTGGACCTGTCCAAGTCTCTTGTGACCAACATCGAGTTCGTGGGGAACATTGTCTTCTGGGTCGTGGTGGCTGCATTCGGAGTGTGGGTCTTCGGCAAATTCTTCGCCAACCTCGGCGAATTGCGAGAGGAGGAATAGCGATGTTGATCATCCATAAGAAACCCTTCAGAACGGGTGCTCTCCTGGGGTTAAGTTTTCTCGGGGTCTTGTTTCTGATCTTTTCCCCCGTTTTCGGAGGAAAGAACGGCCTGGAATACTCCGACGATCTCTTCAACAAGCTGTCCAAAGGCTCTTCCTACTTCATCCCGAAACTCAAGGACGAGGTAAACAAGTTTTCGGGGAAGAACATCACCGTCACCGTCAAGCTTGAAAAGCCGGAGCTCCTGGAACGAGCCGCCAGGGTCCTGGGGGCGGTGGGAGCCCAGGTGAGCGCCCAGGGTTCCGACCTGAAGATCAGCACGGACCTGGGAAAGATGCTCAGCGGGGTGATCAAGGATTCCGACGCCATGTACCACAACGATGAGAGCAAGCTCGCCGCGGCATACGGCTTTGACGGCAGGGAGGTATTGAGTCTCTGGTGGAGTCTCCTGACCAAAATGGACAAGGAGCTGAAGAAGGACAAGAAAGTCGACGAATCCAACGTGGTTTCCGAGGTCACCAAGAAGGGCGTCGAGCCGGCTTACAATTTTTTTGGGATCGAGGCCCAACGGGTGACGGACAAGGCCGGGACCATGACCGGTCTCCTGGTTTTCTACGTCCTCTACACCTTGTGGTGGGGATACGCGATTTTCTACATGTTTGACGGTATTGGGCTGAGCATGAAAAAGGCCAAGGTCAAGAAAGAGGTCTAGGGAGGCGAACATGAAACTGCTGGTGCCCGTGGACGGGTCGGTTCATTCGATGGAAGCGATCAAGGTGGCCATAGATTATGCGAAGATGAAAGGAGCGGAGATCAGCGTAATCAGTGTGGTTCCCTATATAGGCGGCATGGAAGATCACGAAATTTCCCCCTCACGGAGGGATCGTCACATGGAAAATATCCAGAGGATGGCAGACGAGGCGATCCGGAAAGCGTGCGATCTGATGGCCCAAGAGCAGATCACCCCGAGCCGTTTCGAAACCATCGTGACTTCCATTTCCGTACCGGATGCCATCGTGGAGTTTGCGGAAAAGCAAAAGGTGGATCTGATCATCATGGGAAGCCGGGGATTGAGCGCCTCTTCCGGCTTCAGGATCGGTAGTGTGGCCAGCCAGGTGGCCAAAGCCAGCCCCTGTTCCGTGTACCTGGTCAAGGTTGCCCCCGAGCGGTGAACGCGTTCTGGTATCCCCCTGGATGAAAGGATGGGTTTCTTCATCCAGGGGAAGGCGGTCCCTTCTTTCATGAAGGATGAGAATAGTGAAAACGGCGGATTTCGAGCCGGACCTTCGACGGTCGAAGGGCGATGTGGAACCGGTGAGATGAAGGGGGAGTTCTCCATCCTTGTGACGGACAGAAATGGCCGTGTCCGCGAATTCCTGCAGAGAGAACTTTGCGAGGAGGGGTATCGAGTCCGCACGGTGCGGGACGGCAGAGAACTTTTGAGGATGCTCGAAGAAGAAACCCGCTTCGACCTGCTCGTTCTCGACGTGGAAATTCCTTATGCGGATGGATCGGCCATTTTGGATCAAATCCGGAGGAAAAGGTCCGACCTGGCCGTGATCATTCACATCCATGCGTTGGATTCTCCGGGCGCCATCCAGGAAGGCACTCCTTCCGTGGCCGTGGTGGAAAAGAGCCCGGATACGGCCGGCCTGAAAAAAACCATTCGACAAATGCTGGAGTGCCTCCATCCCCGGTCATCCGCCTCGGATCAGCCCTAGGACCTCCTGCAAGGTCCTTTCGCCCCCCCTCGAAGAACTGCTCGTTATTTCCGAATTCATAAGGAACAAAGGGGTGTCCGGAAATCCTTTGATTTTCCCGCCGATTTGAGGAAAAATTCACTTGAATGCCAATCGTATGGACGGGTTTCCGTCGGGCCCGGCAGGGTGCATGGCGGGGTCGGGGAAAAGAGGAGGTGACCGAGTTGGAGGAAATCAAGCTCCTGGTGATCGATGACGAAACGGAATTCCTCGAAACTCTGGTGAAGCGAATGAGGAAGCGCAGACTGGACGCCCGGGGGGCCCAGAGCGGGGAGGAAGGCCTGAAAGTGCTGCAGCAGGCTGTTGTGGACGTGGTGGTGTTGGATGTGAAGATGCCGGGGATGGATGGAATCGAAACCCTCCGAGAGATCAAGAAAAGGTTCCCCCTGGTGGAGGTGATCATGCTCACAGGGCATGCCAGTCTCGAGGTGGCTATTCAGGGAATGGAGCTCGGCGCCTTCGACTATCTCATGAAGCCCACGGACATCGACGAGCTTCTGTACAAGGTTCAGGACGCTTACAAGAAGAAGGTCCTCCAGGAAGGGAAGATCAAACATGTTCGGGATGACACGGGTGGTTGATTCCCCGTGACCCGGGAGGAAACGTCTTCTTACCGCGATCTTTCCCCATCCCGCAATGTGCCCTCGAAGCACCTGCCGCCCAATGGATACTCGATCCAGCGGACTGTACCCAGAGGTTGTTTGCATCCTTTCCTCCCGGCATGTCGGATCGTTTATGGGCAGAATATCTCGATGGCTCAGCAAGCTGGGCCTCCAGACGAAGGATGGAAAGCTCTCCGAAGCCGAGGCGGAGCGGCTCAGGGCGGCTTTCAAGGCCCGGTACCACAACTTCAGGCTCCTCCTGAGCGCCAACAACAAAGCCCTTGAAATCATGGCCGACATGGAAAAAGCCCTGAAAGGGGGCCTCCCTTTCGGGATCTCTTTCGTCCGGGCCAACTGCACGGCTGTAGGCGTCAACGTATATCGGATCATCCGGAACCTGGACCAACTCGCCCCGGGGAAATACCTCGATCTCTACGATCGGTTCAAGGAGATCCAGGAGAATATCAATCGGGAACTATCGAGAAGAAAAGAACCTGCGGGAGACGGCCTGGTCCTCTTTTTCGATCGTATCGACAAGGAAACGGCGGACCAGGTGGGGAGCAAGATGGCCAACCTGGGGGAAGTGCGCAATCGGCTGTCCCTGACCGTCCCCAACGGTTTTGTCATCACCGCCCTCGCTTACCGGAAGTTCTTCGAGTTCAACGACCTCCAGACCGAGATCGATCGTCGCCTCCAGTCTTCCCGGGTCGAGGAGATGGACCGGCTCTATGCCCTCAGCGCCGACCTCCAGCAGCTCATTATCCGATCCCGGGTTCCTCCGGAGCTGGAAGAGGCCATCCAGGACGCCTACAGGAGGCTCGAGGAAGAAGCCGGGCGAGGGGTTCGGGTCTCCATGCGGAGCAGCGCACTGGGAGAGGATGCGGCGGGAACCTCTTTTGCCGGCCAGTACCGGTCGGAGTTGAACGTGAGTCCGGACGATCTCATCCAGGCCTACAAGGAGATCGTTGCCAGCAAATACAGTCCCCAAGCCATTTCATACCGGCTCAACCGCGGTATTCTCGATGAAGACATCGCCATGTGCGTGGGTTGCATGGTCATGGTGCCCGCAGTGGTGGGAGGCGTCACTTACTCGAGGAACCCTCTCCGGGTACGGGACGATTCCATCATCATCCATTCCGTGTGGGGGCTGCCCAAGCCCGTGGTGGACGGGAGTGCGGCCTCGGATGTGTTCATCGTCGGAAGAAGCCCCTCCTTGAGGGTTCTGGAGCGAAAGATTCCGAGGAAGGACTATAAGTTTGTCTGCTATGCCGAGGAGGGAGTGTGCCGCATGGAAATGTCCGGGGAAACCGCTTCCCGGGCGTCGCTCACGGACGAACAGGCGATCGAACTCGCCGGAATGGCCGCCCGGCTCGAGGAATACTATGGAACACCCCAGGACGTGGAATGGGCGGTGGACGAAAAGGGGCGTACCTACACCCTTCAGTGCCGTCCCTTGAAGCTGGTGGAGGTCCCCTCATCCCAAACGGCACGACTCGGGGAGGTTGTTGCCGAAGGAGAGGTGATTCTCGAGGGAGGGACCACGGCCGGCCCAGGAGCGGCCTGCGGCCCCGTGTTCCTGGTCCTGCGAAACAGCGACGCTCTCCGGTTTCCCCGGGGGGCCGTCCTGGTGGTCTCCCAGGCACTGCCGCGATGGGCTGCCCTTCTCAGTCGAGCTGCCGCCGTTGTGGCTGAGCAGGGAAGTGTCGTCGGGCACCTGGCCAACGTGGCGAGGGAATTTGGGGTCCCGGCCCTGTTTGGGGTGAGAAGGGTCACCGAGACCCTGCAGACGGGTGAAACGGTTACGGTGGACGCCGACGGGGCACGCGTTTACAAGGGGAAGATCGAGAACCTCCTGGGAACCTCCCATTCGAAGAGGAATCTCATGCTCGGCAGTCCCGTCTACGAGGTACTCGAGGATGTCTCCAGGCACATCATCCCTTTGAACCTGCTGGACCCGGATTCCACCGACTTCAAGCCGAAGAAATGTCGGACCCTTCACGACATCACCCGATTCTGCCACGAAAAATCCGTGCACGAGATGTTCAGGTTTGGAAAAGAGCATCGGTTTTCCGAACGGGCGAGCAAGCAGCTGGTGTGCGGCATTCCCATGCAATGGTGGCTGATCAACCTGGACGATGGGTTTAAGGAGGACGTTCCAGGGAAATTCGTGGAACTGGACAACATTGTCTCCATTCCCATGCTTGCTTTGTGGGAAGGCATTGTGGCGGTGCCGTGGGAAGGTCCTCCTCCCGTGGATGCCAAGGGATTCATGTCCGTCCTCATGGAGGCATCCGCCAATCCTGCCCTGGACCCCTCCATGCCTTCTCCTTACGCCAATCGAAATTATTTCATGATTTCCAGGAACTTCTGCACACTCAGCTCGAGGTTCGGGTTTCACTTTTCCACCATCGAAGCCCTGGTCAGCGAGAGAGCCCAGGAGAACTACGCGAGTTTTCACTTCAAGGGGGGGGCCGCCGACGCCCAGAGGCGGATCCGGCGCGCTTGTTTCGTGGCGGAGATTGTCGAGGAGTTCGGGTTCCGAACGGAAGTCAAGGAAGACGGGGTCTTTGCCAGGATCGAGGGATACGAGGAATCCGTCATGAAGGAAAAACTGAAAATTCTCGGGTACTTGATCATCCACACCCGGCAACTGGACATGGTGATGTCCAACGATTTTTCCTACAACCAGCAGAGAACAAAGCTCATGGGCGAGATCCGGATGATCCTCCAAGGGGAGTCGGCTCCCGGCGGGGCGTCCGACACAGATCTGCAAGCTCCTCTTCATGGTCGATAGCCCGGCGTCCTCTCCCTTGCCGCCCAATGCGGGGGAAAGGGAAGGCGGGTTCAACAAGAAAGGAATGCCATGACTCCTTCCGGTGGAAAGAGGGTTTTGGTGGCCATTGACGGCTCAGACCAGGCATTGAAGGCCGTTCGCTATGCAGGCAGGATTTTCCCGGGTGGGAGGGCCGAGATCGTCCTCTTTCATGTGTTCACCCGGATTCCGGAATCCTTCTTGGACATGGAAAGGGAACCTGCCTTTCGCTACAAGATCGTGAACCTCCAGGCATGGGAGACACAGCAGGAAAAAATAGCCCGGGATTTCATGGACCAGGCTCGGCAGGAACTGCTGAGTGCTGGAGTACCCGGGGAATCCATCCGGTTGGTCTTTCAACAGAGGAGAGCCGGGGTTGCCCAGGACATCATCGAGGAGACTCGATCGGGATATGACGCCCTGGTGATCGGACGCAGCGGGTTGAGCCAGTTGAAGGATTTCATGCTGGGAAGCATTGCGGACAAACTGGTGGAGAAACTCACCCACATGCCCACCTGGGTGGTTGGAGGCAAATCCCTTCCGGAAAGGTTGCTCCTGGCCATGGACGCATCGGAAGGCGCCCGGCGGGCTTTGGACCATGCGGCCGAGGTCCTTGCGGGGGCCCCTCCTTTGCACGTGACCTTGTTTCATGCCATAAGGAGCTTGGACGTCTTTTTTCACGGCCTCGGAGAGGCCTATGCGGTCGGGTATGAAAAGGAGTGGAAAGAAATCGCGGAAAAGGAACTCGATGAAGCCGGAAGGGAGATGGAGTCGACGCTGGTCCTGGCCCGCCAACGCTTATTGGATGCGGGTCTCAAAGAGGAACAGATCCGTGTGAAAGTGGTTCGAGGGGTGACCAGCCGGGCACATGCCATCGTCGAGGAAGTCGAACGGGAGGGGATAGACACCATCGTTGTGGGCCGAAGGGGTCTCTCGAAGGTGCAGGAGTTTTTCATGGGCCGCGTGAGTAACAGGGTCATTCAGTTGGCAAGGGATCGAACCGTTTGGGTGGTGAACTGAGGGGCATAGGACCCGGAGGGGATCGTTGTCCCGTGCGCAGCGAAGGAAACTTTCGACCGGAGGAGAAGGGAATGAGCGAGCTGAAAAAGGTGCTGCAGCGTGTGGCGGATCGAGTGAATGTGAACCTGAGGGAACTCTCCCTGGACGTAGCGCCGTTTGTCCGCACCATGGTTGTTCCAAACGATCTTGCTCGATTCTATGCGTTCTACGGGTTTACCCCGCATCATCCCCCGAGTTTTCGTTTTCACCGATCGAGCCTGGCGGGGAGCTATTTCCTGGGAAAGTGCGATGTGGATCATTCCATTGTTTACAAGAGCGATGTCCGCGGGGATGAGCTCAAGACCCGTGGGGAAGTCCTGAAGCATCATTCCCTGGACATTCCCCTGTACGAGGACGAAGTTATCCGCATCAGGGACAGTTTTCTCGTGAAAACACTCGTGCACAGCAACTCCCATGATCCGGAAAACCCCGAAGAGTTCCTCATTCAAAACACCGTGGCTCTTCATTACGCCAACATTCACGGGTCCCCCGTCGAGGGAAGCTGTCTCGGACCCTTCGCTACCGTGGATCTGACCACCGTGCACGACTGTGTCATCGGCAGCTTTGCCTATGTCCAGAAGGGGGAGCTGGCACATGCCCGCATCGATCCGGGACGGATCTGGGTGCAGGCGGGAGATGCATTCGAGTTCGTTTACCAGTATCCCCAGGACCTGCTGAAAAAGTACGTATACCTGGAGCCCGGGCGGAAGCCCGTGGGTGAACTCGTCGATTTCGTCGAGGAGCGCAAGAAGGATTACGAGGACGTGTTCGGCGTGGTTGCCAAGAAGCCTGTGGTGCCCGTGCCGCGTGGAACCCATGTGAGTCGCTATGCCGTGGTGAAGGGACAAACCTGCATCGGGGAGAATGTTTATGTGGCTCAGCGTGCTTATCTCGAGGACGCCCGCCTGGGAAATGGAGCGAACGCCCAGGAGAACTGTTACATCATCCAGTCGGAGCTCCAGGGAAACGATGTGACGGCCCATGGCGGAAAAGTCATCCGCACCACCCTGGGCAACGAGGTGTTTGTCGGGTTCAACTCCTTTCTCCGTGGTACTCCGGCATGCAGGTTGACGGTGGGGGAGGGAAGCATCGTCATGCCCCATACCATCATCGACCTGGACGAACCCCTCGATATCCCCCCAGGGACCCTTGTGTGGGGCTGCATTCGGAGTCGTAACGACCTGCCCCGGCAGACCATGCCCCTGGAGAAGCTCGCACATCATGAGGGAGAACTCCGGGTCGGCGACATGCACTTTCGTGGAAGCGGGCACGAATTCGTCCACGGCTTTCAACACCGCATCGAGCACATTCTCGAAGCCAACGGCGCCTTCTTTGATGGAAACGCTCACCGGGGTCATGCCCAGAAAACGCAGGATATTTCATACAACACCATTCAACCCTACCCGGGAGGACCGTTCAAAGGGTTCCATCCCACGATCGAGATCCACCCCTAGAAGCCCGGGAGAAATAGCCTGAAAACTCTTAAAAAGGGAGGCGGATGGTCGCTGGATGGACACCTCCGAGCTCGCACGGAAGTACACGGTCCGCATTCTGAAGGGGGGCGCGCTCCTGGAGGACATGCGGCTTCTTGTCCGGACCCGGCACGAGGGGGCGGCCTGGGAGGAACAGGTGGCGCAGGGACTTGCCTCGAATCTTCTCGGCAAAAGGAGTCGCACCAGGGCTTCCGACCTCTTCAGATGCGTTTTTTCTCATCGTTTTATCAAGGGTGACCCCCGAGAAGCCTGGAAAATCGTTCGGCCTCTCGAGGATCGCGAC
>JAGPLX010000007.1 GCA_018053185.1 Syntrophobacteraceae bacterium
GAACAAGGAGGAGTGCAGCAGGGATTGTGACAGGTTGCAAGCCTTCCAGGACGCTATCCTGGAGTTGGATGAACGGAACATCAAGAATTTCGGTCTGAAGTCCTCCTCGAGGGTGTGATGCACCCCGGGGGCCGTGCAAAGATCCTCGGGCCGGCAAATCCAGGCGGTCTCTCAAATCTTTAATTGTGGTGTGAAAATGTTCTGACCTTTTCGCAAGTTTTTCACAAAGAAATGTTGTTATATTAATAAGTTGAGTCTATTTCAGGCGGGGGTTCCCGGCCTCGAAGGGACAGAGAAAGGGGAGAATCCCCCTTTGCGGGTCCGCTGGCATCTAAAAATGTACGCGGATGACGGCGGAAAGCAGTGGTGCGGGCAAGCTTGACTTGCCCGTTGTATTTTCGAACGCCAGTCTGCCTAAAACCGTGACTTGGAATAGAGAAAGGGAAAGACTCCAATCCACACCCGGATCGTCGCCTTTCCCCGAGGGCAAAACCATGGGTTTCGACGGTTGCGAACGCCGTTTTCTACTCCAGCATTGCCTTGACGCCTTCTTGTTCTTCGAGCAGTTCCTTGAGGGTGAAATCCATCTTCTCACGTGAGAAGGCATCGATTTCCAGACCCGTAACTCGCTCGTATTTCCCGGGTTTGCAAATAACTGGAACTCCATACATGACGTCCTCGGGAATCCCGTAGGAACCGTCGGATGGAAGACCCATGGTCACCCACTTGCCGTTGGTGCCAAGGGCCCAATCATGCATGTGATTGATGGCGGCATTGGCAGCTGAGGCGGCAGAGGACAAACCGCGCGCCGCAATAATAGCTGCACCCCGCTTTCCCACCGCGGGGATGAATTCGTTCTTATACCAGTTTTCGTCCACGAGCTTCAGGGCGGGCTGGCCAGCCACGGTACAGAATCGAATGTCCGGATACATGGTGGGTGAGTGGTTGCCCCACACAATCATCTTCTCGACGGAATCCACCGGGTGCCCGGTCTTGGCGGCGAGCATGGATACGGCCCGGTTGTGGTCCAACCGCAACATGGCCGTGAAATTGCCCTTGGGCAGATCGGGGGCGGATTTCATGGCGATCCAGGCATTGGTATTGGCAGGGTTGCCCACGACCAACACCCGGACGTCCCGAGAGGCCACCTCATTGAGTGCCTTACCCTGCTCAATGAAGATCTTGGCATTATCCATAAGCAGGTCTTTGCGCTCCATTCCTGGTCCTCGGGGCTTTGCACCGACCAAGAGGACATAGTCCGCATCTTTGAAGGCGACTTTGGGGTCGCCCGTGCCGATCATGTCCACTAACAAGGGGAATGCGCAATCAGAGAGTTCCATCATGACGCCCTTGAGCGCCTGCTGGATTTTATCTATAGGAAGTTCCAGCATCTGCAAGATGATTGGTTGATCCTTGCCCAACATCTCGCCGCTGGCGATACGGAACAAGAGGGCATAGCCGATCTGGCCGGCGGCTCCCGTTACTGCAACACGAACTGGGGTTTTGGCCATGGTGAATCCTCCTTATGGGTTGAGTCCTCCGAATGTGGATTATCCGATAACCGCCAGCACGTCACCTTTCTGTACACTCTGACCCGCCTTGGCCAGGATCTGCTTGACCGTACCCGTGGCGGGACTGGGGATGGAGTTTTCCATCTTCATGGCTTCCAGGATCAGGACAGTGTCCCCTTCCTTGACGGAGTCCCCTTCATTGACCTCGAAGCGGATGATCATACCGGGCATGGGGGCTTCGACCTTGGTGCCGCCCGCAACCGCTGCCGGGGCTGCCGCCGGCGCCGCTGCCGGCGCCGCTGCCGCCGCAGGCTTGGGCGCTGCTACGGGAGCGGGACGAGGAGCTGCGGCTACTGGAGCCGCCATGGGAGTAATGGAGGTGATGGCAGGTGTTGGACCTCCGGTCTGCTCCACTTCCACCTGGAAGTATTCGCCATCCACGAACACACTGAAGATCCTCGTTTCGGGGCCCTTCGGGGGAGCTTCCTTCTTGGGTTTTTCGACCAGCTCACCCTTGAGGGCCTTCTTGATGAGCTCCGCTTCTCGCTGGCAATCTTCCAAGGTTTTGGGCTTGACCTCGGGCGGAATGGGTTCAATCCCATATTTCCACTTGAGGAAGCGCAAACCGGTCATGGGGTATAGAGCGTAGATGAGGACATCGTCGATATCCTTGGCCAGGCCCTTGGTGTCTTCATAATTCTTGGGCATCTCGGGTTCGAGGATCTCGGCCGGACGACATGTGATGGGGGTTTCACCCCGCGGGTATCCCTTGAGGGCCTTCTTCTGGATCTCCGGATCCAAGGGAGCCGGCGTTTGGCCGTACAGACCGTAGAACAGGTCTTTGGTCTGGGCGGAAATCATCTTGTAGCGTTCTTCGGGTGTATCGAACAATACGTTGTTGACGGCCTGAATCCCCACGATCTGGCTGGTCGGGGTGACCAGGGGAACCTGACCCATTTCTTTTCTGACCTGGGGCAGGGCTGCAAACACGTCGTTCAACCGGTCGGATGCACCCATTTCACGCAGCTGGTTGATGAGGTTGGACAGCATGCCTCCCGGCGTCTGATGGAGCAGCACGTTGATGTCGATGATGGACATGCGGTCGTCGAGAAGATGACGATACTTGGGAGAAACCTTCTCGAAGTGTTCACTGCATTCGGCCAGCAGATGAAGATCGAAGCCAGTGTCGCGATTCGTGCCGCGTAGTGCCACCACCAAGGGCTCGATGGCCGGATGCGAACTTCGGTAGGCCCAGGGGGACAGGCAGGTGTCCACGATATCCACGCCTGCCTCGATGGCCTTCAGCAGAGCCAGATCTGCCATGCCCGAGGTGAAATGACTGTGGAGATGGATGGGAACCTTGACGTTTTCTTTGAGGGCCTTAACCAGGTAATAGGCATCATATGGAGCGATAAGACCCGCCATGTCCTTGATGCAGATGGTATCAGATCCCATGTCTTCAAGCTGCTTGGCCTTTTTGACATAGTATTCCAGGTTGTACACCGGCCCGCCCATGCGTCGCTCGGTCAGGGAGTAACAAATGGTCCCCTGGAAATGTTTCTTGAGCTTCTTGATAGGTTTGATCACCGTCTCGAAATTCCGGAAGTCGTTCAGGGCATCAAAGGTTCGAAACACATCGATGCCGTTGATGGCCGCCCGCTCGGTGAACGCCTCGGCGACATCGTCGGGATAATTGCGATATCCCACCAGGTTCTGCCCTCGCAACAGCATCATCATGGGGGTCTTGGTGAGGTACTTTTTCAATAGGCGAATTCGCTCCCACGGATCCTCACCGAGAAATCGATGCATGGTGTCGAAGGTGGCTCCCCCCCAGACTTCCATGGACCAATATCCCACCGTATTCATCTTTTCGGCGATAGGAAGAAGGTCTTCCGTTCTGCCACGCGTGGCAAAAAGCGATTGATGTCCGTCTCTGAATGTCAGGTCTCCAATGTTGATCGGATTGTCCACCTGCACGGGAGGATCATCAATTAACCTTGCAATCAAAGACGTGCCGTGAAGATACTCTTTGTTGTTCATCCTTAAGCTCCTTTTTCCCTATTTTCCGTTTTCCACTTGAGAGATTAACCTCAGCCGCCCACATTTCCAGCACTCGATTTCGCATCCCTCGGAATGTCTCATAAGCCTTTGGGCTCCGCTCCTCCTCAGGATATCCGCCATCGGGACCTGGTAGCCTTGGACCTCCTCCAGGAACCGTTGCCGCTCATCGCATCGAGACTGCGGAAAGTCCCTCGCCACCTCGCAAAGAACTCCCTGTGATGCCCACTACCGGCATAAACGCATTTGCCAGGTCCACCGGATATCCATCGCCTGTTTGCGCCCTGCAATCGACCAAAGACCTGACAGGATCTGAGGTCTTTCGGCTTGAGCCCTTTGCTGCATGGCCATCAATGCTTCTTGCTCCGTTGTGAGGTACAGATTGACTGCCGAAGCAATTGCCGCAATCACGTTCTTTTTGACTTCCATCCTCAACCCTCCTTACTGCAGATCCCTCTCTTCGTCGCCCATTCGCCTCGATTTCTCGGTAAGTCGCCGATGGAGGTCATGGCCTTTGGGCTCAGCTCGATGAAATCCATTAGCGTCGTTATATAAATCCCCACGGGAAGCAAGCATCTCTCCTTTTTTAAAGCCGGAGCACGGTCCCGGTTCCCGCCGGAGTCCCAATGAGCACGCGAGGGTCGATCCCCCTAGGATGCTCGCCGCGTCTTCTTCTTGAGATTGCTGATTTTCCTGCGCAACAAGCCCGCCAGCCTCTTGTTTCCTTCTTCCTTGGCCTGGATTTTCTTTTCCTTCAGTTCCCGCAGCTTGAGCTTGAGGCTGCGTACGTCCGCACTCTTCTTCCCGCTCTTCACCTCTACAATGCCCTTCACCTCCTTGATGGCGGCAATGAGCTCGTTCTTATTCATGGCGTGAACTCCGACGATCCCCTCCACTTTGAGGGCCATCTCCCGGAGTTCCTTGGCCGTCATTTTGTCCAGGGGCTTTTCCTTCTGTTCCTTCTCCTTGGCCTTACCCATTCACCAACTCCTTGCTCTGCTTCTGCTGAAACATCTCCGCCATGGTAATGAACGGTTTGAAGAGATCAATGGGGATGGGAAAAAGGGTCGTGGAATTGTTCTCTGCGGCAATCTCTCTCAAGGTCTGCAAGTAGCGAAGCTGCACCGCCACGGGGTGCTTCTGGATGATTTCCGCGGCTTCCGCCAATCTGGTCGCAGCCTGATATTCCCCCTCCGCTCCGATCACCTTGGCCCGCCTTTCCCGCTCGGCCTCCGCCTGCCTGGCCATGGCTCGCTGCATCTCGATGGGAAGATCGATTTGCTTGAGTTCCACCACCGTCACCTTGATTCCCCAAGGTTCCGTGTGCTTGTCCAGGATCTCCTGAATATGGGCATTGATCTTCTCGCGCTCCGAAAGCAAATCATCCATCTCGGCCTGCCCGCAGACACTCCGCAGGGTGGTTTGAGCCAGCTGGCTCGTGGCGTACAGGTAATTCTCCACGGAAATGACGGATTTTACCGGGTCAATGACACGAAAATAAATGACGGCGCTCACCTTTACCGATACATTGTCCCGGGTGATGACATCCTGAGACGGAACATCGGTGGCCACCAGCCGAAGACTCACTTTCTGCATCCGGTCAATGAGCGGGATCAAAATGATGAGTCCGGGTCCCTTGGACCGCAACACCCTCCCCAGCCGAAACACCACCCCACGCTCGTATTCATTGAGGATACGGACGGCATTGGCAAGGAACAACACCAGGAAGACCACGACGACCAGGAGCCCGTACGACATTGCCACCCTCCCAACGCCACCCATGTTTTGAAATGGCTAAACAAAAGTTGAAACTATTTAACAACCTCTTTACCACCGATTTTTTGGACTTTCAACTTTAAATTCTCAACGGATACAACCTCCACCCTTTCCCCTGCAGGGATGGGTTCATCCGCTTCCGCGTTCCAGAGTTCGCCGCTTACAAAAACCTTTCCGTTCGGATCAATGGATTTCTCCACCACCCCCACAAGGCCCACCAGCGCTTCCGCACCGGTCTGGGGCTTCTGGATCTGAGAACGAAAGGCCAGGGCCGCCACGGTCACAAAAAAAGCCGACACCGTCAGGATGGTCGGGATGAACACGGCCATGGCGAGCTGAGTGGTATGACCGGGAACTCGGAAAAGCATGAGAGAACCCAGAACCAGGGAAAGAACGCCGGCGAGACTGAGAAGCCCGTAGGACGCGATCTTGATTTCCAACAGGAAAAAAACGACGGCAAGAAGAATGAACAAGAAGCCCGCATAGTTCACCGGCAGGGTTTGCATGGCGTACAAGGCGAGGATCAAGGAAATGCCGCCGATGACCCCGGGAACCACCACCCCCGGTTGGGAAAGCTCGAAATAAAGCCCCGCCAGGCCGATCATCAGAAGGATATACGCGATATTGGGATTGCTGATGGCTCGAAGCACCCTATGCTGCCATCCGGGATGGATGGTTCTCTCCTCGACCCCCTTGGTGTGCAGGATTTTGGTGACCCCCTTGTGCTTGAGCTCCCATCCATCGAGCCTTTCCAAGAGGTCCGGGAGATTGTCGGCGATCAGGTCAACGACATTTTTGGCAAAGGCCTCTTCCGCCGTGGCGGAGATGCTCTTTCGAACCGCCTCCTCGAGCCACTCGGTATTGCGTCCTCTTTGGGTCCCGATGCTCCGGGCAAACGCCAGCATGTCGTTGAGGACCTTTTCTTCCATGGTGGAAGGAACGTCCTTGCCGCCGGCCGTCACGGGATGGGCCGCCCCGATATTGGTTCCAGGGGCCATGGCCGCGATGTCCGCGGACGCGGTGATGAATACGCCGGCGGATGCGGCTTGGGCGCCGCTTGGAAAAACATATACCACCACGGGGATTTTGGCGTTCAAAATCGCCTGTGCCATGCCCCTCATGGAGCTCATGAGGCCTCCGGGCGTATCCAGAAGAATGATGAGACACTCGGCGCTCTCTTCCTCCGATCGGGCTATGGCGTATTTGAGAAAATCCTCGACCCCCGGATTGATGGTATCCTGGATTTGAATGATATTGAGGTGCGCCCCATGGGCCTCGGAGTCTCCCACAACGAACAACCCGAGGATGACCCAAAGGACCCAGGCAAACATTGCATTTCTCATGGCGAACCTCTTGGTGTCAGGATTGCAGGGGAACAACCGAGCCCAGGACGGCACGGATCTCGAGCAAGTCGTCCCAGACTGCCGCCTTCTGAGCGGGGTTTCTCAGAAGGTATGCGGGATGAAAGGTACAAATCAAGGGAATTCCCCGCCACATGTGGCGCTTCCCGCGCAATTGCGAGATTGGTTTGTGGGTGCCGAGCAGAGTCTTGGCTGCGCAGGATCCCAAGGCGCAGATTGCCCTGGGACGAACTGCATGCAGTTGTTGCAGGAGAAAAGGTGAGCAGATCTCGATTTCATCCTGCCCCGGCGTGCGATTTCCTGGAGGGCGACATTTGACGATATTACAGATATAGACGTCCTTCCTCTGAAAACCGAGGCTCTGGATCATCTTGTCCAGAAGCTTTCCGGCTCTTCCCACGAAGGGCAGCCCCTCCCGGTCCTCGTCTAAACCGGGGCCTTCCCCCACAAAAACGAGGTTTGCCGTGGGCGACCCATCTCCAAATACGATCCGTTTTCGGTCGGCGTGCAGGCGACAACGGCGGCAGTCTCCCAGCTGAGCGCGAATTTCGTCGAGAAGCTTCGCCCGATCCTTGAAAGAGGCTGCGGGATCGTGCACGATAGGGAAACCGTCCGGGACGACATCCTCCTCTTGAAAAGCGGGCTGGGCCGAGCCATGAATTCCGGGAGGAAGGCTTCGGACCCGTGAATCCTCGGTGTCGTGTCCGGTTGTGGGCCAATCGGCAAGGCCTCCTTCGCGGAGACCGGTGAGAAGGGTGCGCAGCTCTCTCAATGCGAGGCATACCCCGACCCTAGCGTTATCCATTTCAACCCCCCCGGCCGTCATCGGACAAGAGGCTCTCGATCCTGTCGAACACATGCTCGGCAACCTGTTCCTTGGTCATGCACGGCAGCTCGGTGAGCCCCCCCGAACGATCCAGAATTTTCACCTGGTTGGTCTCGCAGGCAAACCCGGACCCACATTGAGTCAAATCGTTGGCCACGATGAAATCCAGGTTCTTCTTCACCAGCTTTTCTCTGGCGTTTTCGATGAGATTCTCCGTCTCGGCGGCGAATCCCACCAGAATGGGTCGGGGAGACGATCCTCGGGCCATCCCAAGGGCGGCCAGGATATCCGGGTTTTTCACCAGGCGCACCTCAAGATCGTCAACGCTCTTCTTAAGCTTCCGGGAAGCCACCTGTTGGGGGCGGTAGTCACCCACGGCGGCCGCCATAACGATGACGTCCATATTCGGAGCGAGATCCATGACGGTGTCCCTCATCTCATCGGTGCATCTCACCCGATGGACTTGGGTTCCCGAGGGGGGATCCAGGACGCTCGGGCCGGATACCAGGTCGACTCGAGCACCGCGTCGCACGGCAATGGTGGCCAGTGCGTACCCCATTCTTCCTGTCGAGGGATTGCTGATGAAACGCACGGTGTCGAAATGTTCCCGGGTCGGGCCCGCGCTCACCAGGACCCGCTTTCCCTGAAGAGTTTGAGGAGTGAGGATCCGCCTGGCAGATTCAAGAATTTCCGTAAGTTCGGCCAAGCGCCCGATGCCTTCCTCTTGGCAGGCCAGCGTTCCCTCAACCGGTTCCAAAACATGGATTCCCATCTTGCGCAACTGCTCGAGATTTCTTTGAGTGAAAAGATTTTCGTACATCCTGGAATTCATGGCGGGGCAGACCAGGATGGGGACGGTTGCGGCCAGCAAGGTCGTGGTGAGGTAATCGTCGGCGATTCCCGCAGCCATCTTCGCCAGAAGGTTTGCGGTGGCCGGAACCACCATGATCAGCTGTGCGGCCCTTGCCACCTGGATGTGTCCCACGCGGGATTCGAACCCCAAATCGAAAAGGTCCGTGCAAACCGGATGGTTGGACAATACCTGCAGGGTAAGTGGGGTGATGAATCGTTGGGCATTGGCGGTCATGACGACCTGAACGTCGGCGCCCTCTTTGTCCAGGAGGCGAACCAGCTCGGCGGCCTTGTATGCGGCAATTCCTCCGCAGATCCCCAGGAGAATGGATTTTCCTTTAAGCATATCGAATGCCCAGCTTGAAAAAGGTGGTTGTCTTGTGTGAATTCCTTGGTGAGGGGTTCGTTCCGGCTCCGCCCACAGTTACCCACCCATGGGTGCCACATAAATCTCTACATAGGTGCGAAAAAGTTTTTCATAGATATTGATCACAGCCGTCTTGTCGGGTTTTTCGAAGATGAGGACATTTCGTTTGGATCGGAAACCGCCCTTGGGTTTCCAGTTCTCCCGGGGCATGGCCATCTGGAAAAAACTGACCAGCGATCCCACGTCCACCCTGGTTCCGCGCAGCGTGAGCAACCCGGCCTTGAGGGAACCCGACTGGAATACAAAGGTCTCCCCCTCCAATCGACTCAATTCATGGGGTACCGGCACATCGGGAAAGTCAAGGAACAAAGGGCGAATGGTCGAGGGGGATGTGGCCGTCGTGGAAGAGGAAGAAGGAGCAGTGGAAGACTGGTCCACGGGATTGGGTGGGGGCGGTGCGCTGCGGCTGGAAGTGCTGCAAGCGAACGTGGTCAAAGTAGATAAAATTAGCGTGGCTTTTACCAACCTGCCAAAGAGTCTGGTGCCTGCCATCCCCATCCCTCCTGCCCCTATGTAGGGTACCCGCGGTTCTGTGCCGGATTCACGCTCGTAAAGACCCGAAATCTGCAAATTGCAAATCTATCTAGAGGAAAAAAGGGTTGGTTCGCCTTTCTTCTCCAACGGTGGTTTCGGGCCCGTGACCCGGAAATACGACCGTTCCGGGATCGAGCGGGAAGATCTTCTCCCGAACGGAACGGATCAACTGCTCGTAGGATCCTCCCGGCAAATCCGTTCGACCGATGGACCCCGCAAAGAGCGTATCCCCCACGAGAATCAGGTTTGCCGGGGCCAGATGGAGGGACACGTGGCCGGGACTATGTCCGGGAGTATCCAGGACGCGGAATTCCATCGAGCCGACCTGTAGAAGGTCTCCTTCCTGGTAAGTCCGGTCTATGCGCATGTCGGATGTGCCGGAATTCATGCCGAAAAAGGCCCCCATGCCCGTGACGCTGTCCCAAAGGAACGGCTCTTCCTTGGGGTGAAGGTAGATTTCTCCCCCGAGCCTCTTCTTGAGCTTCCAGGCATCCATCACATGGTCGAAATGGCTGTGGGTGTTCGCAATAGCCACTAGATCCAGATTTGCCTCGGTAATGCGACGCAGGATCCGATCACAGCCGCCGCCCGGGTCGACGATCACCGCCTTTCGAGAGTGAGGATCCGCGAGAAGGTAACAGTTCGTCTGGAGCATGCCAACCACGAACCGTTCAAAAATCAAATCCTCTCTTTTCAGCATGGATGGGCCTTTACCTTTCGAAGATCACCAGTTCCTCCAGCGGTCTTCGGTGAGAATTCTGATTGCGATGAGCAGGATGGCCGATGGCGATGACAGCCATCAATTCGAGGCGGTCCGGCAGTTCCAGGAGGCGTGAGACCTCCTCCTTGTTTTTCAGGATTTCACCCAACCAGACGGCCCCCAGGTCCAGGGAGCAGAGAGCCAGCAGGAAATTCTGGATACAGGCGCCCACAGCCTGGCAGTCCTTCACGTAGTCGTAGGTACTCTCCCTGTCGAGAAACACCGCAACCAACACCGCGGCTCCCCGAACAGTGGCGGCATAGCGTGTCAAGCGGGCCAATCCCTCCTTGAGATTCTGATCCCAAAGGATGGCAAAACGCCAGGGTTGATTGTTCAGGCCCGATGGTGCCCAGGAAGCCGCTCTCAACGCCTCATAAATGAGGGTACGATCCACGGGTGCATCCAGAAAGCGGCGCACGCTGCGCCGACCCACCATCAATTGGATCAGTTCATTGGACATTATGGATGTCATGGATGTCAATCCGTCGCCCTCTCATCCCCGGATGGTCCCACAGGGGTTCGTTTGGGGGTATTTAACATCGGATAGCCCCTGGTCAAACAGAGTATAGTGGTTCGAGAGCCTGGCGGTCAAGACAAGCATTGATTCACCCACATTCCCTAACCTTGCTCTGTATAACAGAATTTCCGAGCTTTCACAAAAATCATCTTGTGTAATCTGAGTTTACCGTTAATATTTCAGATCGTTTTTCTAAACGCCCTCCATGAGAAGGACCCCGCGCGAAGAGCTTCGATTGGAAGCCCGGAGGCAACGGGTCGATTCATGCCGGGGCGGAGAGGGCTACCTCTGGGAGAAGTGGAAATGAACTGGCAGGTAATCCGGGACGGCCACCTGGTAGTAAAGCTCGATGGGCACCTGGACCTCTGGAGTGTCCCTGAAATCCGAAAAGGTATCCTGAAAGTGGCCCGCAGGAAGAGCATTCATACATTGGGGATCGATCTGACCGATGTGAAATCCCTGGATACGGCGGGACTGGCTTTGTTGGTGGAAATTCACAGGCTGTTGCGTCGCAGGGGTGGTCGGTTTTATCTGGTCGGGTTCGACAACCATATCGAGAAGATGATACGCCTCGCCGGCCTCGATGGGCTCCTCCGGAAGCTGGATTCGTGAAGATCCGCCACCTGGATTCCCGAGAAAAGCGGTGAGGTCTACAACCTCATTCCGAGTGGACAAGGACATGAATTCTGTGGATTCCTTCCTGGTGAAGGGGTTAAACAGCCGATATGGAAACCGACAGGTGCTTTTTGACCTTTGTTTCACGATCCCCCGCAATCAGGTCACGGTCATCATGGGGGTGAGCGGGTGCGGGAAGACCACCCTGTTGCGCCACCTCATCGGACTCAAACCTTGGGATTCCGGGGAAATCATTTTTGAAGGGAAGGATTTGGGACGGTTTGATGCGGGTGAGCTCATGTCCTACCGGCGCAGGATCGGCGTCCTGTTCCAAAGCGCTGCCCTGTTCAACTCCCTGAGCGTGGCGGAGAACATCGCCGTTCCCTTGAGGGTTCACACCGGACTTGCGGATGAAACCATCCGGATCATGGCCACCATCAAACTGCACATGGTCGGACTGGCGGAGTTTCGAGACTTTATGCCCTCGCAGCTCAGCGGAGGCATGCGCAAGAGAGCGGGGCTCGCCCGGGCGTTGGCCATGGATCCCGAGATTCTCTTTGTAGATGAACCTTCCTCGGGCCTGGATCCCATCACCGCAGCCGGTTTGGACCGCCTGATTCTTGAGCTGCGGGAAACCCTGGGCATGACCATCATCGTGGTGACCCATGAGTTGGAGAGCGCTTTTCAGATCGCCGACCAGATGATCGTTATGGACCAGGGGAAGGTGCTGGTGGCGGGAACACCGGAAGAGGTGCAGCAGAGCACCAATGAAAGGGTCATTCAGTTTCTTGGCAGACAGGCGGACTTGAGACAGCTCGACACGGAGGCTTATCATGCCTGTCTGCTGGAGTGAAGGGCGGCGGTTTAGCTTTCCAGGATTTCATTCGTCCGCTGAAGACGGCCCATGTTCGTCCGGGCTGAAGGGAAGGTTGCGAAGGGGCAGGGAGTGTGTATGACTCGGTGGGTCCAGAGGCTTGGAGCGCTTGCCATTGAGCAGGTGTTCGTTTTGGGACGTTCAGGGCTGTTTTTGTGGTATGCCCTGCGGGGTATTGTCCGCCCCCCCAGGAAGACAAAGTTTGTTCTCCAACAAATCCAGTTTGTGGGGAGCAAGTCGCTTTTTGTCATCGCGTTCACGGCAGCTTTCACCGGCATGGTATTGGGGCTCCAGGGCTATTACACCCTTGCGAAATTTGGCTCCGAGGGGGCACTAGGATCCGCGGTAGCCCTCAGCATCATTCGGGAGCTAGGCCCGGTGCTTTCCGCCCTGATGGTGACCGGTAGGGCCGGGTCTGCCATGTGTGCAGAAATCGGCATCATGCGCATAGACGAGCAGATCGATGCCTTGGAATGCATGGCCGTCGATCCCCATTCCTACCTGGTCACCCCGAGGCTCCTGGCCTGTTTGCTCGCCATGCCTCTCCTGACCTCGTTCTTCGACGTGGTAGGAATGCTGGGGGGGTATCTCGTCGGTGTGGAGCTGCTCGGGGTCAATGCGGGATCCTACATAGACGGCATTCATGCCAGCGTGGAATGGCAAGATGTCTACATGGGGGTGGTGAAGTCGTTGGTCTTTTCGGTGCTGATCATATGGATCAGCACATATAAAGGATTTTATGCCGGCGTAGACGAAGGAACTTACGGGCCGGAGCAGGTGAGCCGCGCCACGACCGCTGCCGTAGTCCTTTCGTCGGTGGCCATTCTGGTCGGCGATTATGTCGTCACTTCCTTTCTGATCTAGTGGGGACGCGTCATGGAAAAAAGGGGAGTTGAACTGGCGGTTGGTACCTTTCTGATATTGGGGGCCGTTTGTTTGGGATATCTTTCCATTGAACTGGGGAAGGTCCGGTGGTTCAGCTACGGGGAATACCGAGTGAACGCAGCATTCTCGAACGTGGGCGGGCTGAAAGTCAATGCCAACGTCACCATGGCGGGGGTTCCAATCGGGAGGGTCGAGAAGATTTGGCTGAGGGACGGCCGTGCCTGGACGACCCTGAGCATCCAGGGGGATGTAAAACTGGAAGAAGACGTCATCGCGCGAATCAAGACTATGGGAATTATCGGGGATAAGTACATTTCCATAACGCCGGGAGCTTCGGAAATCTTCATCCCCCCTGGGGGTGTTATCCGAGAGACTCAACCCCCCCTGGACATCGAGGAATTGGTGGGCAAATTCGTATTCGGCAGCATGGACAAAACTCAACAATAACAGCAATTCCCGGAAGAAATGAGGCCAAGCTATTGAGTTCTTTAGATGCGGCTCCGGTAATTTTCCGAAGAGCTCTGCACACTCTTATAGACATTTCGGCCACTTAGGTCACCTCCGGGAACGGAAAAATCCCGGACCTTCCGCTGCTGCCGGCAGCCTGCTCATCCACGCCCTTGTTCGATCTTTAGCTGCCCAGTGTCGACCAACCGCTCATGACCCTCGATGAATCAGTCTTGTCGAAGTCAATCCCGGACGGGAAATTTCCCGATGGGGGCAGGGATTCCCTTGTTGATCTTTCATCTTTCAGCCGTGGGGATCCCGCTTCGTGAGTCATCCTGCAACACCGTCCTGCCCCCTGGAGAAAGAAAGGGGAGGAGCAAGCCCTCGTTCCCGCACTCGGCAAAAAATAAGAGAGCCGGCGAAATCCCACCGGCTCTCTCCTCTGAAAGCAAGGATTGCAAAACCGAAACTACTTCTTCATCTTCTTCATGAAAATGGATTCGGCTTTGTCGGCAGCCGCTTCGGCTCGACGGGCAGCTGCTTCAGCTCTTGCTGCGGCCGCTTCGGCAGCCTTGGCGCTGGCGCTGCAGGATGCTTCGATCGCCTGTGCCTTATCCAGGGCGGCCTGGCAGAGCTCCTGGCATTTCTTCGCGTCATCCGTGCAAGCGCAGCCGGAAACCATGGTGAATGCCAAAGCCAAAACCAACAAAACTCCCAATGTTCTCTTCATTTCTCTTTCCTCCTTATGATGCTGATTGATGCTATGACGAAACCTACCTTCTCCGCTAAAACAATCCGGACGTCTCCCTCTCACCTCCTCTCCTGCAGTATGTATTGAAGAGAATAGTTCCTCGCCGGTTGATCAAACTGCCGCATACTAGCGTGAAAAAGCGGTAAAATGCTACTCTACATGTTGCCCAAAAGCAAGAGGAATTTCATGGAAAATCCATCTACTCAATGAGCAGCCTTACTTCGTGTGAGTATTTATTATCACTCCTAATGACCAAGCTCAACCATTTTTACAGAAATATCTTCCGAGGGGAGTCGGCTGACGTTCGTGGGGACGCCGTTCTGAAGGCGAACGGCCATCAGAAAACGCTTGCGGTCCACCTGGTCGGCTTGAGGATATTCGTCCAGCTTTCTCGCGGCATAATCCACATAGTCGGGAATCTTGCGATAAACGTCCGGATGGGCCTCCACGTAAATCTGGCCCTCCCTCCGGCCAAGCTTCAGCGGTTCATAAACGATCTCGAGCTTGGTCCCTATGGAAACCTGCGGGAACAAGATTTTGATGTGTTCCGGGTAACAGCGGATGCACCCGTGGGAAACCAACCTGCCGACACCCCAGGGCATGGCGGTTCCATGCACTCCGTAGGGTCCCGCACTGAACTTCATCATGTAGTCCCCCAGGGGATTCTCGGGTCCAGGGGGCATAACCGCCATTCCGTATTTCTCCTGCAGGGAAAGAGGCACATACCAAGAGGGATTGGTACGTTTTTCCGTGATATGAAAGGTACCCAGCGGAGTTTCCCAGCCTTCATCCCCGATCCCGATGGGATAGGTTTGTACCGTCGAGGAATTCCGGTCGAAGAAGTACAATCGCAGTTCCGGAACATTGATGACCAGCTGTTGTTGACTGGTAGGGGGAAGCACCCAGAATGTGGGGATGACGATCTTTTTCCCACTGGGTGGAATCCACTTGTCCGTTTGAGGGTACAATAGATCGATCTCATTGAACCCCAATCCAAAGCGCCGGGCGATGTCGAGCAGTGTATCCCTGGGAGGGACGCGGTACCATGTTGGAGAACCGATCACCGTGAGATCGGGGATATGGTAGGGGTACTGTTTTATGGTGGCGGTGAACTGCTCCTCGGAATCTTCTTCGGCGGGTACTTTCAGAGGGATCTGGGACAAGAAGAGGGTTGCCAAAATCAACAAAAAGAAGCGTCGTTTCCTCATCGATCCTTATATCCTGTGGGTGGACCACGGAAATCGGCATCAAAAAAGGCCGCACGTACAATAGGGATTCCCCCGGGCCGAATCAAGGGTTATTTGCCGTTCGTCGGCATTCAATGGATCGTCAACCTACCATCCCATCTCACGGGAAGTCATTCCCGACTTTTCGACCGTCGGCTTGAACTTTAACGAAGAATCTTCTATAAAACAAGAAGTGATGCCGGATATTCAGGATTCATCATGAACGAACGGTCCCGTGGAGGCCGAGAAAACGGCTCTTTCCCCCTGGGCCTCCTCCCGTGTCATGGAAGCGCTGGATGGACAGGCGTGGGAGGTAAAGACCCTCGACCTTCAGGACATTAGACCCCTTGGGGAGGAAAACCATGCCGAGAGGAAAAAAGGACAACCGTCCCGAAAACGTGAAGCGCAGATATCCCGACTCTCTCGTCCCTTTGGTAAACGGGAGACTTCTCATCGAGGCCGCAAGAAGGAACAATGCCATGATCATGGCTTGCAACATCCGTTGCAAACTTCCCGTGGAGGGCATCGCTCTTGCCTCGATGGCCACCGGCGCACCCGTCATGTACGAAATTGCCAAGTCGGAACTTTCCTACACGGAGTTCACCCCGGCATCCTTTGTCGATTTCATTTTGTCGGAGAACGAACGGCTTGGGAATACCGACGTCCCTTTCGCCATCCATGGGGACCACATTACGGTCAAGAAGGAGGAAGAGATCCAGAGTGTGGCCGACCTCATTGAAGCGGAGCTGGAGGCGGGTTTTACCTCCTTTGCCATCGATGCTTCCCACATGGAAAACCAGAAGAACCTGGCCGCGACTTCAGAGCTGGCTCGTCCCATCGTGGCCGCAGGTTTGAATCTGGAGGTGGAGCTCGGGGAAATCGGGGCCAAGAGCGGAAGCGCAGAGGGTTTTACGCAGCCCGAAGAGGCCCAATGGTTCATTGGAGAGCTGGTCAAGAGAGGGATTCATCCCGATCTCTTGGCCATCAACAACGGGTCCATCCATGGAACCTACTTCGGTACCGCTCAGGAGGGGATTCAGCTCGAGTTGACCCGAAGAATCTGGGAGAGCATCCAACCCTGGTCGGTCGACATTGCTCAGCACGGCATCACGGGCACGTCCCTGGACAAGATCTCGTCCTTCATCGAGTACGGAATTCGCAAGGGAAATGTAGGGACTCTGTGGCAGAATATTTCCCTGGGACTGGCCATGAACCAGAACGGAAACGCCATCACCACCGAAAACCGCGACTACATCAAGCGACCCTACCGGGGAATTCCCGACGAATTATGGCGGGAGATGTGCGTTTGGGCCCTGGAGACCCGAAATACCGGAGGAAACATCAAGAACGTGAACAAACCTTTCTCCGCCAAGATGAACTGCATTCCCCTGCCGTACAAGAAGCGAATCACGGATCATGCCTATGAGGAAGCAGTGCGGCTCTTCGAGGCAACACACTCCCTTGGGCTTGCGGAAAGCGTCTGGGAGCTCATGTAACTCCTGAATTGAGACCTCTCGGGCTTGGGAGGATCGAGTGTTGTGCACCTTGCCCGAGGTGAGGGTGGACAGGGGTTGCAGGGTGGCTGAAGAAGATGCAGACCCGCAAGCGACCCCTTCCATTCGATCGAGAGCTCTTCCCCCCTCCCCACCAGTGGATTTTCCTGGACCTGCGAGGTGCACCCATCCGCGGAAAAGGTCCAAAACCATTCAGGTTTCATATTCTTTTCCAACGGGTACCTGCGGGGGTATCCACCACTTGAAGGCCGCGTCGGAGAAGCTCCTCGCGCAGTCGGTCCGCCTGGGCCCACTCCTTGGCGTTGCGTGCCTCGTCACGAGCCCTCAGCAATTCTTCTTCCTCGGAGCTGAGGTCCTCGAAATCCAGGTCGAAAATCCCCAGAATAGCGTTTATCCGTTGAAAAATTTCGAGTATCTGCAGGCGTTGGGGTTCACTGAATTCCCCACTGTCCAGGATGGGGTTTGCCGTCCGGGTGAACCGAAACAGGGCCGCCAGGGCCTTGGGAACATTGAGATCATCGGCCATGGCGTCGAAAAAGTTTTGCTCGAGGGTATAGAGAAGCTCTCCCAGGGCTTTATGTTCCTGGTGACCTCCGCGTACATAGCGAACACGGCGGACGAATTCCTTGAGGCGGGCATAGCCGGAAAGTGTGTTCCGGATGTTTGCCTGGGTGAAATGGATGGGTTTCCGATAATGGGTGCACAGCAGCCAATAGCGTAGTTGGTTCGGGGAAATGCCGGCGTTCGTCAGGGTACGTACCGGGATATTCGCATCGGGTTCGTCGGAAGTCCTTTCGTCCTTGCCGGACCATATCCGTTCGCAGACCATCCACACCCCAGCAAAAGGCTTCCCTGTCAGGGCTTCGCCGATTTCACGAACGTTTTCCAGATGGGGAAATAGAAAATCCACACTGCTCACCACAATGTCTACAGGGACTCCCAGGTCGTGCAGGGCAATGGATGCCGCCGAAATGTGCCAGGTGGGGACCACGTTTCCCCAGGAAGTCTTGAGGTAGATGCCGTGCTTCAGTTCCGTGAGGGTGGCCCTTTTCAGGAGGGTAAAATCCCTGGGATTGAGTTTCTCGTAAGTGTTCAGGTCTACGGTGGCACCCACACGGATCTTCCTTGGGTCGACCCTGGACAGGGCCCCGTAGTCCCGGCTTCTGGACAGGTTGAAATAGACCGAACGAAGCTTCTCGTAGGCCAGGTCCCGGTCGATGAGCGCTTGCGTATGGTCGGCAATGGTGTCCAGGTGGTCGGTGATGCGAGGGTATCGACAGGCCCTTTGAACCCCCAGCCGATCCAGATCCGCCAGTACCTCTTCCGCTTGTTGCCTGCAGTAGGCGGCAAGGTCCATTTTGGCGGAGATCGCTCCCTGGATGGTCCGGCTCTCCATATCCGGAATCAGGACCATCTGATCCACGGAAAAACCCTTGGCCTTGAGGAATCTCGCAAGGAGGTCCGCCACGAGAAAGCGGCGTGATTCCTGTAAAGTCAAGGGCTGGTCCAGGGGAGGGCTGGTGACGAAAAGACGCACCTTGCCTTCCTGGACCGGCTTGAAGTCGACCTTTTCCCTGCGCAGCAGGTCGAAAAACTTGAAATCCGGCTCGAGCATGGTGGTAAACAGGTTGGTGCTGAGGTACCGGTCGCCCCCATCGGGCAGGATCGCCACCAGGATTCCCTCCTCCATTTCACCGGCCACCTGAACGGCAGCGGCCATGGCCGCCCCTGAGCTCATTCCGGCGAAAATTCCTTCTTCCCGCGCTAGACGGCGAGCCATTTCAAAAGCATCCTCATCCCGCACAGGGAGGATCTCGTCCATGGCATGACGATCAAAAATGGCGGGAACGTAAGATTCCTTCATGTTCTTGAGCCCCTGGACCTTGTGTCCGGGGTACGGCTCCACCCCAACCACCCGGATGGAGGGGTTGCGATCCTTCATCGCTTTGAGGATCCCCATGGCGGTTCCGGTGGTCCCCAGGGTGACCACCACGGTATTGACCTTTCCCTCGGTCTGTTCATAGATCTCGGGTCCCGTCCCCAGATAGTGAGCCAGGGGATTGGCGGGATTGCTGAATTGATCCGGCATGAAATAGCGATCCGGGTCTTTCCGAACCAGGTTGTAGACCTCCTCGATGGCACCGTCGGTGCCCAGAGAGCCCGGTGTGAGGAGAAGTTCCGCCCCCAGGGCCTTGAGAATCTTCTGTCGCTCGAGACTCGCCGTCTCCGGCATGACAAGCATGATCCTGTAACCCTTGACGGCCGCCACCATGGCCAGACCGATTCCCGTGTTGCCGCTGGTGGCCTCGATGATGATCTTGTCGTGCGTCAGGATTCCTTCGCGTTCCGCGGATTCGATCATGCACAGGGCGGTCCGATCCTTGATGGAACCGCCGGGGTTTTTGGCTTCCCATTTCACGTAGAGGCGAACTCTGGGATTGGGGTTCATCCGATTGATGAGAATGAGCGGCGTGTTTCCGATGGATTCCAGGACGTTGGAAAAAACGTTCTTCATGGTTGGTTGCGGGTCCTCTTTTCGCGAAAAGGGTTCGACCGGGGATGGACTCGCCGAACTCGCGTGTGGGATAATCCAAGACCGCGGGAAGCTTCTAAAACCTTCCCCGATGTCATTCTTGGGAAAGCCGGCGTTCGAAGCTCGATAGGGACCGTTGTGTCCCCGGCGTCATCAAAGGTGGCCGGTTCCCACGGGACTTACCGGGTTCTCATAGGGTTCTCCATACTCACTTCCGTTTGCGTTTTATGCAACCTGGTATATAGGCAGCTGGAGGATTCTTTGTCAAAGTGTTTCCATGTGTTATATAAAACTCCTCTATCCTGTGGAAGCCGATTTCCCGGCATTTTCACCGAGTAGGTGGCAGAATGGACAACCTGGAACTGCAAAACCGCCTGGTAGCATTCATGGAATCCGGCTTCGAGGTTCTCACCGAAAGCGAGAGATTTACTCATCAGCTTCAATGCCGCTTTCGCATGGAACAGATGAACAGGTCCTCTCATGGATGGCGGTCTCCGCCCGTGGCTCCGATGAACTACTGGATGGAAAAGCTGTGGAAGGACCTGTGGCCGGAAGAATGGCCGGCTCCCCCCTTTGTTCGATGGCAATTGCTTTCCCGCTGCGTCACGGCGATCCCTCCTCCCGTGCCTCTTACGGCGGGCCCGCTGCTGGTGAAGGACCTGGACGAGACTTTTGACCATTGTCTGCGCTACGGGATGGATCCCGGCCTCGGAGATTCCTCTGTGTCGCTTGTTCGGTGGAGGCAAGAGGTCTGGCTCTCGTACCGCCGGGAACTGGAGATTCGGCGGCTGTTCTATCCAGCGCTTCTTCCCCAAAGGCTTGTCTCGGTGCTGAAACGCGAACCGGCGCGAATTCCCTCCAACCTGGTCATGGTGGGCTTTGAATTCGCGGGGTTCTGGGAAAGGAAGTTGTTGCAGGTGTTGTGTTCTTCTCCCGGCTCTCGACACTATCCGCTGCCGGTTCCGGACAGGACGGACAGGGCCGTCGTTTATGCGGATCCCCATCAAGAGGTCCTGGGCATTCTCGAAGACCTGGTCGAGGCGGCGGCCCGGTATCCCCTCCACACCCTGGGGGTGGTCGTCCTGGATGCTCCCCTCTACACTCCGCTACTGGCCCGAGAGATCGAGAACCTCCTCGGCCTTCCCCTCGATGGCGAGCAGGCGGCCTACAACCTGTTGCCGGAACCAAGACTTACGGATCAGCCTCTCTATGAGGCCGCCTTTCTCCCCCTGACCTTCGCTCATGACGGGGAGTCCAGGCACGCTTTCCTCGGCTTTCTGCGATCTCCCTACTATGAAACCACGGCCTGTCGGAGCCGGGCACTGATCCAGTGGGACCGGTCCTGGAGGGAAAAAGGTGTGGAAGGCGGCCTGGAGGCGCTCATCGACTCCGTACCTGCCCCCCTGAAAGGCCTGCTTCCCGAAGAAGGACGGGAGATTCGCAGGTGGTTTCACCCTCTCATGGCAAAACACGAACGTCCGGGTTCCTCCTGGGCGGGAGATTTGAAAAACCTGTGGAAGGAATTCGGGTTTCCCGTGCGGGCCCATGAACTGGACCACGTGGCATGGGACCGGCTGCAGCGGCTCCTGGATCAGTTCGAGCGTGCCTTCGGCCAAATCTCCATGACTAGTCGAGAATTCAAGGAATGGATTCAGGGAGCTGCCGAGAAGATCCACGTTCAGAGGCGGGGTGCCGAGGATGCCGGAATCCAGATCCTTGGAGGGTTGGAAGTTCGTGGCATGGTTTTTCGTCGACTTTATGTCCCGGCCCTCTTGAGCGGTGTTTTGCCTCAACCTGTTCGAGCCCTTCCTTTCCTGACCTCTGAGGAGAGAAAAAGGGTTCAGGGCGGGACGATCGAGAGTCAGCTTCAATTCGCGAGGCACCTTTTTGCCCAGATCCATGCGGCCGCTCCCCGGGTGATTTTGTCCCGTCCCATGGTGACTCTCGCCGGAGACATCGGACTACCATCTCCCTTCTGGCCCGACGGCAAGGAGGAACGATCCCCGACCGTCATCCCCTGGCGCCATCCCCTGACGGGAATCCAGAGGGCCCGGTGGGTGAAGGAGGGCATTGCGGGCGTGGAAGCCCATCAAAAATGGGACACCGGGATTCCCGCCGATCTCTACCATGCGGGTTCCCTGTCCCTTCCCGAAGAAATGCCTGTAGGCGCGGTGGAGATCCTGGTTTCCTGTGTGGCACGGTTTTTCTTGGAGGAAATTCTGAGGATTGTTCCCCTGTCGGAAATCGAAAGGGGTTTGGACCCCCGGCAGCGAGGAGGAAGGATCCATGCCGTGGTCGCCTCTCTGGGCAGGGAGGTCCGCCGCCGTTGGAAGGAAGAGGAGTGGAACATCGAGCGGTTGAAACGCGCCCTCGAGGAGGCTGTGGATCACGAGCTCGAGACCGTGGCCCACCTCCCCACCTGGCAGATCGAGAGAAGAAGGCTTCTGGGCAAGAACGATCGCGCGCCGGGCCTCCTTGTGGAATGGCTGCGACAAGAAATCGAATACCTGTCACAGGGATGGCAATGGGCTGCCCTCGAGGCCTCGTTCTCGGGTTTGCGGCTGGAGGACTGTCCGGTGACCATTCGGGGTCGCGTGGATCGGATCGACCAACACCGGGACGGAGGAGTCGTCTGCTGGGATTACAAGACGGGTCGGATTCCTGCCAAAAGGGAGCTGTGGGAAGAGCTGTCCTTTCCCCAGGTTCCGCTCTACCTGATGGCCATACGAAAGGGCCTGATCCGGGAAATTCCTCCGACCCCCCCATCCCTCAACGGTGGTTACATCGAGCTTCGATCTGTTCGCCACCTGCGTCGGAAGCTTTTCGCGGAAAGTTCCGACCATCTCGATGCCCTGCTCCTGGATCACGAAAAGAAGATTTCCACCCTCGTCAGGCAGGTTCTGGAAGGACATATCACGGGGCGGTGGTTCGAAGTTTCCTGCGAGGTTTCCTGTCCATACGAGTGTCTGTGTGGATACCGTCTGTGGATGGGCAAGCCAGCGAGCGCCCCATGAAGGGTCCTTATCCGGGATCTCTTCCCAGGGTCGTCCTGTTGGAGGCACGGGGATCGAAAAGGGCATGAAAGAGAGGGATCGAACCGCGGGGAGTTCCGTTGACCTGAGTGGCCCATACAGGTATAAGATCTCGAAGCCGTTTAGAAAACTCGATGCGGCAGGTTCCGAACTCAACCTTCCCGGCATGAGGAGTCTTTCATGAAAATCGGCGTGATGGGTTCAGGGGGCATGGGGGGATATTTCGGAGGCCTTTTGGCACGGACCGGCGTAGACATCCACTTTGTAACCAGGGGGAAACATCGTCAAGTCATCCTCGAGGAAGGACTTAAGGTGGTGTCCGGTCAGGGAAGCTTCAGGGTCATGGTTCACGCCACATCGGAACCCGACGAGATCGGACCGGTCGACCTTTTGCTCTTTTGTGTGAAGTCCTACGACACCATGGACGCAGCCCGCATGATCGCACCCATGGTGGTGGAAGACACGGTACTGATGAGCCTGCAGAACGGCATCGACAATATCGACAAGCTCATTGGATTTTATGGTCAGGAACGGGTCGTCGGTGCGACGGCCTTTGTGGAAGCCGTCAAGGTTTCACCGGGGGTCGTGGCGCATCGGGGCAGAGTTGGCCGCATCGTCTTTGGCGAGATGACGGGGCAAAGAAGCGAACGAGTTGAGAAAATCCTCGACCTGTTTCGTCTTGCCGGCATCGACGCAGAGGTGTCCACCAACATCCAGGAGGTCCTGTGGTCCAAGTTCCTGTTCATCTGCGGAGTTCACGGCGTGAGCACTCTCTCGAGGTCCTCCCTGGGGTTGGTATTGGCGCTGCCTGAAACCCGAGAGCTCATGACCGGCGTCATGCAAGAAGTCAAGGAGCTGGCTCGCAGGAAAGGCATTCCCCTGCCGGCGTCCGTGGTCGAGGATGCCTTGGCCTTGGCGGATTCTTACGACAAGGGATTCAAATGCTCGATGCTTCAAGATCTCCAGTGGCGAAGACCCATGGAGATCGAAGCAATCAACGGCATGGTGGTCAAGATGGGGAGGGATCTTGGGGTGCCGACCCCTTTCAATCTTGCCGTTTACAGCTGTCTCAAACTCTGCAATCAGCAGATTCGGGATCCCTTGTGGGCGGAACAGGTCAAACTCTAGGGGAAGAGGGAAGAGTCGATGAACTGGCGTTCCGTTCCCCTCAACCCTGGAGACTCCCAGCGAAGGCAGAGTCAACCGAAAGATTTTCCACCCGAGTCGTACTGGAAGATTCGATGGCTGAAACCAAGGGGACAAGGATGCACTCTTCTCCGGGAAGCGTCGGCTACGGGGTCCGAGAACAACAGCCCGCCAATCCGGAGGGGAGGGGTGCTTCGCCCAGGAATCCGGAAGGGGCGTAGGTTGGGACGCACCGTAGACCGGTGAGGAATCCGTCGCCGGGTGCTGAAAACCACGGTCCGCTCAGTCCTTCATCTGGGCGGGTAAGCTCATTGTCCGGAAAGAATCGGTTTTTCAGGGGGAGGGATGGAATATCGTTTTTGTCCATTTTGCGGGGGACCCTTTGGCCGCGGCGGGGATGATTCCCCGAAGAGGCTTCACTGCGGGCGATGCGGCCAAACCCTGTATCGGAATCCCACTGTCGGAGTTGCGGTCATTCTTCTCGAGAGAAACGAGTTGCTGCTTGTTCGTCGTCGAGGTTCCCACGAGGACATGTGGTGTATTCCCTGCGGCCATGTGGAATGGGATGAAGAGGTTCGAGCAGCGGCCCGCAGGGAATTCCAGGAGGAAACCGGCTTGAAGGTGAGCATCGGTCCGGTGTTTGCCGTTTACTCGAATTTTCACGACCGGCATCGCCAGACAGTGGGTATCTGGTTCCTGGGGCGGAGAGTCGGCGGGGAACTGAAAGCCGGGTCGGACGCAAAAGAAGCACGCTTCTTCCCCGTGGATGGATTGCCTGCTCAAATGGCATTCCCCACCGATCGACTGGTCTGTGAAAAACTGGAACGATGTCTCGAGAGTGGTGACCTACTCCTGTTGCAGGACACCTGCTTCATCGGGGAATTTTCCATCTAGGGGAAAACCCCGACGGTTTGAGGGAAAACCGGAGCTTCCCATTCGAAGCCGGGACGGGAGGAGAATGCACCGCTCGGAAGGCACGTCCAGAAGGGTCCTCACGGTTGGGGGGGGTCTTCTGGGCGTGAGGTGCCACCAACCGCCAATGTACACTGGACGACGGGTGGAAAAAGAGCCCAGGGCTTCGAGTATCGTCCGGGAGAGGGTCATTTCCCTTTGTTCCCACGCGTCGGCATCCCCCCCTTTGCAGTAGGTCGATGGTGGGAGTGAATTTTCCTCTGTGGGGAAGATTTGCCAGGCTGCTTGACGGTACTGTGCCTCCACATCAACAGGTATCCGGGGAAGTTCCAGGAGCTGAACCAGGTTGGCCTTCGAGACCAGGTTCGGCCATGACCTGATGCAGTGGCTGCTGAAGCGGGAATCATCCACGAGGACCACGGGCGGCAGGTCCGCCCGGCGAGCATGACGTGCGGCGGCACGGTACTCGAAGGGGAGTCCCAGCTGGCGCCCGACGGCAAGGATCTGGGGATGCAGTCGCGCCATCGGAAAGGAAATGTCGCAGGATTCGGCGGCCCGGCGCAGGTTGCGATGAAAGGTAGCAAAAAGCCTCCGCCCGTGGCGCTGGCGGTAGCATTTCCCAAGAGGACTGAGTTCCAGGAGAAGAAGGTCCGGTTCAAGCTCTTCGAGCAAACGGCGGAGCTTCCGAAATCCTTGAGGGTCCCGATGAACCGTGCCCACGAGCATAAGTCGGGAGGCAAGGCGGACTGAATGCCTGTGGAATGGATGATTCATGCCGGGTTTCCGTGCCCCCCGGCAGGACGACTCCGGTCGATATTCGGGTGCAAAATCCGGTTGTAGAGCTCTTGAAAATGGTCCAGATGGATGTGAGCCTTGAGGCGGGGGTTCTTATAGGCTGCGAAATAGACCCCCGCGGACTCGGCAAATGATTCGTCCACGGGGGAATCACCCACGTAGAGGACCTGCCCGGGAGTCACCCCGAACACCTGCTGAATCCGTTTCATGGCCTCGGGGTGTGGTTTGGGATGTTGCACATCCGAGGCCGTGACTACGAGGTCGAAATACTGATCCAGATGGAAATGAGCCAGGACCTCGTGGGCGGAAATGGTGCGGTTGGTGGCCAGGGCGGTCCTGTAACGGGTTCTTGCCGCCTGCAGCATATCCACCAGCCAGGGTTCCACCCGCAGTTCGGCGTTGAAGTCCTTGTAGTCGATTTCCTGGGCGTAGGCCCAGGCCTTGTCGTGCATGGGTCCGTTCCCGAGGAGAAACCGAAGAGACTCCTTTACGGGGTGCATGTGGATGAATTCCATTTGCTCGGGAAGGACCGGACCGTGATCCACCACTTCCATGATGTGGTTGTAAAAGCGCTCGTTGGCTTCCCGCGAATCAAACAACACCCCGTCGAAGTCGAAGGCGATGACCCGCAGGTCCTGGAAAAAATTATCAAACGGCCCGTTTGAACCCCCTCGAATACTGTCGTGTTCTCGTGCGGTCTCTCTTATCATGGTCCGTTCCTGAAGATGCTTGGAGAATCCTGGCGAATCATCGAAATCTTTACATGGACGTACTTATCGAATAGAGTGCAGAGTGTCAAGGCAGGGGGGGCGGAATGTCCCCCCTTTTTCATCCACATGGATCAAAAGGGTTCGATGAAAAAGCCATGGAATACTCCTATGATTTTCTCGTGATCGGAAGCGGGATCGCAGGCTTGTCCTTTGCCCTGAAAGCGGCGGAGCGGGGAAGCGTCGGTGTGGTGACCAAAAAGGACAAGATCGAGACCAGCACCAACTATGCTCAGGGTGGGATTGCATCCGTTTTGGGACAGGACGATTCCTTTCAACTTCATATCCAGGACACCCTCAACGCCGGAGACGGCCTCTGCCATCCCGACGTGGTCGAAATGGTGGTGAAGATGGGGCCCGACCGGGTGAAAGAACTCGCAGCCCTGGGAGTGGACTTCTCCCCGGGGAAATCCGAGCCCCTGTACTTCGACCTGGGAAGGGAAGGAGGCCACAGCCGGAATCGCGTCGTTCACTCGAGAGACATGACAGGCAGGGCCGTGGAAAGAGTCCTGGTCGCCGCAGCCGAGGCTCATCCCAACATCCATATCCATGAGAATCACCTGGCCCTGGAACTCATCATCGACCATCAGTCCGTGAAAGCGGGTTCCCTGGCCCTGTATCATCGAGACATCTGCCGTGGAGCCTACGTCATGGACTCGACCACCCAGGAAATCCACACTTTTCTTGCCCATGCGGTGATGCTGTGCACGGGGGGGGCAGGGAAGGTCTACCTGTACACCAGCAATCCTGATGTGGCCACGGGCGACGGAGTGGCGATTGCCTACCGCGCGGGCGCACAGATCGCCAACATGGAGTTTGTGCAGTTCCATCCCACCTGCCTCTATCACCCCCACGCCAAGAATTTCCTTATTTCCGAGGCGGTGCGGGGAGAAGGGGCGAGATTGGTGGATAAGCGCGGCCGCGCCTTCATGGAAAATTATCATCCCTTGAAGGACCTTGCCTTCCGGGACGTGGTGGCCAGAGCCATCGATACGGAAATGAAAAAGACGGGCGACGATTGTGTCTTTTTGGACATTACCCACCGCGACCCAGCATTTCTCAAGCAGCGATTTCCCAACATCTATGAGAAGTGCCTTTCCCTGGGCATCGACATGAGCAAGGACCCCATTCCCGTAGTCCCTGCGGCTCACTATATGTGTGGAGGCATCCTGACGGATCGATGGGGACAATCCAGCATCGAGAACCTCTATGCCATCGGAGAATGTGCCTGCACCGGCCTTCACGGGGCCAATCGGCTGGCCAGCAACTCGCTGCTGGAAGCCATGGTCTATGCCCACCAGGCAGCTATCCATTCCACATTCCGCCTGGAAGAATGGCGGGCTCGAAAACTCTCGGACATTCCCGCGTGTTTTCATCGAGAGGGTACTCAGAACGCGCTCCAGAGCGAGATGGTTCTCATTGCCCACAACTGGGACATCATTCGCCGTCTCATGTGGAATTACGTGGGAATCGTCCGAACGGACAAGCGCTTGAGCCTGGCCCAGAATCATATGGCGCAGATTTGGATGGAAATCCGTGAACACATGCCCAATATTCCCCTCAACAGCGATTTGGTCGAGCTTCAGAACCTGGCCATGGTGGCCGAGTTGATCATCCGATGTGCCGTTCAGAGAAAAGAGAGTCGCGGGCTCCACTACAACCTGGACCATCCGCACAAAGACGACGTGGCTTGGCGCAGGGATACGGTGGTGAGCCGGAAACAGAGCGAGGATTCTCTGTGCGTGGTTTGCGAAGGACCCGATCCGCGCTCCTGATAGGCTGATGGGCATGGTTCGGCGCGCCGGTTCTCAGGCCGGCATTTCCCTTGTGACAACCGTTTGGGTTTCCGAGGGCGTTGACGGGGGCTAGGAGGGGGGACGGTTGCCCGGGTCGGATGCCGGCATGTCGGCGGAGCCTGCCTCGATGGCGGGCCTTGCCGGAGGTTCCAGCAAAGGCCTGGACACCTGTTCGACCCGCATGGTCAGGACCCCTCCCATGAAACTGATTTCATAGTTTCGACCCGACAGATCAACGGTTTCGAGGGTTTCGCGGAGCTTTCGAAGCTGCTTTTTTGCTTTGCGGTAGATGTAGATGAGGCCGCCGGCAATCATGAGAAAGCCTAACAGAAAAACCCACAGGGGGGTTACCAGCACCTTGCCGATCACCATAATGACCGTGGCCAACCCGAGCACGAACACCACCTGCAGGATAATGATCAGGTAAAGGTAATAAATTCCCTGGTTGATGGAGGGTTCGGGGTTCTTCTCTTTGGGAGGTTTCCTGGAACCCCTGAAGAAGCGGCCAAAATCCATTGAGTCCTATCCCTTCTTACGGATGAGATTCTGCGAAGGGTTTGTTTTTTCACAGGAAGTACTAGTGCACCGAAGCTATCACCCGGGGCTCGGAGTGTCAAATGAAAAGGGGGTAGGCAGGGGGCCGGACAGCCCCTGCACCGGGGAAGGTCAACGAAAAAGGGCGGCCTCCCTCCGGGCCGCCCTCTTTCGACTGTTCTTGCAAAATAACCTGATCGAATCCGGTCTTCGTGGAATGTGTGGGTCAAATGGGGCAGAAGCCGTCTCGACCATTTCCGGGGGCGGGATGAGCCAAGGTCCGCAAGCTGTTGGCAACCCCCCTGGATTTCGCCTGGGGCTTCACTCATCCCGGTGGTTCCGGCCATCCGATTAGCGCCGAGTTACCCGGAGCAGCGAAAGCCGGCCGGGGGATCTTTCAACTTCCTGTATCCGAAATCCGCCCTCACCGTAGCCCCCACGCCCCACGCGGCGGGGGACACGTGTACGTGGGGTCCCCTGTCTTCCCCCCCCTCACTGGGTGAGGGGATTCAATGCCTTCTCCCGGGGGAAGAGGGGCATGTACCGATAAGACAGGGAGATGAGCAGGGCACAGTAAGCAAGCATGGCAATGCCGGGCGCCCACTCGTATACCGTCGGCACGTACACCTCCCAATGATCGAAGGGCATGACCGGAACAGCCAGGGCCTGGACCGTCATCACGAAGCGGTTGATGGTGATCCCCACGCAGTCCAGGAAGAAGGCGCCGAACAAAAGCACGTTGTTGTTTCTGGTTTGTGGCGTGAGAAGAATGATGGCCGGAATCACCCCGCAAATCAGGATTTCCGTCCATAAAAGCCACATGCCGTATGGTTGTCGGTAAAAGTCGGTGAGCTGCAGACCGAAGCTTGGGGCGAGTATCATGGCCCAATAGAGAGTGTCGGCGATTTTCAAGATGATGTAGAGGGCGAGAAGGTTGCCCACAATCCTTGCCAGCAAATCATACACGCTCCGGTCCACCAGCTGCTTGCCGCTCACCTTTTCGATAGTTCGGCACACGAGACCTGTCAGGGCCGGTCCGGAGGCAATAGCCGACAAAATGAACAGGAAAAAGGTCCACGGCCAGATAAAGAACCCCGTCCGATAGGCAAAAGGTCGTCCGAACAGAACACCGGCGACTCCACCCAGGGATCCTTGGTGGAAGAAGCTAAGAAAGGTACCCGTCAGTGCGAAAAGGGCCATGATCTCATGGAGAGAGTGGCCGAAAAGGTGCAACGGACGGACGGCAGCCAGCTTCCGATTCTCCAAAATGATGGGAATGTACTCGATGGTCAAGACCAGTGCATAACAAGTAATGCAGAAGATCACTTCCGTCAGCATCGAGTGAACGTTGGCATGCCAGTAACCGAACCAACCGCGGATCGGTTGTCCGATCTCGAGAAGCAAAATCGCCAGGGCGCCTGTATAGCAGACGAAACCGATCACCACCGCGAGATTGATGATCTTGTGGAGCTCCTTGAGGGATGGAAAAAAACGGGACATGCCGTAGTAGAGGAACCCGGAAAAAAAGGCGCCGGCACCGAGGGCGATGATGGCCAGGTCAATGGTGATGTAAAAACCGAAGCCAAAATAGTCGTTGAGGCCGGTCACATTCAGGGCCTTGAGGAGAACCACCCCGCCGGCATACAGCCCCCACCCGATGATGCCCAAAAGTACCAGCAACCAGAGCGCAAAAACGGGTAGTGAACACCGCTTCACACCTTCGGGAATCAGCGCTTTATCCATTCTTTACCCCTCGTTCGTGACTGATTGATTGTTGAGTTCCCAATAAGATGAACCACGTCTCCGCAGATGCCTTGCCGGGGTCCTGGGGACTCGAGGCCCTACTACAGGCTGTTGTCGGCCAGCTTGTGGACCCATGGATGTTTGCTGAGGTAGATCACCTTCGGCTCCGTGTTGAGTTTGGCCAAGATTCGAAAAGCTCTGGGGTCCTTGGCCAGTTTGGCCACAGCGCTCTCCGGATCCAGCAGGTTGCCGAAATGGATGGCCTTGGTAGGACATGCCTCCACACAGGCCGGGGTATAGGTGACCGTCTTGAGATCGACGCCGTCCAAGATGGCCTTGGATCGAGCCTTGTTGAGACGGTGGTTGCAGAAGGTGCACTTTTCCACCACACCCCGCATGCGAGGGCTCACTTCCGGGCTGAGCATGCGTTCCATGGGCTTGGGCCAGACCGGGTCCCACCAGTTGAATTTGCGCGCATGATAAGGGCATGCCACCATGCAGTACCGGCAGCCGATGCACCTGGGATAGACATGACACACCACCCCCGTCTCTTCGTTCCGGGTAGTGGCATTGACCGGACAGACAAAGGTGCACGGGGAATGATGCGGGGCATCACAGTGCATGCAGGGACGGGGAAGATAGGTGAATTGGTGGTCGGGATAATCCTTGCCGTTCTGGATGGAGTACACCTCCATCCAGGTGATCGTTCGGACCTTATTGGATTCGTCCACTCGAAAAGAAATGTTGTTCTCCGCCTGACATGCGACACTGCAGGCCGTGCAGCCGGTGCACTTGTCCAGGTCGATCACCATTCCATAGCGAGTACCGCTTTGTGTATGTCCTTGTCCACTCACAGGTTACCCCCTTTGGTGATGCAATTGCGCACGATTGGCCCAAACGGTTCCCAGATTGGTCACCGGATCCAGCTGGACCTCGACGACTTGCTTGGAGTTTACTCCCTTGTTCTGGATGTATTCATCGTAGGCTTCATGGCCGAGCCCTTCCAGCATGTACACCACACCCGCTCTGGCAGCGGAAGACAGGTGGATCCGGACCGATACTTTTCCATTCGGCGTCTCTAGAATCGCACGGTCTTTGTCTTTGAAACCTAGAGAACGGGCTGTCTGGGGGTGAACATGAACAAACAGGTCGTTTCCCTGCAGCTGAAAATCAAACAGGGTTTTGGTCATGAAGGGAGGATTGGGCAAGAAACCATTGGCCAGATGCAATGCCGGGTAGGTCACCAGGTAGAGGGGGAAATCCTTCTCGTTTCCTCGAGGTGGTTCCAGGGCATAATGGGGCAGGTATTTCTTGTCCTCCTCCATAAACCCCATTTTGAGGAGAGACTGGCAGGCCAGTTCATACCCTCCGGACTCCGTCGCAATGTCCTGCAGGGGATTTCCAGGGGCATCGACCCAGCACAAGCCCCCCGCCAACTTCTTCCACAAATCCGCTCCATCCTTGTAATTTGGGCTGATGGGCTGGCCTTCCTCGATCTTCCACAGCTCAAGGTTTTTGCCGTCCGCCACGGCGCCCCTTCCCGAGGCCGCCAGTCCCCTGACCCGCGACTGGAGGTAGTCCTCGAAGTTCTTCCATGGGAGAGCCGTCTCCAGACCGCCCCCCAGTGTCTTGGACAGTTCGAGGACAACATCACCCGTGTGTCTGGTGTCCAACTGGGGCTTCAACACGGGAGCTGCCACGGCATAATAGGCATAAGGGGCTCCGATCATGCCGATCACGTCGTCGTATCGTTCGAGGCTGTTGTGATTCGGTAGAATCAGGTCCGCATGAACCGAAGTCTCGTCCATGTAAGTGGAAAAGGAGACCACGAACCCAATTTTTTCCAGGGCCGCATAATAGAGCGATGTTTCTGGAAGAGCATAAGCCGGATTCGCTTCATGGACCATCAGTAGCTCCACGGGATAGGGTCCACCGGCAGCCACGGTATCGAGAAAAGCATGGATACCGTTCCCTGGAAGAGGGATCTTGGAAAACTGGGCAAGATCCAAGCGAACAGGAGAGGTCCCCGCAGCAGCGGAAGGAACCTCGGGCAATGGCTGAAATGGAACGGCAGGGACAAAGTTCATGAGGCCGCCGGTCCGCAGATTGCCCTTCAAAACATTGAGGGCGAGATAAGCCAGGTCACTGTACACATTTTCGGGGCATCCTCCCTGGCCTGAGCCCCAGACGGCGAGGGCTTCCTTCTGTCCGGCAAACTCCCTGGCCAATTCCCGGATTTTGGATGCTTCGAGGCCTACCCTGTCGGCCACCTGCTCCGGTGCATAGGTGGAAAGAAGAAAGTTCTTGAAACCCTGGCGGGTTTTGCCGGTACCATCGGTCCAGTCTTCAAAACCGAAGGTCTCTTTGGTCACAAAGTCCGCGTCATACAGGTTTTCTTTCACCATGACATGAGCGATGGCCAGGGCCAGGGCTGGTTCGCTTCCGGGATTCACGGGGACCCATCGGTCTGCTTTGGTAGCCGTCAAGGAACACCGCGATGCCACCTGGACCACTCGAGTGCGGCCTCTTTCGGGAAGATCCTCTTGCCAGAGACCGAAGGATGACTGCATCCTGCCCGGGGATCCCCAACCCTCGAGGAGATCGGAGCCGAAGCTGAGCAGATATGAAGCCCCCTCAATGGCGAAGGCGACCTCTTTCTTCTGTCCCGTGGCGAGCCCCGCCGCTAACTGGAGGCTGTCCCGGTGGGAAGGCATTGAAAAGAGGTTGGGAGAGCCGTAGGCGTGGAAGAACTGCTGCCACAACACATTCATGCTGTTGTGGTGCTCGGAGGTGATCCCGGCCGCACAGGCTGCCTTCCCTTCGGATCGAAGCTTGCTCAAACGACCGCTCAGCTCGGCAAGGGCCTCTTTCCAGGAGATGGGCTGAAAGCCTTTGGGATTGCCACGATTGCTAACCTGTTTCATGGGCTGGGAGACCCGATAGGGGGCGTAGAGAAACTGAATTCCAGCGGCCCCCAGAGGGCAGATGCCCCCTTGGTTTACCGGGTGTTTGGGGTTGCCCTCCACGTAAATGGCGCGGTTTCCGTTGACCAGACGGACCTGGATCCCGCATCCACCCCGACATAACACGCACACGGAGGATTTCTTCGTGATGGGGCCTCTTTCCGGAGATGGACGCCACGACCAGTTCTGGCTCCAGATGGCAGTGTCATCCAGCAATTTCCATGGAATGGGGGTGAACAAGGAACCGCCCACTACGCCGGCAGTAAACTGTAAGAAAGCTCTCCTCCCGAATTTCATGCCGTTTACCCTCTCATCAAAGCTATCTGGTTGGGTCGATCGGACCTGGGTCCCTGAATCCCGAGGCACCTCCTCGTGCCTTACTTGTGGCATATCCCGCAATCGTTGTTGACGGACTGGTCGGCGTGACACTTCTCGCACTCGATCATCTTCATGGTACCGGCGCTGTATCCGGTCAGGCGGTTCTCTCGATACACGGGAAGCTTCTCTTCCTTGGCCACGTCCCGGTGACATCGCACACAGGCTACATTTTTGGCTTTGTGGGGTGCGTGAGAGAAGAAGACGTTGTCGGGTTGGAAGGCGTAGACGAGCCACGGGATCTCACGGTCCTTCTGGATGTAGTCTTCCACCAGGATCCGTTCGGATTCCGATTGACCCAGCTGGGACTCATGGCATTCCTTGCACTTGTCGAGCTGAGGAATGCCGGTATAGGTGCCGTCGGTGCGGAAAGTGTGGCAGTCTTCGCAGGTGCTGTCCTGATGTGCCGCATGGCTGAAGTTGATGGGCTGAATCCTTTCGGAAAACAGAAGGGTGGGAAAGACGAGCCACCCGACGACCAGGGCCACGATGAACCCCGAGAGGAAAAAGACCAACCCCAGGACACTGCTGCCGGAAGAATGGGTGTTCTCTTCTTTTTTCATAAGATAGCCTCGATTGAACGACACGATGGTTGATTCGGTCGGGTGCCCGACAACATTGGTGGGCCACCCGCCTCCAAACAACGGTTTTGGTATTCATTGCAGCATGTTACGCAAAAGCAATTTTTCACAAAGGAGACCCCTCTATTACTTGCTTCCCCACTGTCTTGTCAAGAGAAAAGACCGGCGAAAAAAACCTGAGAGTGGCCGGCAAACCCATGTGCCGGAAGTATTGGCTGGAACTGTACCGGATGTCGAGGGCCATGGAGTGTGCATTCCAGATTGCACAAGAACAAGGTGAGCAGGAAAAAAATAAACCCCTGGACCGAACCTCGCCCGATCACTCATAGGACGGGATTGAAGTGAAGTCAACAAGTTTTTGATATCCTCAAACCCCCTCCATTTAACGCGTGCACCCGGGTGAGGATGGGTGGTATAAAGGACAGGTCCGCGCGAATCCCTCCAGGAGCGGCGCGAACGAACTGGAAAGCCTCTGGAACCCGCGGGAATCCTCCGCCATCCCCAAAGATCGGCCAGGGAAGACCTCTGCACCGGGAGATTGCCGGTATATTCCCGAAGGAATCACGGCCATGGAAATTCCGACAGGGGATGTCGCCGGTGGAGGATGACTTCAACCTCCACCAGGGGACGTCCTACTGTTTGCATCTTCGTGGCACTTTGGGAGACAGGCTGGGCTTTTTAGAGTTGGACATGGTTCGGGCACCCTGGAGAAAACCTTTGGAGCAGGTATGAAAGAAAGCATACGAGTGGCCCTGGTACAGCCGAAACCCTATCCGGCCTTCGACGATCCGAGGAACCTGGGGCATGCGCTGTTGATGCTGGAGAGGTGTCGAGGTGAGGCTGTGGATTTGGTCTGTTTTCCCGAGTATTTTCCTTTTCAGGGAGAAGGAGAGTTGGCTGCGGCGGCCAGGAATCACAAGACATACCTTGTGGCCGGCCTGGTGGAATCCGAAGGGGGGAAGGTGTACAACACGGCGACCCTCTTCGATCGATCCGGCCGCATCTTGGGCAGGCAACGCAAGTACAACATCGGTCTTTTGGAGAGAGAAGCCCTGGGGATTTCCCCTGGAGACGGGGTCTTCCGCGCATTCAGCACGGATTTCGGCAAGATCGGAATCCCCGTCTGCATTGACTTTTGGGGGCAACCCGAGGCCGGGAGACAATTGGCCGACCAGGGGGTGGAAGTTGTGTTCAACATCAGCATCTTCCCCATATTGCGCGGGCATTGGAAGACAGGCGCAGCGGTCCGGGCTTTCGACAACTTTTTCTCGGTGGTGGGAGTGAACACCGCCGACTACAATGCCCTGATCGGGGGGAAACGGATTCACCACCATGGGGGAAAGAGTTTCGTTCTTCAACCTCCAAAGCTTCTGGACAAGGACGATTTCCGCCGCTGGCTACGCAGCCTGGATTCCACGGAGGGATGGGGTACCCTCGAGCTCAATGAACTGGAGCAGGTACAGATCGCCGGGGTCCACCTGAACACTCCCCGCCGATTTCGCCGCGAATTCTGGAATCGTTTCGGTTTCCATCGCTGATTGCCGGCTCATCAAGCCATGAGCCTGTTTCAAATCGAGGAGCCGGGGGCATGAAATGCCTCAAACACAACATCTACCCGGTCGGGATTGTGAGGGAAAAGGACCCAAACCTCTTTGATCCGGATATTGCTGCGCGTTTGAAGTGATCCATGGCCGGTGGAAGTCCGTCATACCTGCGGTTGTATGAAGAGGGGATCCTCCGGGAACGGGCCAGGATATTGCGCGGCTTGATGGACCGGTGCACTCTGTGTCCTCGCCGATGCGGAGCCAACCGCAATGAAGGGGAAAAGGGGGCCTGCGGAATCGCCGACCACTTGAAGGTGGCGGCCGTCAACCTGCATCCGTGGGAGGAACCTCCCATCTCCGGCTCACAGGGATCCGGCGCCATCTTCTTTTCCGGCTGTTCCCTCCGGTGCGTCTTCTGTCAGAACTATCCCATCAGCCAGATGGGGATAGGGCGGCATTTCACCGTCGAGGGACTGGCTCGTGAGATGCTCGATCTTCAGAAAAAGGGGGCTCACAATCTTAACCTTGTCACGGGAACCCAGCAAATCCCCTGGGTGATCGAGGCCCTTCTCCATGCCGTCCCGCGAGGGCTCTCCATTCCTTTGGTCTACAACTCGAGCGGCTACGAATGCCTCGAGGTGATCCGTCTTCTCGAAGGAATCGTGGACATCTATCTTCCCGACATCAAATACGCGGACCCGGCGGCGGCTTCGTTCTGTTCGATGCGGGAAGACTATGTGCGGGTGAACCGACGTGCCCTCCTGGAAATGTGGAAGCAGGTGGGGGAATTACGCTGCGATTCCGAGGGCGTTGCCGTACGGGGCATGCTGGTGCGTCACCTGGTGTTGCCCGGGGATTTGTCGGGGACCAGGGATTGTCTCTATTTTCTCTCCACCCGGATGGGGCCTTCGGTCTGGGTAAGCCTCATGAATCAGTACTTTCCGGCTTACCTGGCCATGGGGATGCCGCCCCTGGATCGAAAGGTGTCCTTGGAGGAGTATGAAGAGGCGGAAGCCTGCCTGGAAGAATTCGGGCTGGTCCGGGGATTTGTCCAGGAAAGGTGTGAAGATGAATGGTGGACCGAAAGCGCCGACGGTCGGTTGGTTCACTCGACATTTTCGTCAATGGCAGGAAGGTCGAACAGGAAGGGGAGGTCACGACTTCCAAATCGGGCCGATACGAAGCCGAGGTTTTACTTCCCAAGGGATCGCTTTCCGGGGCGGGGCGAGAGTCGAGCTCCGGGCAAGAAAACCCGCCTATCAGCCCTCCGAAAGGGTCTACTTGTCCGACATGGTAAAGGAAAAGACGGATGAGAAAGGAAACGAGGTGTTCCTCGCCCATCACAGTCTCACCCTCCAGCGCACCATCACCCCGCCTTCCGGGTGGCGACCTTCATCCTCGCGGCGGTGTACGCGATTATTGCCATCGAACTTGTGCACAGGATCCTCGCAGCCTTTCTTGGTGCGGCTTTTCTTTTCATCATAAGTGGGAGGTGTGCGGAAGATGATCGAGCGCCTGCGCTGCGACGATGATCGGGGCCGCACTTCTCATGGTTGTCGGCAGAGTGGATATCGTGGAAATGCTCGAACACGAAATCGAATGGCCTACCCTCATCTTTTTCATGATGCTCTTTATCGTCGTGGCCGGTGCGGAGGAAACGGGGCTGATCCAGATCATTGCCGACAGGGTGAAGGATGTCTCCCGGCGGGGGAAAGGGATTCCAAACGCAGGAGTTGCGCCATTTGAAATGCCGGCGACCGTATTGGAACAACCCGGGGCAATCAGCAAGTGCAGGTGGGAGAAGAGAGGAACATGAAGGATACAACAGTGCTGTTGGTGGATGACGAGGTCCCCTTTGTCGAGTCCATGACAAAAAGGTTGACCCAGAGGGGCATATCCGTCGTGACGGCGTTCAGTGGCGAGGAGGCGTTGAACCATCTTCGGGACCGGAAAAATATGGATGTTGTCGTCCTGGATGTGAAAATGCCGGGGATGGACGGCATCGAGACCCTGAGGGAAATCAAGAGGAGGCATCCGTTGGTGGAGGTCATCATGTTGACCGGCCATGCGACCGTGGAGACGGCCATCGAGGCAATGAAGCTCGGGGCTTTCGATTATCTCATGAAACCGTGCGAAATCGAGCTGTTGGTGCCCAAGCTTCAGGAAGCAAAGAGGAAAAAGGAAGACCAGGAAGAGAAAATCCTCCGGGCGCGGATCACATAGATCGCTTTGCCACCCGGGAATGAGGATGGATGGCGGGCCGGGTTTTGGAAGAGTTCCCGGGAAAGGCTCGATCCCACCATTGTAAGATGTATCGAGGAGCTGCCGGCTTCATTCCCCTCCCTTACTTTGAGACATCGGCCTTCCTTTTCCATCCTTTCCTTTTTCCAATACATGGTCTAATCTTCCTTGCCTCCTCATGAGTTTTGGCACGAGCATTGCCTCGAAATCCATGGAGAAACTCTTCGTCGGGGCATCTTTTCCCGCGCTCCAGGCAGCCAGGCAGGGTGGACAGGCATGGAAGAAAAAGGATACAGAAGACTTCAGTGGAAGATCATTGCAACTACCCTGGGTTTTGCCCTGGTTCCCCTCTTTGCTCTGGGCGCAAGCATTTATTACCAATTCAGTGTTTCCTACACCGCAAAAATCATGGAAAGTTTGAGGACCCTGGCCGAAAATCGATGCAGTGCCATCGATCTTTTTCTGGACGAGCGGGTGTCCCAACTGAATACCCTAGCTTACACCCACCATTTCGACCAGTTGAAGGACGAGGCCTATCTCGATCGAGTCTTCACCCTCGTGCAGGCGAGGTCCAAATCCTTTGTGGATTTCGGTGTCATAGACTGGGAGGGGAACCAGGTGGCTTACGTGGGTCCCTACCAGATCAAGGGCCTCAACTACAAAAACGAAGAATGGTTTGATGCCGTAATGCTTCGGGGGGTGTACATCAGCGACGTCTTCATGGGTTTCCGGAAATTTCCCCACTTCATCATTGCCGTGATGCGCCGTGAAGGGGATCGGAGCTGGATCCTGCGTGCCACCATCGAGACCGAGATTTTCGATACCATGGTCCGGGCGGCACAAGTGGGGGAGAAGGGGGATGCTTTTCTCATCAACCGGGAAAAAGTCCTGCAGACGACGCCGCGCTTTGGGGGGGAGGTGCTGGATCGGCTTCCCTACGGACATTTCAGCAAGTTTGTGGGTACACGCGTGGAAAAGATGGATATCAATGGGGAGACAGCCCTTCTCGGCATGACCTGGCTTAGAAACAAGGACTGGCTCCTGGTCATTCGGGAGGATCCCCGGGAAGAGCTCTCGCCCCTTTTCCGTGCCCGTCACCTGGCCATCGCTCTGATCCTGGGAGGAGTGCTGGTCATTGTGCTGGGAGCGACGTTTGTGGCCCGGGTTCTCACGGCCCAGTTGATCCAGGCGGACCGCGAAAAGGCCATGCTGGACGCTTCTCTCATGCAGTCCGGCAAAATGGCGGCCTTGGGGAAGCTTGCGGCGGGCATCGCCCACGAGGTGAACAATCCCCTGGCGGTCATCAAGGAAAAGGTGGGCTGGTTGAAGGACCTCCTGGAAGAGAAGGAGATTTCCGCCAGCGAGAATTTCAAGGAGTTCGACGATGCAGTGCGAAAAATCGACTACCATGTGGATCGGGCCAAAAAGGTGACCCATCGTCTCCTTGGTTTCGCCCGGCGCATGGAACCCATACAGGAGAAGGTGGACCTCAACCGGCTCCTGGACACCACCATCGATTTCCTTCGCAACGAAGCTCATTATCGAAACATCGAGATCCGGACCGAGTATGCGGAACCTCTGCCTCCAATCACCAGCGACAGTGCCCAGCTGCAGCAGGTCTTTCTCAACATCCTCAACAATGCCATCGATGCCGTCCACAAGAACGGAACCATCGTCGTCCGATCCCAACTCATCGCCAAAGGCAAGGAAATCGCCGTCGCCATTGCCGATGACGGCCCCGGGATTCCCAACGAGGTGATCGGGAAGATTTTCGACCCGTTTTTCACCACCAAGGAGATCGGGAGCGGGACGGGGCTGGGGCTCTCCATCAGCTACAGTATTATTGAGAAACTGGGTGGGAGGATTCTGGTGTCCAGCCAGGAGGGGAAGGGAACCACCTTTACCATTTGCCTTCCATTAAATCAAAGTGGTTGACGGAGCCTGTCCGGGTGGAGGACCCTGCCTTGCGGGGTATCGGTCCTTCGATATTCCCTTCTCTCTGGGACATGAAACGACAAGAAAAAGGCCGTGTTATGGAGAATTTTCGAGTCCTCGTTGTGGATGATGAACCGGACTTCCTGGAAACGATTGTCAAGCGCCTTCTCAAGCGGAAGGTCAGTGCCACGGGTGTGGACAGCGGTCTCAAGGCCCTCGATCTCTTGGAGAAGGAAGCATTCGACGTGGTCATTCTCGATGTGAGAATGCCGGGAATGGACGGAATCGAAACCTTGAGGGAGATGAAGAAGAAGAACCCCCTCATGGAAGTGATCATGCTCACGGGGCATGCCTCCGTGGAAGCCGGAATGCAGGGAATGCACCTGGGTGCCTTCGACTACGTCATGAAGCCGGCCGAAATCGATGATCTGATCGAGAAGGTCCGTCAGGCATACGAACGAAAGTCCCAGCACGAAGAACGGCTTCGTGCCGGGTTCTGACCGGCGCACCCCACCCCGGGGGACCTGATCACCCTGTCAAACCGATAGCCCGTCGACCGGAAACATGTCCAATCATTTGCGATCCGCGTACCTTCGTCTTCGTCCTCACGCCGCGAGCCTCATGCTGCTCGGGCTGTCCGTGCCCGTCTGGGTATTCGGCGGATGGTCCTCGTGGGTTTGGACGCTCCCCATGGTTGCGATCACCGTTCTCATGACCCGTCACCTTTTGCACCGGGTCCAACAGGCCAACGAAGAGAAAAACTGCCTGGACGAACAACTGATCCAGTCCCAGAAGCTGGCCTCCATCGGGCAGCTTTCCTCGGGAATTGCTCATGAAATCAACAATCCTTTGGGGATTATCGGGCAGGAGGTGGAATGGATGGCCCACCTGCTCAGGGGGGAGAGTGTCACCGATCCCCAGGAGATGGAGGAGTTGAGGGACTCGATGAGGGAAATTTCCCGCCAGGTGGATCGCTGCCGGGACATCACTCATAAACTTCTGGATTTTGCTCGAAAAAGGGAGCCTCTTCTTCAGGGGATCGAGGTCAACCGGCTGGTGGAGGACATGGCCAGGCTGGTGGAAAGGGAGGCGACCCATCACGGAATCCGGATCGTGCGTGAGTATCAACCGGACCTGCCTGTTGTGCATACGGACCCGCCCCTCCTTCGCCAGGTGGTGTTGAACCTTCTGAACAACGCGACCTATGCCGTCCAGAGGAACGGAAGCATCACCATCAGAACCCGCAAAGCAGGTCCCCAGGCCATCACCATCACCATAGAGGATACGGGCTGCGGCATTTCCAAGGAACACCTGGACAAGATATTCGACCCGTTCTTCACGACCAAGCCCCCCGGAAAGGGTACGGGTTTGGGCCTGTCCCTCTGCCACGGCATCATCACCAAGCTCGGGGGCCACATTTCGGTGACCAGTGAAGTAGGAAAAGGCTCAACCTTCACCATCCGCCTTCCGGTGCAGTCGAAGAAAGGAGGATCATGAACATGGAGCAGGCGTCGAAAAAGCCAAGGGTCCTTCTCGTAGATGACGAGGAACGGTACCGTACGACATTGGCAAAGCTGTTGACCGTTCAAGGCCTGTCGGTTTCCTCCGTCGGAAGTGGCCTGGAGGCCCTCGATGAATTGAAAAAGGGCGGCTACGACGTGGTCCTGTTGGACGTCAAGATGCCGGGCATGGACGGGATGACGACCCTGGCCGAGATCAAGAAGATAAATCGGAATGTCGAGGTCATCATGCTCACCGGACACGCTTCTGTGGATGTGGCTGTGGAAATCATGCAGCTCGGAGGCTACGAGTACCTCTTGAAGCCCTGTCCCGTGGAAGAGATCCTGGAGAAGGTGGAGGCGGCTTTCGAACGAAAGACCACGCGGGAAGCCAGCCTGAAAAAGGCGACGCCTAGTCCGAATCCGTCTTCCTGAAGGCCCTGGACTGAATGTTGGTTTCCTTCATGAGTCGGTGAAGGTACTGGCGTTTCACCCCGAGCTCCCGGGCTGCGTGAGAGACGTTTCCCCCGTGCCTGGTAAGAACCTTGTGGATGTAGCGTGCCTGGAAGTCCTCGATGAGCCGGTCCTTGGCCTCTTTCAGGGGTAGGGAGAACAATTCTTCGTGGTCTGCCCCCTCAAGTCTCGACGGGCGGGCAGGGGAGGGGGTCTCGTGCAAAAAAAGATCGGCCGGGCTCACCACCCCGTCCTGGGCCATGATCACCCCTCTTTCCACGGTGTTCTCGAGTTCGCGGACGTTCCCGGGCCAGGCCCTCTCCGTGAGATAATCCAGGGTGTTCTCGGCGAAACGAACGGCTTTCCCGTGCAAGGTCCCATATTTCTCCAAAAAATAATGGGCCAGGAGAGGGATATCCTCTTTTCTTTCCCGGAGCGGCGGGAGGCGGAGATGGATGACGTTCAGCCGGTAGTAAAGGTCTTCTCGAAATTCACCCTTGGCGATCTTCTCCTCGAGGTTGCGATTGGTTGCGGCAAGAAACCGGATGTCCACCTTTCGAATGGAGGTGGAACCGACCGCCTTGTATTCGCCCTCTTGCAGCAGTCGCAGCAGTTTCACCTGCATGGGGGTGCTCAGGTCTCCGATCTCATCCAGGAACAGGGTGCCTCCGCCAGCCTCCTCCACCAGTCCTTTCTTGTCTCGAACGGCCCCCGTGAAGGCCCCCCTCACATGACCGAACAACTCGCTTTCGATGATGGATCCGGGGAGCGTGCTGCAATCGACGGGCACGAATTCCCGGTTTTTTCGGAGACTGCGCGAGTGGATGAGACGGGCCACCAGCTCTTTTCCCGTGCCGCTCTCACCCGTGAGCAGGACTGTCGCGGACGTTTTGGCCACCCGATCTATCTGGCTGTGGAGCCTCTGTATGGCCGGGCTGTTTCCGATGAAGCCGGAAAAGAAGGATTCTCCCGAGAGCTTCTCGCGCAAATAGGTATTCTCGCGCTGAAGCTGTTGCCATCTTATCGCCTGGTCCAGGAGGTGAAGGATCCTTTCTTTTCGAAAGGGCTTGGTGATATAATCGAAGGCGCCTTTTCGCGTCGCCTCGATGGCGGATTCAATGGAACCGAATGCCGTCATGACAATCACTGCCGTGGTGGGGTCCTTTTCCTTCACGGTTTCCAGGACATAGATCCCGTCTTTGTGGGGCATCTTGAGGTCCGTGACCACAACGTCGTAGTGATTGGACCTGAGCAGATCCGTGACGCGAAGGGGATCGTCCGTGACCGTCACCTCATGGGATGTCTTTTCGGAAATGATCCGCTTGAGAAGGACCAGCATGTCCTTCTCGTCATCGACGATGAGAATTTTACAGGCCATGATCGTCCTCCGCTGCCGGATAGTTGCCCGGCGGACATGGCGCCAAGGGATGTGCCTCTCTTCGGGCGGGGCGGCCTTATTCCCGGTGGCTCTTCCTTCATCGTTTTTTTGTAGTATCCTGATCCCGCCGGAGGGACAAGTCAACTGAATTGTCATCCGATAGTTTCACTGTAAGTCATGAAGGACATGGTGGAAGACAACGAAAAGGCGGTCAGGACCGCGGCAGGGGAAAGGTTGAGGCTGCGGCAGGTCATCAAAATGGTGGCGATGATCACCATCGCCTTGGTAAGCCTTGCCCTCTATCTCGGCATTTCCACGGCCCGGTACATGAAGGAAATCCTGAGGAGCCAATTCAACAACCAGCAGCTGGTCCTGGCCAAGACGACCGCCTCCAGGATCGAAACCGGCATCCAGAACGCCATCACGGACTTGATTTTCCTCAATTCTTCCCCCGCCATCCAATACTGTGATCCCGAGGCCTACGAAGCCCTGCTTCTGTCGACGCTGCCCGTATTGAACCGGGACCACCTCCAGGAAATCCGGCGAGTGGACCGGGACGGCAATACCATGTTCGTGGCGGATGAACAGGGGGTGGCGATGAAGCATCTGGGTCTTGTGCGCCAGGAGGCCGGGGTGTACCTCTCCTGGGCTTCGGATATGTCCAATCGCGGCAAGACCACAGCCACGGGGATTCGTACCAAGGAATTCGCCAAGGACAAGAAGCGCATCCTCATCGATTTGGTTGTCCCGACGTACGAAGATTCCTCCGATGCTCAACACCCGAGACCTACTCACCGGTTCGCGGGGTACCTGGCGGCGACCTTGAACGTCAGCGGTCTTCTCCAGGAGACGGTTCATCCTGTGCGATCCGGCAAGACGGGCTATGCCTGGGTCATCGATTCCTCCGGGACTTTCCTCTACCATCCAGAGCCGTCCTTCATCGGGGAGAACGTCTTCGAGGTTCGCGCTTTTCGCGGTCTGGACATTTCTTTCGAGAAGATCAATGAAATTCAGCGAAACGAGATGATGAAAGGGAAGGAGGGTGCAGGGAGCTATACCTCGGGTCGGCACCGGGATTTGATGGAGCCCGTGGAGAAGCTGATTGCCTATGCTCCCATGCGCGTCGAAGGACCCCACATGTCGTACGTCTGGTGCGTGGCGGTCGTGGCTCCCGCCGAGGAAATCGAGGGGAACATTCATTCCGTGTACCAGTGCCAGTTTATCCTGCAGGGAATCATCATGTTCATCATCATCCTGGGTACGGTCGTCATCATCTTCTATGAGCTTCGCTGGTCCACCATCCTGGAACATGAGGTGGTCTCCAAGACCCGGGACATCAGCCGGTACGCATCAGAGCTCGAGCGATCCGAGGCCAAATATCGTTCCCTGGTGGAGAGTGCAGAGGACCTGATCTTCATGGTGGATACGGACGGCATTCTCAAGGCTGCCAACCAGCACACGGCACGCCTTTTCGGCATGGGAAACGAGGAAATTGCAGGACAAAGCCTCTTCCGCTTCCTGCCTCGGGATCAGGCCGATCAGCAGCTGGGTCTCGTCCGGAAGGTTCTGCGAGGAGGGCAACGGGTGTGTACCGAAAACGTCCTGCGCATCGGCGAAGAGGACTTCTGGTTCAACTTTCAATATCTGCCTGTAAGGGGCGATGCAGGGGACCCCGTCCACGTCCTCGGAATCGCCAGGGATATTACAGAACGCAAAAGCCTCGAAAAGCAGCTCATCAATGCGGAGAAGCTGGCTTCCCTGGGGACCTTGGCCGCCGGAATCGCCCACGAGATCAACAATCCCCTGGGAATCATGCTGGGCTTTTGCGACCTCCTTCTTGAGAGGATGGATCCGGGCACTATGGAATACAATGATCTAAAAACCATCGAACGCCACGGGCTTCATTGCAAGAGCATCGTCGAGCGCCTGTTGAGTTTCGCCAGGATCAGCGAAGAAACGGAGGATTTCTGTGACCTCAACGCCAACGTGGAATCCATTGTCAACGTGGTCCGACATACCCTTGGCCTTCACAAGATACAACTGGTGACGTCCCTGGAAGAGGCGCTTCCACCCGTTCGAGGGGATTCGCGGGGGATTCAGCAAGTACTTCTCAACCTGATCAACAATGCCGTGTATGCCATGAACGGTCAGGGGGTCTTGACCATCACCACCCGTCAAGGCAGAAAAGCGGGATATGCAGAGATGGTGGTGGAGGACACGGGCATCGGGATCAAGGGCGAGTTCCTCCAGAAGATTTTCGATCCCTTTTTCACCACCAAGAAGGTGGGGGATGGGACCGGGTTGGGGCTTTCCGTGAGCTACGGGATTGTCGCCAAGTACGGAGGAAACATCGAGTGTGAGAGCTACACCCGGGAAGAAAGACCCGGAAGGTCCGGGACCACCTTCATCGTCATCCTTCCCTTCAAAGAGGATGTGCCGTCCGATTCCCTGGAAATCACCTCCAATTCCTGACCCCTCGACACCCCCGCGAAAGCTTTCTCTCCGCCGATCCGCTCAAAATGCGCCTGTTCGGAAACTACATTGCCTGCCCCACGAGTGCAAGGTGCTTTATTTTTCCAATGAATCCCTCTCCTATACCCGTCAGACCAAGATCCTGGTGAGCTTCCTTTTTCCCTGGCACGCTCTTTGATCAGATCGTTTCCCGAACTTCCAGCTTCTTTCGATACGCCTCTCGGCACGACCCGGGCGGCTCTCTTCCGGTGTCTTGTTCAGCCGGGAAATGGGTTGCAGGAGAGAGGAGTCTTCATGACCGACCCCAACCGGAAAATCATCCTGATTCTGGATCCCGACCGGGACATGGGCGAGCTTTTCGCCCGGGCACTGGAGACCAGTCGCGAAAACAAATGCTATCTTGCATCGGAGGAAACCGAAGCCATGGCGCTTCTCAAGAAGATCATGTTCAGTCTCCTTCTGGCGGACCTCGGTCTCCTGATGACCAATGATTTCGGCCTTTTTCGAAAGATCCGGCGATCCTTTCCCCACGTTCCCATCGTGGTGGGCGCCTTTCTTCACCAAAGGGACGATGTGCCCAGGGCCCTCGAGATGGGGGCCCTGGGCTATGTCATGAAACCCATCCAGATCGACGGGTTTCGGAGGAGGATGCGGCAGTTTCTTGTTCCCCTGAAAGGCGGGGAGTCGACTGAAATGTCCACCAAACGGTGACACAGGTGTCTTTCTCCGGTTTCTCCCTGGGAGGTATGCACAAGCCTTGGGAAGGAGAAGTGCGCTTGTATAGTCTTTCACGACGTCACCCGTTCCAAGGGCTTCCGTTAGGCATACAACTTGCTGAGGGCTGTTCATCGGGAGATCGGTCCTGGTGCAGTGGTTGGAAGGTGAAAACAACGGGAAGCGGGTTAGGGGAGGAAGCAAATGGCAAAAAAGGTACTGGTGCCGACGGACGGTTCGGAGCATTCCATGAAGGCGGTTCGAACGGCCCTGGAAATGGCGGAGTTGGGCATGGCCGAGGTGACCCTCATGGCGGTGGCTTATTACATCCGGGAGGACTTCGAGGAGATGCCGCCCAACGTTCAGGACAAGCTGGATTCCCAGGCGAGAAATGCCCTGCGTACGGCCAAAGCTCTGTTCGAAGAGAAAGGCATCCCGGTGGAGACTGTATTGGAGACCGGTTTTGTTCCCGCAAACAATATCATCGAACGGGCCGAAAAGGGGAAGTTTGACCTGATCGTGATGGGGAGCACGGGGATGACGGGTTTTCTGAAGCGTTTGCTCATCGGAAGCACCGCGTCCAAGGTGGTTTCCGCCGCCCCATGTACCGTGATGGTGGTTCGATGAGTTGCATGAGATTGGAAAAAAACGGTTGGGGTTTGGAAAAGGGAGGAAAGGAAAAATGATGGGAACCTGGAAGAAAGTGTTGAGCATCGTTGCCATGGTGAGCGTGCTTTTCCCGGGCCTTGCCGTGGCGGCCGCCGGTCCGGCGGCTCCGCTCGTCATTGTGGCCGATACTCGAAAGCTTAGCGGGATCATGGCCTGGTGGGCAAATCTCTACAACGAAAGTCATCTGTATTTCACTATTCTTACCGTGATCCTCATCCCGCTCATCGGGGTGATCTTCGGTGTGGTTGCCGACCTCATCATGACCCATATCGGCATTGATCTCAAATCGAGAGATCTGGCCGAACATTGATTCAGGATCCGGAACCGGGATGCTGCAAGCTGAAAAACAGGAGGAGAGGCCATGGATTGGTTGTACATTCTGATGCCCATCGCCGGAGTGAAGATTTTCTGGCCGGGCTTGATCATACTTGGAATCGGTGTGGGAATCATTGGAGGATTTTTTGGAATGGGGGGAGCCTGGATGGTGACCCCCGGTTTGAACATTCTCGGGTTTCCCATGGCATTTGCCATTGGAACAGACATCGCCCATATGGCGGGAAAGTCCCTCATCTCGACCATGCGTCACGGGAAATTCGGCAACGTGGATTATCGCCTGGGATTGATCATGCTCATCGGGACCGTGGTGGGGTTCGAGCTCGGCGCCCAGATGGTCATGTGGCTCGAACGGATTGGAAGTGTCGAGATCACGGTGCGGTATCTCTACCTGATCCTGCTGGCCTTTATCACCTGGATGGTGTTCAGCGACGTGGCCAAGCGCAGGAAAAAGGAACGGGAGGCCAAGGCCGCCGGAAGGGAAGTGGATAAGCAGGTCACGGGACTGGAATGGCACAAGACCTTCCACAAGATCAAGATCCCTCCCATGATCCATCTCAAAACCGCGGGCATCTACTGCTCCGCCTGGCTTCCCATCGGGGTGAGCTTTTTCACGGGATGGTTGGCCGGTATCCTTGGAATAGGCGGAGGCCTCATTCGCATGCCGTCCCTCATCTACATCATCGGGTGTCCGACCCATGTCGCCGTGGGAACCGACCTCTTTGAGGTCATGATCTCCGGGCTTTACGGCGCCGCAACCTATACGTACAAGGGGCGAACCGAACTGGTCGCAGCCATCATCATGCTGGTGGGGGCCTCCATCGGCGCACAGATTGGAACGGTGGCCACCAAGTACATCAAGGGTTACGGCATTCGCATCGCCTTTGGTCTCGCCGTAATAGGATGTGCCGTTTCCATCATCCTGAAGCTGCTATCCATGTATTTCCCCGCAAAGAAACCTTTTTTCGATGCCTCGGCCACTTTCTTCGTCCTGGCGGTGGTGGCGGCTCTTTCCATCTACATCGCCGTGCGAATGTTCCAGGGTGCCAAGGCGGAGGTTGCCGCCAAGAAGGCGGCGATGTCCAAGACCAATCTCGGCTGAAGGGTGATATGGGGACTTTTCGGGGTTGGGCATGGTTCTTGGGGGGGTCGGCTGGATCCGCACCCCCCCCGGCAGCCATTCCCAGAGACCACGAAGCAGGTTTGGGGGATAGTGAAGAGCACAGCCGGGAACAACCGGCTCAACCAATGGGAGATGAAAATGGGAAAGAATCGACACTGGGTTGCAGCGTGGCTCATGATTCTCTGCCCGGCCTTCCTGGCGGGTTGCGGCGAATATGGGAAAGTGGACCAGGGAAGGGTCATCAAGTTCGACAAGGACAAGAGACTGGTGACCATCATTCGGGATGTCAGGGGTGATTCTCAGAACCCGGACTACAGCCATCTGCCGCCGGTCACTTATGAGCTTCCGAAAAATCCGGAGGATGTGGGTGCCGATCCCAAAGCGGGCCTGATGATGAAGCTGGATACCAGGAACAAAGAGATCGTGATCTTCGATCCGACCGCCGGGAATTTCAAGACCATTCGTTACACTCTGCTGGATCAGAAGGAAAACGTCGCAAAGGACGATCCTCTCGTCAAGGATAAGAAGTTCCCCCAGGTGGATCGGGAGAAGAAGACCATCACCATCTACTCCGCAAAGCAGAAGACTCTTGTCACCTTTTCCGTCCCCGACGAGTTTTTCTCCTTGCCGGACAACGCCTGGGATGAAGGGGACGAAGCTCGATTCTATTACAAGGAAGAAGGGAAGGCTCTTCGTTTCATGAATGTCAGCAAGACGGACATTTTCAAAAAATAGGCAGGCATGACAGGGGATGGAACCAGGGGGGGAGGGGATTACCCGGTTTTGCGAGGAAAGGCGGCGGATCCCCCCGGGTTCCGGAGACAAAACCCATTGAAATTGCTCATGGTTTCTCAAATGGATGAAGCTCTAGCACGAAGGTGGAGAGGTAGAATCGGAAAAATTGGTGCGCTGATTTGCACAGTCTTCCTCCTGGCTGTTCTCGATGGACTCGTGGGCAGGTTTCGAGACCCGTCCCATGAATATTCGGTCCTTTCCGGAGAATCACTCCGGCTCACGGGTCCCCTGCGGGAGGATGTGCCCGACATTGGGGGCCTGGCCTACGAATCGGGCACAGAGGGGATTCGACTGACTTTCGAGGCAATCCAACCGAGTTTCTGGTACGGCAACGCGCTCTGGCGCGGGGTCCTGGAGGTGGATTCGGGGGTATCCCCCGGAGCCTATACGCTCAGGGTTGTCGCCAGGGGGAATCCCGCCGTGGTGCTCAGCCCGATCCTCCGTGTGGTTGTCCACGCAGATGTTCCCAGTTACCGGCTCCGTTCCAAGTCCCTGTTCCTTCGATACCTGAACATTTCTCCATGGTGGGTGGCGGTTTTCGCCCTGCCCCTTGTATGCAGTTTCTTTTGTGCTATTCTAATACTGTCACGCCATGTCGATCGTTTCCTCGCTCGAGAAGGAAAAGCTGAAATCTATCGAGTGTTGGGCGACCCCCCTCAATTCGAGATTACTTTTGGGTTGGGCACTGCGCACGGGATTTCCCGGGGGATGGAGCTTTCCGTGCTGGATTTCCGGGGCATTCCCGTCGGGATGGTGCAAGTACGGGAGGTTTCGCTGAACGATGCGGTGGGCATGGTTTCCACCATGGCGGAGGTAAAACCTGGATTCCTTGTCCACGCATCCCAGGGGACCCCCCAAAGGTCTGAACATGATCCCGGACACCAAGGACTCATCCGCTAGACCGGATGCCGTCAATAGTCTTCCCAAGGAAACCTATTCCAGGCTCTACTTTCGTTTTGTCCTTCTGACCCTTCTGTGCTCCGTCGTCCCTCTCATCCTCGTCGGATGGGGTATCTACACCTACTATTCACGGTTCGGATATTCTCGCATGGTCGAGGATCTTCTGAGCAAAGTGGAATCTCATCGCAAGATCGTCGAGCTGTTTCTCAAGGAACGGGTTTCCACCTTGCAGCTCCTTTCTCAGAGCCATTCTCTCGAGCATCTGAGCCTGCGGGAAAACCTGGAGAGGATTTTCGAGATTTCCTGCAGGGAGGGATCTTACTTCACCGATCTGGGGGTCCTCAACGACAAGGGAAGGCACCTGGCCTATGTGGGTCCGTACGATCTCATGGCCAATGACTACTCTGGTACCTTTTGGTTCAAGGAGGTCATGGAAAAGGGTGTCTATATCAGCGACATGTTCCTCGGGTTTCGCAAAGTTCCTCATTTCATCATCGTCGTGGCCCGCACGGAAGGGGACCGCAAGTGGCTTTTGCGGGCTACCATCTACAACGAGTTCTTGAGCGCCCTTTTCGGCAATGTGCGGATCGGCCGGACGGGGGATGTCTTTCTCCTGAACTCCGAGGGAGTCTACCAGACGACTCCCCGTTCCGGCGGCTTGCTCATGGGACAGGCGCCCCTGCCCATGCACCTGTTTCGTGAGGAGAGCGGAGTCGAGGTCCTGACGGGAACCGCCCTGGGGGAAGAGGATTCTTCCCCGCGGCTGGTGGTGGCTTATTCCTGGATGAAAGATCCCAAGTGGGTGTTGGTGGTTCGCCAGGATTATGCCGAGGCGTTTCGCGAGGTCAATCATGCCAACATCGCTTCCCTTGTCTTTCTTGCGCTGAGCGCCCTGGCCATCCTGGTGGTGTCCCTCATCACCACGCGGCACATGATCAAGGTGATCCGAAAACGGGATGAAGAGGCCGATCAATTGAACAAACAGCTGTATCAGGCCTGCAAGCTTGCGTCGGTGGGGGAGCTGGCATCCGGCGTAGCCCATGAGATCAACAATCCCTTGGCCATCATTTTGACGGAAGCCCAGGTCATACGGGACGTGGAAGAGGATACCGCCAACCTGGACATCGAGTTCAAATCCCAGTTGGATGAATCCCTCGACCAGATCGAAACCCAGGTGCAACGATGCAATCTCATCACCCGGAATCTTCTTCGATTTTCCCGCCGGACCAGGTCTCTCATCGAGAGGGTCGATCTCAACCGGTTCCTCCAGGAAGTGATCGATCTGATGCACAAAAAGGCGCAAACCAGCGGCATCCAGCTTTCAGGAAATTTCGAGGAAAACCTTCCGCCGCTCCAGTCCGATCCGTCTCAGCTTCAGCAGGTCTTTTTGAACCTCATCAACAACGCCATCGAGGCCCACGACGGCAAGCCCTATGGGACGGTTCGAATCACCACGCGGACGCACCCGGAACGGGAGGGGGCGGAAATCATTGTGGCGGACACCGGCGCGGGTATCACCCGGGAAAACATCGAAAAGATCTTTGATCCCTTCTTCACCACCAAGCCGGTAGGCAAGGGTACGGGGCTGGGTTTGTCCATCTCCTACGGCATCGTTCAACGGCTCGGAGGGAACATCTCCGTTCGAAGCGAGGTGGGCAAGGGTACGGAATTCATCCTATTTCTTCCTTTCAGGCTTCCCAGGGATGTCGAGGATGGGTTGGAAAATGCCGGCACAGGGGGCTCCAATGCCTAGAGTAAAGATCCTCCTGGTGGACGACGAGGTGACCTTCGCCAACAACATGTCCAAGCTTCTGGCCAAGCGGGGATATGAGGTCGCTGTAGTCCATACGGGAGAGGAGGCGCTGCGGAAAGTCGAAGAAGACGAGGTCGATGTAGTGATTCTCGATTTGAAGATGCCGGGCATGGGAGGATTGGATACCCTGAAGATCCTCAAAAAGCGAAAACCTCTCATCGAGGTGATCATTCTGACCGGTCACGGCTCGGTGGATTCGGCCGTGGACGGCATGCACCTCGGAGCGTTTGACTACGTAACCAAACCCGTCTATGTTGAGGACCTCAACGAGAAGGTTCGTCAGGCGCACCAACGAAAGATGATCCAGGAAGGGAAGGGGACGGGAGATGGTTAACAGACTCCGGTCCCGAGTCCCTCTGCCGCCCAAAGGAGCCGGTTCCTCCCATGCCTCAGCCCATTCGTGTCCTGCTGATCGATGATGAAGAGATTTTCGTCCAGTCGCTCACCAAAGTTCTGAAGCGGAGAGGAATGGTGGTGGAAAGCGCGGGAAGCGGAACTTTGGGGCTCGAATTGCTCTCGCGGCAGGATTTTGACGTTGTGGTCCTGGATGTTCGCATGCCCGGCATGGACGGGCTGGAGACTTTAAAAGCCATACGAGACCGTGGTGAATCTACTCCCGTGCTGATTCTCTCGGGACATATCGAGTTGGGCCAGGTGTCCCGGGCACTTCGGGAAGGGGCTGCGGAAATCCTCCTGAAACCCTGTCCCGTGGATGTGCTCACTTCGGCCATTGAAAACGCATACGAACGCAAGGTGTTCGCCGAAGACGTGGAAAAAAACGGCGGTGAACCAGGGGAAAGGAACCCGGGACCCCAGGCGGATCGCCACGGGACGAAGTGACCCGAGAGCTAAGTCGGGGCGAGACCCACCGATCCGGCACCGCAGCTCCTCGATCCGCCCGGCCGCCTCTATTTTTCCAGATTCGGTCCGGGATCATCCGGGTTGTCGAGTTCGGGGCCGTGCCCCCTTCCTACCTGTTCCAATCCGTAGTCCCCCCGCAAAAAGGCTTCCACAAAGACTCGTACCGAATCGTCGCCGGCCATGGCCGCATCCATCTGGCGGAAGAATTGGAGCAGGGAGCCCAACATTTCGAGATGTCGGAGCAGCTGCTCCCGTGGGGCTTTGCTCAGTCGCGCATTGACCATGTCGTGGGTCAGCTTTACCGAAAACCCGTACTCCTTCAGAATCTCGGCGATAGCGCGGGTTCTTCGGACCCGGCGCACGTAGTCCGCAGCACCTCCCTTGAACACCAGAGTGATGTAGTTTTTGTTGGTCGTGTTGCCGCAGTAAGTGTCCACCACACTGAAATGATATCCCACTCGAGCCGTATAGTTCACATAGTTGTCCGAGATGAGGGCATAGCATGGGGCGCGAAAGGTCGAATCCTGTTCGGGGCTTGTGAGGGCATGTTGCATCATCACCGAAAACAGGCCGCCCAGATCCATACTCCTGGGACCGAATCGGGGGATCTTTTTGTGAAACATTCCCTTGAGCAAGGCCGAAAAGGGGGCGGAGGCGACCTGGGACGGCTTGACCTTGCGGTCCTTGGGAAAGCTCTTCAGACCTCCTCCCAAATCGATGATGTAGAGGTCCACGGGCAGGAAGACGTCCAGTTGAAAACTGGCTCCACGCAAATCTCCCACCTTGTCTCCCAACTGGAACATCTCCTGGTAGGACTTTTCGTGGACAAACCTGGCAACATCATGGGGTGTTCGACAATGTTCCGGTGAGAACGTCGGCGAGGCCGGATCCGTCAGGTTCAAGGGGGCCACCAGTTCCACCACCTTCTTCAGCTGCCGATATCCGGGCGTATGCAGGCGGTGGGAACCGATTTCCTTCTCCCAGGCTTCGTCCGATTCCCCCTTGAGTAAACTCGGGACCTCACCCAGGTAGACGAGCCTGCTGCCTGCGTCCACGGTAATGACGGCGCCGCGGGGAATGGATTGGTAAGCCTTGCCCGTATTGAGGAGGGTGGGGATTCGAAACTCCCTTGCCAGAGTGGCCATGTGTCCGGTGGTACTTCCTGCATCGGTGACGATGGCCCGTGCCCGGGTCATGAGGCGAACAAACCTGGGAGAGGAACGCCGGGCGATAAGGATCCCGCCCTCGGGAAAGGTGTCGATATCTTCGTCATCGGTCATGTGAACGGCAGGACCCGATGAGGCTCCCGGGCAACCCACCTCTCCCCCTTCGAGAAGCACGGGAAACCCGGCAATCGGCTCGACTCTCCGGGCGGGTTGCGCTGCCAGCAGCAAGGGTCGGGACTGGAGGAGGAAGATTCGTCGATCGGCATCCATGGCCCATTCCATGTCCTGGGTGCAGCCGAAATGGGCTTCGACCTTCAGTGCCCAGGATGCCAGTCGAGCGGCTTCCTCGTCCGTCAGGATCGGTTGGGCGGCCAGAGAGGGTGGGACCTCCTCTTCCCGAATCCCTTGCCCCGGAACCATCCGCAGCTGTAGGTCCTGGGTCGAGGGAGTGCGAAGGATTCCGCCTTCAGCCCCTCCTCGAGGAACACGGAGGATCTCCGGGGAAGTCCTGCCGTCCACAAGTACGACCCCCAGTCCACGGACGGCCTGGATAAGCACCTGGTTCGAGTCGGGGTGGCTCGGGTCCCTGGAAAACACTACCCCCCCGGCCACGGCCTCGACCATCTCCACAAACCCAACCCCCATCTGGGCCGATTCTCCCGGGATTCCGTGAAGAAGGCGATAAGACAAGGCCTCGGGAGAGTAAAGGCTGGCAACGACCTGGTGATATGCCTGGCAGAGGTTGTCCCTCGAGACGTTCAGGAGGGAAAGAAACTGTCCCGCGAAGGAAAAGTCACTGTCCTCGCCCACGGCACTGGACCGGACAGCCATGAGGGGTTCCCGCCCCGTCCTTCGAACCAACCGGTCGTATCCATCGAGAATTTCCCGGCACAGGGCGGGAGGGACCTTGATCTCCATAAGTCGCTGCTGGAGCGCCCTGCTCACCTCGAGCACGTCCTCCTGGGATTCGAACTCCATGTGCTTATCCTGAACCCAGGAACGAATGCCTCCTTCTTCCACCAGGAGACGATAGGCCTCGGTGGTGACGGCAAAACCCTCCGGCGTCGGCAATCTGAGAACATTGGCCAGTTCGCCGAAATTGGCCATCTTCCCCCCCACCCAATCCCCCTGGGAGCCGTCGATCTCGTGAAGGTCCGTCACCAGCATCCCCGGCCCGGAAGAGGACTCCTCCTCGACCGCCCGGGTCAGACGATCCGAGATCTCTTCCTCCACCTGTCGCAAGGCTTCATACCGGTTTCCCGAAATTACGTTGATGCTCTCCACCATGGCATGAGTATCGGCCAGGATGCGCACCACCTTCCGCTTGATGAAGGATCGATCGATGTAGTCCCGACCACTGAGTTTTTGCTCGAGATCCCCTATAGTCTCGAGGAGGCTGTTGTTGGCTGAGAGAAGCTTGCGGAATTCCGTGTGGTAGAGCCTCAAGCGGGCGAGCTGCCGTTCGTGGTCGATATGCCGGTCCTCGCTGCGAAGTCCGATGATTTCAAGGAAGGTCAAAAAGTTCCGCCAGATACGCTTCCCCTTGCCTTCAGTCGGTGTGCAGTCGTTGGGGGAAACAGTTGTCCGCGGGACGTCCGGTTCGTTTGTCGAGATCATCGTCTTTGCCTGGCTCTACCTGTGAATAAATGAGTGTTCGATCGGGAGAAAGTTTCTTCTTCTCTGCCGGCCGGGGTTACGCGAAGGGGAGAAGTCCCTGGTTGCGGACAAGTCCTAGTAATCGTGGTCCCGGGCCTCACCAGCTGCCTTGATGGTATCCACCAGCTTCATGATGTTGCAGGGCTTCAAAAGATAGCAGAAGGCACCGGTCTTCATGGTATCTTCTTCATCGGTGGGAGAAAAATGACCGGTCAGAAGGATCACCTCGGTCCTGGGGTCGATGCGCTTGATTTCCGCAAGGGCCTGAATCCCGTCCATGCCGGGCATTTTCACGTCCAGCACCACCACGTCAGGGGGATTTTTCGCAATCAAGGAGAGGGCGGAATAGGCGCTATCAGCCACATCCACGATGAACCCCCGGCGTGTGAGGACCTTGCGCAGGCTGTTGACAAAATCCACTTCATCGTCCACCAACAGAACTCGCATGCCCTTCATCTGCTCCTCGTCTTTTCGCGAAGCAATCGGACCAGTTGCCGGCCGCTCTTCTTCCTGACCGCATAGATTCGAACGGGCTCCGGATTGGGGGATGGATTGCCTGATTCCACTTCAATCCAGCGTGTGGGAAGGAGCACAGCGTGCAGGATGCCCAGGGTTCCGATCACCGACATGACCCAACCGGTGATGTCCAGGTGTTCCCAAAACACAAGGGAGGATGCCAGGATAAGCGCCCCCACCCCGAACTCCCCCCACCGTATCCGGCGATGAACGGAAAGCCCCAGAACCCGGTCGTAAGGGAGAAGGACCACCCGAGTATGGTCCCGGGAGTCCGCCGTGGGGGGTTGATCGGGGATGATCCGGGACTGAACGCAAAACAACCTCCGGTCCGTGGCAAACAGGCTCGATGCCTCCTGTTCCGGCTCCTTGAGCAAGGACTGGGTCCATTTGAAGTGAGCCTGGATGGAATGATGTTCCTGTTCGATGGGTTCGTCCTTGGCCATGCGCTTGCGAACCACCGCCCGATAGAGTTCGATGGTGAAAAAGGTCAGGAGCTTCTGAAAAGACCTCTCGTTGAGGTCCCCTCGCTTTCGCTTGGCATAGAGCTCCTTGATCTCCTCGCGCAGATCTTCCGGTTCCGGCGGCATGGTTCCTCGTTCCTGCTTCCCTTGCATTAGAGCTTGTACAATGAGGAGCGGCCTCGAATTGTTCAAAAAAGAAACCTAAATTTTATCAGCTTCTCCACCGTTTGTGGACCCGAATATTTCCGCCAATGGACAATGGACAGCCGAAATCGTGGGAAGGCCTTCTTTTCGCAAGGGGAACCCCTCTCTCGGTAGAGCATGGAGCCCGGCAGCTCTTTTCCCCAAGAGGGAGCCCTCCATCTGCGATGGGAGAGGATCACGGGGGAAGCGGTCGCCCCCTCGTGAACAGACCTTGCAGGCGTTCTCGAGCCCCGGCTCACGCCGGGGCCCGAGGGACTCTATCGCTAATCGTCTTCGTACGGATAGGAACCCGGAGACACGTGCGAGGCGTGGTATCCCGGCAACAGGCTCAGCACCACGGCCACCAGGATCACGAACACCACCACGAAGGCGTTCCAGGGATCCCATTCTGCAATCGTCGATTCATACAACTGCCAAAGGAGAATCCCGTAGAGCACAATGTTTGCCAATATCTGCATGAACACACCTCCCCTTATCTAGAACATGGCTTCTTTGAGCCATAACACGTAGATCAGTGCCGCAGCCACCAAGGAAACGACCAGGAGCAAAACCCAGTAGCCGATCATGCTGTCGATGAACCACCTCATGATATCTGCCTCCTAAGAAACGTGATTTTCGAAAGGTTTCCATCAATCTTTCACCACCAGGGACGGAATCCAGTGGGGGACCGCTTTTCCAGCTCTGTGCCGTGCCGCGAAAATGACCAGGCTCGCGATGAAGAGACAGAGGAAGATCATCTCGCCCAGGGTGAACACCACGGCGGCAAAAGACAAAATCTCGTATTGACCCCCTGTCATGAGATACCCCAGCCGCATGAAGGCGCCCGTTGTAGCCAGGATCAGCGAGTAGCTCAGGATATAGCGGATGGCCGGACCGCGTACGTAGGAAGTGGCGATGGCGCCGAATTGAGCCCCGATCATGGCACCCGCGATCATGAACAGCACCGCCATCATGTCCACGTTGCCGCTCATGGACTGCCTCAAAGCACCGTACCCCCCCGAGACCACGATCTCGAGGAGGTCCGTCCCCACGGCGATGTGGGTCGTGGCCCCCACGAGGTATACGAGGGCAGGAACGCGAACGAACCCCCCACCCACGCCGAAGAACCCCGCCAGCACCCCGGTGGCGATGCCAACGATCACGATTACCCACATGGAAATAACGATGCGGGCCACGTGACAGCGAACGATGGGAAAGAGGGGGATCCTCTGGAAGAACTCGGGCAACCGGGTGGCCTTATGCTCCCGTCCCAGGTGGCCTCCACCTTTTTCCCTCTCTTCGATCTGCTTGTGGGCCTTGCGCGTTTCAAGCTGGGTGTAAATAAAAAGTGACAGCATGATGACCACGGTAGCCGAAAGTAAAGCAATGCCCGAGACCCCCGCCTTTTTGGTCATGTTCAGAAGACGAACGCCCCATTCCACGCCCATCATGGTGCCGCCCACCATGGCGAGTCCGAGGGTCCAGTCGATGTTCCCCAACTGGCGATGCCGGATGGTGGCCACCACCGATTTCCCCGCTATGTGGGTGACATCGATTCCCGAGGCCATGTAGCCGGGAAATCCGAATACGATGAGGGCGGGGGTCACCATGTACCCGCCGCCCACTCCGATGAATCCTCCGACCATGCCGACGGTGAGACCGGTCAAGACCAGCAGGAATACGGGCGATTGAATTCCAGCAATTGCAAAATCGAACATGGTTGCCTCCTTCTTAGTGTGCACCCTCGAAGTGCTTGATCTTCTTGATCTTCAAGCCCAACATGCCTGTAAACCCTTCGGCCATCGTTCCCAGGGAGAATCCCAGCGCGAGAATCACCGCGACGTTCCATACGCCCGACCACGGATTTGTCTTGACACCCTTGTGTTTGTAAGTGTCTCGGTACTTGAAACCCTTGGCTTCCTTGATCTGGACAGGCACCATGACTTTGAGGGTGTTTCCTTCGAGGGCAACCCGCTTACCTTCCTCCACGTCCTTCTTGGAGATCACCCCGTTGGTGTTCTTGGGCAAACGATCTCCTTTTTTGACTGGAACCGCCTGAAGTCCCTGGATCTCCGCCGCCTGGACGATCTCCAGTCTGGCCGGCTTTTCCTTGGTGGCGTCCTTGAACTGGTTCACATCCACGGCATAGCCGGCTGTGGCGGCTTCGTAGTAATACCAGCTGATCATCCTCCCTGAGTAATACTCGTAGCAGATATACCAAACTAGTGCCACTGACACGACCGTCCAGACAACAAACTTGATGGTTTCTCTTCTTTTATACTCGTAATCATCAGCCATGCAAGTAACCTCCTTTTGTCAACTCGATCCTACAAAATGATATTGCACTCGGACTTTCGGAAACGGATCCCTTGGTCTATGGTCTGGAGTACCTAGACAGCGAAATTCTCCTGCGGATACACCTCCTGTTGTCGGTCTAGACCAGCCCCCATACTTCCGCCTTCAGCCCAGCCCTAAGGTTCCCTGACGCAGTGGTCACCTCCTTTCCGGTTGATGAAACGGTCTTTTGGTATCAAGCAGGCCGTGCTCTGTCGCAGCACGCACCATGTCCGTGCGGTAGAGGAAAATCCATATCGACTGTTCCGACGCGTGAGCGGCGTCCGGTGGGAAAGAGGAAATCGGGTTCCGACCGCCGAGGGGTCCACAGGGTAGATGAACTTAAGGTCCACGGGGATTTCCTTTCCACACTCCCTTGGCAAAGAGGATCTTCAAGAACCATAGTCATTCAAGACCAATGCCAGATGCCATGACCGCATCGAAGTCCCGGACCCGAGAGGCGGAGGCTTCGGCGACCGTGAAGAGGTAGATGCGCATGGGTGCCGCGTATCGAGGAAAAGATGGGATGGGACTTGAAGTTGCGGGTATCGACACCGACTCGACTGCATCCCTTCCCTCCAATTCGGGGAAGACGAGGCGTGACAAAGCCCTGCCTTGGGCATTTCTACCACCGTGCGGTGTTTGTGTGAAAAATATAGAAAATTGATGGTATAGGTACGTTTGCACTTTAACTTTAGCAAAGGATCCGGGAAAGAGTCAACGGAAATTTGACGGGGGCAAACATCGTTTGCTCAGGGGAACTAAACGACACAACGAGAGTTGTGGGTCAGGCGGTGCAGGGGGACCTCAATCGGATCTCAAAAAAACTACTAGACTTATCCATCGGTTAGGAAAGAAACGGGAATTAGATGGGTCATAAAGATCCAGCCTGTGGGTCGGACTGACTCCCATGAAAGAAAAAAAATCGAGAAACTATGCACAAAATATCCGCTCCAATTGATAGTCCTCCTCCAAAAAGGCTTGGGCAATCTGTTGTACGGTTTTTTCACTGTGCATGAGCATGTCCAGCTGGCGGGTGAAAAGGAGCAGTCTACCCACCAGATCCAGCTTCTCCTGGGTCAGGGAAAGGTCGTATTTCTGATAGCGTGCGTCCACTCGATCCCCCATGACCTCGACGGAAAAGCCGATGTTCTCAAGGATGAGCGCGATGGAACGGGCTCTCCGGTTTCGCCGCACATCGTCGGCTGCCCCGCCTTTGAAAGAAAAAGTAATGTAATTCTTGGTGATCACCTCGTCACAAAAAGCATCCAATATTCCATAATGATATCCCACCCGGGAGCTGAAATTCAGATAGCGGTCCGACACGACGGCGTAGCTGCGATCTCCGAACCGGTCCTCCGTATGGGGAGAAGACAGCATCTGTTCACTCATCACCGAAAGAAACCCGCCGAACTCGACGGGGCGAGGCCTCTGGTAGCGAACCCCTTCGTGGAGCATTCCCTTGAGAAGGGACCGGAACGGCAGGGAAACAACCTCCTCCACGACCACTTTTCGCGGGTTGGGTTTGCGGGGGGCCAAGCCTCCTCCGAGATCGATCACGCAAAGATCCAGGGGAATCGGGGCCTGGAGCCGAGCCCCGCATTGTCCCCGTTCCGAGACCAGGTCGCTGATCTGGAACATCTCCTTGTAGGAAAGCTCGTGAACATAACGCATGATATCGTGCAGAGATCGACAATGCTCGGGGGAAAAGGTCGGGGACCCGGGATCGAAGAGACGGAGGGGTACGATCCATTGGGCGATGGATTCGAGCGTCCGGTACACGGGGGTTTCCTTCATGCGGGGTTCGCGATCCCTTTGCAGTTCGAGAAGCTCGGGGACGCGCCCCCTGTACACTCTCCCATAATAGGCGTCCACGGTTACCTCGGCACCGTGGGGAATGCGGCTTGTAGCAACCTCGGTCCCCAGGAGGGTAGGGACTCCGAACTCCCTGGCCAGGGAAGCCATGTGTCCCGTGATGCTGCCTGAATCCGTCACGATGGCCCGAGCCTTGGGCATGATCACCACAAACTTCGGGGAGGAGTTGGAAGCGATGAGGACGGCTCCCTCGGGAAAACCGGCCAGGTCTGCCTCCGATCGCACATGGTGGGCCGGACCGAATCCCACTCCCGGATAGGCGATACTCCCCCCCTCCAAGAAGACGGAATAGCCCGCCAGTTCCGGAAGATCGAACTCTTTTCCGGATTGAATCGAGGTTTCCAGACGGAGGGGCCTGGTCTGCAACACAAGGAGACGACCGGTCGGATCCATAGCCCATTCAATGTCCTGGGGCATTCCGTAGTGGGCTTCCAGCTTCATGGCCATTTCCGCCAGGGTGCGGACCTGCTCGTGGGTGAGGCACGGCGCCTTTTGTCGGTCGGCGGAGACGGGTATCTGCACGAGCCCCCCCTCGGGATTGCGTACCAGCTGGACAGGCTTGTCGGAAACGGAAGACTCCAGCAGGGTGAAATGCCCGTCCTTGGCCACGGTGAAGCTGTCCGGCCTGATCACCCCGTCCACGGCATAAGGACCCAGTCCCCAAACGGCGCTGATGAGGATGTTGTCCTGAAAGAGGTTGAAAGGATGGTGGGAGTACATGACCCCGCTGCAAACGGAATCCACCATCTGGAGGCAGGCCACACTCATGGCGATGTCTTCGTCCCGGATCCCCATGTTGAACCGATAGGCGATGGCTCGCGGAGTGAAAAGGCTTGCAACGATGTAGTTGTATGTCTGGATCAACCTGGACCTGGGGACGTTGAGCACCGACAGGTACTGACCCGCGTAGGAGAGTTCGCTGTCTTCGCCGATGGCGCTGCTTCTTAGGGAGACATCCCGAGGGAAGTCGCCCGACGTCCGTTGGGCAACCCGTTCCATCATTCGGTCATAGGCTCCCAGGATGGCCGTCTCGAGCTCGCGGGGGACGCGGGCGGAGATAATGAGCCGTTGGATGTCCTCGCTGGCGGCGTTGACCGATTCCGGATCATTGGGGTCCATCTGCATCTTGATCTTATTGATTTCATCCACCAGGTCGTTGGCCTCGAGGAGGAGCTCATAGGCGCGGGTGGTGATGGCGAAACCTTCTGGGATGGGAAGCCGTACCCGGCTCAGCACCTCCCCGAGGTTGGCGTTCTTTCCTCCCACCCAGTCCACCATTTCCCGGGTGATTTCGGTGTAGGGGAGAACCAGCTCAGAGACGTGAGTTTCATCTTTCTTCTCCAGGTGATCCTTGATGTAGCCGTTGAGGGTTTCGAGTATTTCGTACAGAACGGCATACCGGTCGGCGGAAAGACCGTTCAGGCTCTTGATCATGCGAAGGGTGCAGAAAACGGCCCGGGCGGATTGGGAACGCACGTAGGACATTCCGAAGAGCTGTTCCCCGCGGAGTTTTTGTTCCATGTCGGTGATGATCCTGGAAAGCTGGGTGTTGGCGTCGAGCAGCTCTTTGAAATGCTGGTACTTCAGCCGAAAGACATCCGAGAGGTCCGTTCCCGGATCCTTTGGTCTCCGGCCGATCCATCGGAAAGGATTCATCTCTCGAAACATACGGGAAACTCCTCTGGGACGGGTTGTCGAAAATTCCCAGGTGTTTTCGCCCTCGCATCTCCAGGTGGTTGAACTCTAGCAACTACTATATCATCCTATTTCTCTGGAGGAACAGATTCATTTTCCGTCGTTGGAAGGATGGAGACCTCCCGGCTTTCCCCCGGATTCCAGAAGAAAGGAATCGAGTTCGGGTAGGAAGGGCCGTCGTGGGACGGAGAAAAGAGGTTGCATCTTGACCGTTTGTGCGCTACCAGACAGCAAGGGATCCGAAGGGATCCGTTTTCTTGCATGCGTCTTGGTGGGGGAGCGGCCGCGAAGACGGATGTCGACGAAAGGGGGAGGACCCCCGGCTTTCCCAGGAGTCAGCAGCCGCTCAAAGAGGGAGGATTTTCATGGTTTCCGCCGCGAGACAAGGCCTCGTGATGACCATCACGCTGCTTCTTGTGTCTTCCTGTGCCGGTTATACCTTCGGGCCGCTGGCCAAAAAAAAAGAGTATACCGGTGATGTCAAGCTGCTCAACATTCAGGTGCCCGAAGCGGTCCATGAGGACATTCCCTACGACATCGTGGGGACCTTTGAATCGAAGGAGGGCGTGAAGATCCAACGCGCCTGCTTCCGGTGGTATTCGGACCGGGCACAGATGACCTCCCCCCCTCTCCATTGTTTCGCCTATGAAGTCCAGACCAACCAACCCATCGGTTCCGTTTGTTCTCGCTGGGTAGCCGAAGGCCCCCACGCCGTCATGTCCCCCCTGACCTGTGTCAAGGTAGAAGATGTGCAATATGGGACCCCTGGAAGATTCTCGGTGAAGCTCCGAACCAGCAACCTCAACCTGGTCTACAGCCTGATTGAGTGTTATCTTGAATACCTTCAGGATGGGATGACAAAAGAAAGCAACAAGATTACCGCCCGTATTCGTGTGGAAAAATAATGAGAAAGGGCGTTGCGTCGCGGGGGGCAGGCGTCTGCAACCTCTGCAACCGGAGAATAGACCCTGCCCCCTTTTAGTCCATACCGGGATCGATTGTGACCCCTTCTCAGACCTGATCTCGAAGCCTTACCGTGGGAGATCTTCAGGGTCGGGTTTCGCCATGGATCAGGGGCGACTCCACACTGCGGAGATTGCCTTGGCGGGCTTCTCACTCACGCAACGAAGGCTGTGACTCAGATCGGACTCGAAGTAGATGCTGTCTCCGGCCTCGAGAATCTCCACTCGGTCCACCGTTCGAAATTCCACCGTCCCCTCGATGACATACATGAACTCTTCCCCCTCATGGCTCATAAAAATCATTTCCTCCGTCTGCTGAGGTGGGAATTCGATGAGGAAGGGTTCGATGTTCTTGTTGGTCTTCTTGGTTTCCAGGGCTTCGTAAATATAGTTCACCACTCCCTGGGATTGATGAGGCCGGCGCTCCACCCGGATCCTCTCTCCCCGCCGCGTGATGGACACCTTCTCGTCGCCGACCTCATCTTGGAAGAAGTATGCCATTCCGACATTCAAAGCCCTGGCAAGCTTCAGAAGAGTCGCCACGGGAGGAACCACGTGATCGTTTTCGATCTGGGAGAGAAATGGTTTGGACAGGCCGGTTCGAGTGGCAAGGTCCTGCAAGGTGAATCGATTTCTTTGTCGGAGTTCCCGGACCTTGTTGCCGATCTTCAGGGCCTTCACGGCCAGGCAGATATCCTTGTCTTTGTCTTTCTCTTTCGTTTGTGTCATCTTCAACCCTCAAATGCTGCGATTCCAAGCCATTTCTCGAATATGAATCGTCCAGGAGGACAACCGCCGGGACGTAGCTCAAATCTCTTACAGCTCAGAGAAGCGCACAGCTTCGCGGACTCCGCCGACATTGTCAGACCCGAAGGAGAAGGCGTTTTCGAACCGGAAAAGCAGCGGACGAGACTCTTGCGATGTCCGACAATCAATTGGGGTTAGATAAGTATAAACTATGTTTGCTATCATGAAAAACAAAAATCCGCTCTCTGGTTCGAATTTTCCCCGTTTCCAACCTCTCACGGCGTTTCGGAAGGTTTTGGATTATTAAACTGACGACATATATCAAGAATCGAGCAACTCAACTCTAAGGCCTTCCGAGAGAGGATGACCTTCGAGGAGTGTTCATTCTCTCGGGATCCTTCCATGGTCGAGGTCCGGAGAGCTCCGGCACGTAAGTGCGGGGCGGATTTCCATCCTGAATTTGCCCGGGATCGAAACCGCGCCGGATGACACCGCCGATCCGGCACCATCGTGTTTCAGGGATCCGATTTGGGGAGGATGACAATGGGTGGGCGTTGCAGGCCTACATCCCGGTGTCGGCGGGAAGAGAGCACATGTCCTCCCATGTCCAGGGAACCGTCCGGACGGGAGGGAAATTTTCCGGAAGCAGAGGCCAGCCCTCGGGAAGCGGCGAATCCAACGTGATGAGCTCGTGCCGGGTCGGGTGATGGAGAACGAGGCGCCGGGCCAGGAGAGCAATCTGTTTTCCGGGGAGGGGGGCACGGGCTCCGTAGCGCAGGTCCCCCAGAACCGGACATCCCAGATGGGAAAACTGAACCCGGATCTGGTGACGGCGTCCGGTTTCCAAATGGATTTCCACCAGGCTGATGGGACCCGATGAGCGCAGGAGTCGATAGGACAGCCGAGCTTCCTGTTTTTGGGCTGAAGATGGAAGTACACGACTGGATCGATCCTCTCGTCGTTCGATCCAATTTACGAGGGTTCCCCGTTCCTGGGGAGGAGTCCCTTCCAAAACGGCGAGATAGACTTTTTGAACCTTGCGGCGGCGAAACTGATCACTCAACCGGCCGGCTGCCTTCGATGTGCGGGCAAACACCACCACTCCCGCTACGGGCCGATCCAGGCGGTGAACCATCCCCAGGAACACCTCGCCGGGCTTGTGGTACCGATCCTTCAGCCAGGCTTTTCCGAGATCGAGGAGGGAAACGTCGCCCGTGCGATCTCCTTGTACCAGGAGGCCGGCGGGTTTATAAAGCACGAGCAGATGGTTGTCCTCAAAGATAAGAGGCCATCGTGGATGACGAAAGTAGGATCCTTGCATGGATGATCTCCGGGGGAGTCGCCCGACCACAAAACCAGGGCCTTCTTTGAGGGAATGACGACGGGGTTGCTCCCGGCCTGAGAAAGTCGCGCTCCGGGGTGCCGAAGACGTTTCGGCTGTTCCCGGGTCCCATGAGGTTGAAGAAGCAGGAGGAGGAGAGGAATGTTGGATCGTTCGACGCCGCGCCGCAGCCTGGATACCCCGAGCCGCAAGTCCATGGAGGGGCTGCTCAAGCAAGGCGGGATCTGCCTCTCCTCCCAGCAGTTGGACCGGCTTTGGATCTATCATCAACTCCTTCGGGACCGCAACCCGGAACTCAATCTCAGTCGAATCAAAAATTTCACCAACATGGTACAAAAACTGTATATGGATTCAATCCTGCCGGGTCAACTCATGGATCTTCCCTCTCCTCTCCTGGACCTTGGCACGGGCCCCGGAATGCCTGGAATCCCGCTGAAGATCGCCTTCCCCCACCTGGAAATCCTGCTTGCGGAAAGTCGCCGGAAGCGGGTTTCCTTCCTGCACAAGGTCCTCGAGGAACTCGACCTGAGGGGAATCGAGGTCATCCCCACGGCCATCGGTCCGCGCTATGAAAGGGTGGTGAACGGGGTCATCACCCGGGCGGTGGAACCCATGGAGACCACTCTGCGCCGCATTCGAGGCTGCCTGAATCGGGACGGATTGGCGATTTTCATGAAGGGACCCGGATGCAATCCTGAGATTCAGGCGGCGGCGGCCCGCTTTTCACGCGAGTACCTGCTGGTCCGGGACCATTCCTACGGGATTCCCCACACTCCTCACCGACGTCGGCTGGTGGTTTTCCGACGGATCGAGGAGCCGGAGGGAGTACGGAAGGTGCGAGCCATGGAGAATCGACGGGTGCGAACCATCGAAAGCGAGGGGAACCAGTGGTTCAAAGGCCTCAGAAAGCTTTTGGGAAGCCATGGGATCAGAAAGGAACAGCGGGCGTTGGTATCCGGGTCGAAACAGGTTCGAGAGGTCCTCGATGCCCACCCCCATGCCTGTGAGGCCTGGATCAGCAGGCTGGACGGCCCTCCGCCTCCCTCCGAGGCTCCGCTCCATGTAGCCTGGATTCGCCTCACCCCGGACTTGTTCCGAACCCTGGACATCTTTGGCACGGGCGCGCCGCTCCTTGTGGTGAAAATACCCCCCATCCCGGACTGGGAACCCTCCTCGGGGCTTCCCGGCGGGTGCAGCCTGCTGCTTCCCTTTCAAGACCCTGAAAATATCGGGGGGGCCATTCGATCCGCCCTGGCCCTGGGAGCCTCCCAGGTGATTCTCCTGGAGGGAAGTGCCCATCCATTTCACCCGAAAGCCATTCGAGCCTCCGGAGGCACCGTCTTCGGGATGAGACTCCTCAGGGGTCCTTCTCTCGAAGAGTTGCCCGACGACTTGACGGTGGTCCCTCTGGATGCACGGGGGAGCGACATCGAGGATTTCCAATTTCCACAAGACTTCGCTCTATTGCCGGGAATGGAGGGCCCCGGTCTGCCGGACCGATGGCGAAGCCGTTCCGTAGCGATTCCCATCTCCTCGGGGATCGACTCCCTGAATGCGGCGGCAGCCGTGGCTGTTGCCCTCTACGTGTGGTCCAGGAAGAAACACGCCCCGCTGGATTGCACGTCCCGGGCGGCAGGCGGGGATTTGCCTCGGAGCTGATCCGGCGGTCCGCGATATGACCGGAGGGGGTCGAGTTTCATTGTCCGTGAGATCCTGTTTCCGGAAGCCGACCTCAAGGCACCGGGGTCCAAACGGGGGTTTTGTCGACGGTACCCGGACGATGGGGCTTTCCCTTGCCTCAATGATTCGGTGCGGCACTCAGGGGGTCTTGGGTGTGAGGATGAAGGTGATCCTTCGGTTCATCCGACGCCCCAAGTCCGTGGCATTCGACGTGATGGGCATGGATTCCCCGTACCCTTCCGCCGATATCCGTTCCCCGTTGATTCCCGATTCCATCAAAAGCCGGCGCACGACGAGGACTCGACGTTGGGAAAGGTCGAGGTTGTACCGTTCTGACCCTGAACTGTCCGTATGTCCGCAGATCTTCACGTGGGTTTCGGGGTAGTGTTGGAGAAGTTCCGCCAATTGGACGATTTCGGCAGAAGCTCCCGGTTTGAGTAAGGTGGAATTGACGTCGAAAAACACGTCCGACCAAAAGGTGACCAAAAGAGCGTCGGCTTCCCTCTGAACGGTGGCGTACTCCTTTTGGGAAAGGGTGGCGTAAAGTTCTCTTTCCTGCCTGTCCAGGTAACTTTCCAGGGCGGACGGGGGGACCGGGGCGACGTGAGATGTGGATCCGGTGCTCGCCGTTTTTGCCGCAGAGCCGGATTCACATTGCTGCAGAGAGCCGGTACAGGAAGAGAGGGTCCAAACGGCGGCTGTCAGAAGCAGAAGAGCTTTTGCCTTTGCTTGTATCATCTATCTTCTCCCGGAGTAACCGATTCAGCAAGGTTTGTCCGATTGTCCCAGGACAACCGCACTCCCCGAAGTTTCCATTGGGCGGCATCGCAAGGTCGGTCGGCCTCATGGAAAATCCAAAATCCGCAGGACTCCCGAACCGTTCAACCGATTCGTCTTGAGTGCCAGTAGTGCCTCGTTGGCCTGGGCCAGCTGGAATACGTCCGTCTTCGGTCGAATGGGGATCCGTGCGGCGGTTTCCAACAGCTCGAGGCCGTCCTGACGCGTGTTGGCGGTAACGCTGCAAAGATTCTTCTCGTAGAAAAGATGTTCTTCGTATTGAAGGGAAGGGATGTCCGTCATGTAGATGCCGGCCAGGGCCAGGGTTCCTCCCTTTCGCAGTTGTTTCAGTGCCGCGGGAACGAGCTCTCCGGCGGGCGCAAACACGATGGCGCTGTCCGCCCCGGCCGGCATTTCCTGGGGCCGGGATCCGGCCCAGGAAGCCCCGAGCCGAACGGCCAGCTCCTGGTGATTGGGGTTGCGGGTGCACACGTAGACCACGCATCCCCAATGGAGGGCAATCTGGATCACGATGTGGGCGGATGAGCCAAAACCGTAGAGGGCAAGGGTCTGTCCGGGACGGCACCGGCTTCTCCTGAGGCTCCGGTACCCGATGATCCCTGCGCAGAGCAGGGGGGCTGCGTCGGTGTCGCTGAAGACCGACGGGATAGGGTACACAAAATCCTCGGGTGCCACGGCAAGCTCCGCGTATCCCCCCGGAACATGGTAGCCGGTGAAAAGGGCGGATTCGCAAAGGTTTTCCCGACCGTTCCCACAATGCACGCATTGACCGCAGGCGTGATGCAGCCATGCGATCCCAACGCGATCTCCCGGTTGAAACCTCGAGGTTTCGCTTCCCACCTGGTCGATGGTGCCTACAATCTGGTGACCCGGTATGAGCGGATGCCCCATGGGAGGAAGCTCTCCCTCGATCACATGAAGATCCGTTCTGCAGATTCCGCAGGTGTGCACGCGAACCCGGATCTCCCCAGGCCCTGCACGGGGGTCCGCCATTTCGCGCCAGGCGAGAGGCGCCGTTTCGATGGGGGCACAGGCCTCCAAAACCATTGCATTCATGAGGCAACCTTCCCTCTGCGTTGATAGGCAGTTGATTTGCATTGGGTTCTTGCCCATAATGCACTAGCAGACCATTTCATGGCAAACGGAGAATCATATTGCTGAGCAGGAAACCGACCAACAAGGAACCCTCTGGCGCAAGCGTTTTTCCCTTTCGTCTTCTCGTATGGGGCACCGTGTTATGTATTCTGGTCCCCCTGACCCTTCTTCTTGCCGTTCATCTCCCCCCCTTCCAGGAGCAACTCATTGGAAAACTGGTGCGGGAGATCGAGCGGTCCACCCCCCTCGAGATCCGGCTGGGATCTTACCGCCTGTGGCCTTTCTCCCGACTCGAACTGCTGGATTTGAGGATCTCGAGCTCGGGCAGGGAATTGCTTTCTTGTGATCAGGCAAGACTCGAATACCGGTTTACCTCCACCTGGCCCTACGTGCATGCAAGGGAACTCCTGCTGGAGAAGGCAGTTCTGAACCTGGAACGGGACGCCCAGGGAAATTGGCTGCTGCCCGGGAATCACGGTGCCGGGAACGGCGTTTTTTCCAAGCCCGTACATCCGGAGTGGATTCGAATGCCCTTGCCCCAGGTGAAGATCGTTTCCGGAACGGTCACCATTCTGCAGAATGGGCGTCCGGTCCTCACACTGAGAAATGTGAACGGGACCCTGTCTTTCCGGGTGGTGGAGGGGAAAGATGGACCTCGATTGCAAATCGAACTGGGGGGGCTCTCCGGAGAGAAGAACCTGGGGGGGCAGGAAGGAAAGGAGGTTCCCGTCCCCGCGGAGATCAAACCTTCCCCCCTGTCCTACATGACCATCGACGGGTCAAATCGAGTGGCGGCCAAGGGATTGGTGAGCCTGGTCCCCGGGGGTGAGGTGGACGTCGAAATCCGGCTGGATCCAATCTCTCGGTCCCTGTTTCCCCTTGTTGCCGAGGAAAGAGTGGGGATCGAGCAAATGTCCGGGTATGTCCGGGTTCACTCTCAGGCGGGACAATGGACCATCGACCACGATCTGACCACCAATATCGGTGCCGTCAAAGGGACTGTTGTCCTTCTTCCTGCAGGTTCGGAAGAGGGGGATCCCCCGGCCGGGACCGTGCACTGGTGGGGTCGATTCGAGAACGTGTGCCTTCCCGTCGTCTTCGAAAATGGTGGATCGAGCCTCTCGGGGAACCTCGAAATCAAGGCTCGAGGTCGGGATTTTCGGGATATGAAAGTCGAGGTGAAAGGTGAGCTCGATCCCTCAAGATGGGGGGACATCCAAGCCGGGCAAGGTCTCTTTTCGGGAACCTACGCCAAGGGAGCGGTGTTTCTGGAGGCTGCAGATATTCGAAGCTCCCTGGGGAATTTCTCCGCGTCCGTCTGGGCCGACGTCCGCGGTGCGTGGGACTCGGAACACGCCGGCTATGCCGGGGTCAGCCTCAAAATTGACCGGGGGTACCTCGATAAGTTGGTCCCGGGCCTTGAACGGCACGTCGGGGGTGCCTTGAAGGCCGAAGGCCGCTACGGTCCGGGCAAGTTCCGCGCCTGGAAGGAATGGCAGGCGACCCTCGATGGAAACCTGAATATCCCCGATTTTCTCGCCGTGAAACTGTCGGGAAGCCTTCGGGAAGACCTGCTGCAAATCGATTACGAGCTGGAAGCGCCCGAGATCAACAAAGTATCTGGGTTCATTCAACCGTGGGAGGGAAGGGGCCGGGTTTCCTCGAGGGGGAACCTCAAGGGAACCTTGCAGGATTTGATCTGGGAGGGTTCCGTGAGTTCACCGCGGCTGGAATATGGTCCCGTGGTCATGGATCAAGTGTCGATCACCGGGAAGGGGAAAATTCTCGGCAGGGAAGGGCCGCGCAGGGCAAGTCTCAAAGCGCGTTCCTGGTCTCTCCTCGGGAATAGGATGGGGGCTGTGCAGGCCGAGGCGGAACAGCAGGGCGCCTCTTGTCGTTTCGAGGTCAAGGGCGAGCAGATATGGGAAGGCACCGGCGCAAAGCTGAGGGGTCTGGTCGAGAATCTCTGGCTTCCCACGCGCACCCTCGTCCTCAAGTCGAGCCAGGTGAGCTGGAGAGATCAGGTGGGGGTTCTGGATGCGAGGATCGACTTCTCCAAGGAACAGGTCCAGGTGCACTCCCTCACGATCCAGCAGAATCGCCAGAAGCTCCAACTGGCTGGAATCCTTAGGATGGACTCGAAGACAGACCTCACCCTGGTCTTTGATTCCGTGTCGGTTGGGGCCTGGCTTCGGTTCTTCGGGAAGCTTCCTGTCGAGGAGGGGTCTCTGGGGGGGCAAGTCCGAATCACTGGAGGATTGGAACAGCCCGGGGCAGCCGTGAATCTCCAGATCACAAATCTCGCCCTCGACCCAAAAGTCTTTCAAAAGACATCTGCCCCGGGGCCGGCGGCATCCGGTGGAAGCACGGATCGTCGGGACGAAAGGGGACAGGCCATCGAGAAGATTCAGTTGGTAGGAAACCTTGCCGGGGGAGTTCTCCAGCTCCAGGCAGATTTGCGGACCTCCGGCCTGCAGGTCCCCGCCGTCTTGAATGCAAGGATCCCCCTTCGTTTCAGCCTCCGTCCCCTGCACCTGGAGGTCAAAAAGACGGAAGAGTGGAGCTCAACCCTGAAAGTGGTCGGGTTTTCCGCTGACCGGATTCTTCCCTACGTGGATGTTCTCAGCAAGGTCGAGGGACGAATTGATGGGGAGGTTCAGGGGGGAGGTACCTTGAGCCGGCCTTTCTTCAGGGGTTTCGGTACCATCCGGGATGGAGATTTCACCTTGAAGGCATGGCCCAATCCCGTTGAGAAAGTCCGGGCGGACTGGACGCTGGAGGGGCAAATGATCCATATCCGGAACGCGGATGCTCAGGTTTTGGGAGGTCGGGTTCAGCTGCATGGCCGACTTCATGTTCCCTCGTTCCGAGTGGAAGAACTGGAATCGACGGGGGAAAACCTCGAGGTGAAAGAGCTTTTCGGGATTCATGGGTGGGTTTCGGGAAAAGCTCGACTGGCCGAACCTTCGGAGCAACCGGAACTTTCGGCGGAACTCAAATTCTCGAAAGCTGAAATGCAGTTGGGTGGGCTGGAAACGGATCTGGCCAGAGACATCCAGATTGTGGGAGGGGACGAGACCGAAATGTTAGTCGAGGTAAAGACCCAAGATCGGAAGAAAGCCGATTACTTCGAACGCATGAAAATGGGGTTGAACCTGAGCCTTCCCGACACGGGGACTTGGGTTCGGGGAAAAGGACTCGATGTCGAGATCAGCGGATCCATGAGGGTCGAAAAAGCTTCCCATGGCCCCGTGAAGCTTTTCGGAAGCTTCCATACCTTGAGAGGAACTTACAATCTCCAGGGCAATCAATTGAAGGTCGTGGAAGGAGAGCTGATCTTTCGGGGGACTCCCCAACCCGATCCGATTCTCAAGATCGTCTGCCAGAAGCAGGTGAAGGATGTGATCATCCAGGTTCAAGTGACGGGGCCCGTCAGTCAGCCGAAACTGGCCTTGAGCAGCGTGCCGTCCATGAACCGGGTGGATATTCTCTCTTATCTCCTGTTCGGGCATCCGGCGCTGGAGCTGAACT